>JAZLIJ010000022.1:0-17522 GCA_045617325.1 Fibrobacter sp.
AAATCCGTAAGCCGAAGCCAACAGCCAAACTTGTTTGGATACTGGTGGGGCTTGTTTTGGGGCATGCCCCACTCCGAGCTGGGGCCCCGCCCTGCAAGCAGTTTACTTTTGCATTAAAACACGGAACTTTGCAGGTGAACCTTTATTCTTTAATTTTGTAGCCGCTGCGGAAGTTCTCGATGAGGCAACTGCTGATGCTTACGCTGGTGTCGTATTCGGGAATGTCCTTGCGGTTGACCCAGGTGCAGCAGGCGAGTTCGGAGGCTTGCATGTGGATAGTTGCGTCTCCGTCAAGTTCCGCTGTGTATCCAGAAATCAGCGATTCGGAAAATGGCCACGGCTGGCTTCCGAAGTATCTGATGTTTTTCACATGGAGGCCCGCTTCTTCATAAACTTCGCGCTTGACAGCTTGCTCAAGCGATTCCCCGATTTCAACGAAACCGGAGATGAGGAATAGGCGTGTCTTGTCAGGATTGTCGAGATTCCTGGCCATTAAAAGCTCGTTGCCATTATGGACAGCGACGATGACGACGGGTGAAATTTTAGGGTAAACCGTGTTCTTGCAATCGGGGCAGACCATGGATCGTTCCCTGACGCCTCGTTGCATCGGATGTCCGCATTTACCACAGAATTTATTCAAACTTTCCCATTTGGCTATGTGAGCCGCAGTTGCCCCGCCAAGTCTTTCCAAGGGGCTTTCCAAGGTGCGAAAGGTGCGGTTTCCCTTGAATTCGAAACCATCCGGAATTGGCGGCAAACTTGAATTGCAGAGAAAATAGGCCGTGTCATCGATGCTGATGAGATGGTGACATTCACATGGGGGAAAATCGCAAATTCTTGGAATGCGATAATTGTCGCATTCCTTTTTGAATAAAGTTTGTTCTCCGTTAAAAATGATGAGGTAATCGTCTGGTTTAGGCTTTGCTGTTTTAAAATCGTTATTCAGCTTATGCGGTGTAATTTCGTGAATCATGAGACTATTTCTTTTTGAAAAATTTCTTTGCTGTAGAAATTCCGATGATGGTAAAGAGAACTCTCGGAATCATCATTGACCAATCTTTGGTGCTTTGCGGATAAAGTTCGTTGCGATTCTGAAAAATCCATTTGAACCACTTCGGCACGAATTTCTTTTGAAAGCGTTCTTTTGAAAAAGAGATATATTCATTCAAGAATTTGCGACTGCTTTCGGGCAATAGTGGGTAAAGATGGGAATTCTTGACTGCGACCGCCCAACGCAAATTCGTTGAAAGTTTTTCGCTCCAAGACTTGTTGCCTTCGCCAATCGCATTTTCTTCGTGTATTCGATAACGAATGACTTTGTCTGAAATAGGCGCACATCCGTTTGCTATGGTAGCACAGAGTGTTAGCCATTGGTCGTGTACGGGAATGTCTTCAGGAATTGGAAGCGCTAGGTGCAAAAGCGATGCGCGGAACATGGCCATGCAGCCCGTTACATTGGTGTAACCTGTGAGCAAAGCTTTTTGACTTAAATTCTCGATAATTCCGTTCTTTTCTCGCCAACTTGCACTTGTCTTGCGACCGTCACTGTTGATGATTTCCGCGTCTCCGAAAATCATGGAATTGCCCATGATTTTTTGTTCCATGATTTTTAATTTGTGTGATTTCCAAACATCGTCCTGATCGGCGAGAAAAATAAAGTCGCTATCGTTGACTTGTTTATGTGCTTCTTCTAGAGCCTTTGAAAAGGCTGCTCTATGCCCCTGGTTCTTTTCGAATCGGATGATTTGCAGAGGTAGCTTGTCCTTGTAGCTTTCTAGAATTTCTGGCGAGGCATCGCTGGATCCATCGTCAACCGCGATTATCAGGTCGGCCTTTCTCGTCTGTAAAATGAGAGAGTCCAACATTTCACTGAGGTACTTCTCTCCGTTGTAAGTAGCAAGTGTTATGCAAATTTTTGACATGTTAGCGCCAGAGAATATGCCACGCAAGATAAATGCGGTATGCTATTTTGAAGTAGAGGCTGTTGGTGCTCTTGCCACCGGTGAATGAAACCGTATTTTCGTGACGGCGGTAGAGTTGTAACACTTCATCTAAATAGCCGCACTTGAAATGCTTTTGCGCATAGTACGAGACCCACAGGTCGTGAGCGACTACTTTCGGCGGGAACGGCATGCATGCTTCCTTGACTTGCTTGGTGAAGCACATGCAGGCTCCGAGCCAGCAGTTGTTGATGATGTTCTTGAGAAGCGATTTTTTCATCGGCCAATTTTCATCGTAGTGGCGTTCCTTGACGATGTTCAGGTTTGCATCCGTCAGGGCGCAGTTGCAGAGAATGGTGTCGTAGCCGCCGTCCTTTAAAAATTTTTCCATTTTGTCGAGCTTGCCCGGGAGCCATACGTCGTCCTGGTCGGCGAAATAGATGAGGTCGCCCGAGGCTTTTTGCATGGCGTTTTCAAAATTATGGGCGACGCCGTGATTCTCGTTGTGGAAAATCTTGATGCGCGGATCGTTGTAGCTTTGTGCGATTTTTAGCGTATCGTCGGTGGAGGCGTCATCGGAAATGATGAACTCGTCATCCTCGCGGAGCTCGGGCAAAATGCTGTCTAGCTGTTCCTTGATGTATTTTTGGCCGTTGTAGGTGGCCATGCAAATGCTTCTCATACTAGAACCAACTATACAAAATTTTGTACAGGAAAAAATGCAGGTAGGACAAATTGAATTCCTTGTGGAGAAGTTTTGCTACCTGGATAAACTGCTTTCGTCCGGAACTAGCCAGAATTCGGCTCCAGATGCTCCTGGATGCCTGGCTTGCGCCGAGCGTGTTGCTTGAGTGCTGCCTGTAGCGGATGGTTGCTTCTTCGAGGATGGATATGCTGCCACCCTTAAAATGCACGCAGAGCGCCACCCATTCGTCGTGCATAGTCGCTAGTGACGACATGGGCAAGGATACTTTTTTGGCGGCTTCGTTGAACATCATGGTGCAGCCGGTGACGACATGGCGGACGCAAATCAGGTTGGGATGCTTCTTAAAAACGTCAATTTTCAAGTCGGCGTTGAACGATTCCTTGATGCGTTGCAGGTTCTCGTCGACAACTTCCAGGTCGGTTGCGACAAGTAGCGGCTTGTTTACTGCGTCTGCTGCAACCGCGACTGTTGTGCGAGTCTCTGCCGAAGTTGCATTTGCCGCTTCAAGTTCCTGCATTCTTGCAAAAGTCTTCTCAATTTTAAAATCCATCCACACGTCGTCCTGGTCGCAGAACATGTAGTAGGCGGATTCCACTTGCTCAAGCATGTACATAAAGGAAAGCGCTGCTCCGCGGTGCTTTTGCGCATCGTCGATGAGGGTGATCCTTTCTGGAATTTTCCTGGTGAACTGCTCCAAAATTTCCATCGTGTTGTCGGTGGAGCCGTCATCGCGGATGTACAGGTGAAAGTCCTGGCAGCTTTGCCTAAAAAGAGAATTTAGCTGTTCTTCAAGATGTTTTTCGCCGTTGTATGTGGCGAGAAGTATGGCTATTTTTTTTAGATTCTTGTACATTTTGTGTGTAGTCCGTTGACCGCTACGGCTCATGGGCGTTATCGGTGTCCGCAATTTGATTCTTGCCTCTAGATTTGGCTAAGTATAGCAAGTCATCAACGGTGCTGAGCATTTTTGTTTGGTCTGTGAGTCTTGGATCATTGCAGTAAACAAGCCCTCCGCTGATGGAAATTGTTGTTTCTGGATGTTCCTTGAATTGAGTTTTGTAAATGGTTTCGCGGATTTTGTTTGCGCGATCTTTGGCCGCCTGGTAGCTCCTCTCGGAAAAAATTTGAATGAATTCCTCGCCACCGAATCTCACTGAGATTTCGCCTTGGTCCTCATGGCAGTTTGCGTTTGCAATTTCTGCGATTTTGCGCAGGACTATATCACCGAAAATATGGCCTTTGGTGTCGTTGATACGTTTGAAATCGTCGATGTCGAACATCATGATGTAGAATTTTTCTCGGTTCACCCAGACATTCTCTTCTAGGTGGTTGATGAAAAATCTGCGGTTGTAGAGTCCGGTAAGCGGATCGTGTTTCGAGAAAAAACTCAGTTGTCGAATGAGCACTTCTCTTTTTTGGCGTTCGTGGTTGTAAACGACAATCAGGTATGAAACGACAATGATGATAAATGTCCCCATAATGAAGAACGAAACCATGATGTCGATGATTCCCGTGTCGTGCTCAATCGGTGCAACTAGATAGGGACATTTCCAGGCTAGGTAAAAGGAAATTTCATTGGATAATAGAGAAGTGACTACCAGCAAAAGTTTTCGTAAAAATCTCCCGCGAACTAGAGTGCAGAGCAGTAAACCTGCGATGCAATAAAATGGCATGCCGCTTTTGAATCCACCGCAGTAGAAGAACAGGGGTGGAAATAAAAAAACGTTTAAAGCAAAGCACATTGCAAAAAAACAAGACGTGATTTTTTTTGTTTTTTTGGCAATGAATGCGAGAATAAGGAAATATACGAGTGCAACAATGCTTAAGCCAACAGCTAAATTTGACAGACCTTCTGAAGCAGTGAATGGCGCTGAAACCGCTGCGGCGACCATGGCAAAAAACAAGATTCCCCAAAAAAGAACACTCTCAAACGAGTCCTCTTTTAAAAAGAAATTTTTTGCTTTTCCAAGTATCATGTTGTGCTAATATAAATTTCTTTGGCTCCTTTTTGCTGTGAGCAAAATCCCATTCTACAAGAAAAGCCCCTTTTTTAAGGGGCTTTATACTCTATTTTGGAATATAGACTTTTATTTATTCCAGGTAAGTATATCCGTACAGGCCGCTGCGGTAGATGTTCAGGAATTCCTTACCTTCTTGAAGCGTAATCTTGCCGTCCTTCACGGAGCGCGTCACCCAGTTTTCAAGGTTACGTACGAGAGCCTTGTCGCTGAAGTTCACGTAGTCGAGAACGTCTTCCACGGATTCACCGTCAATCACCTTGTCGATATCGTAGCCGCCCTTGTCGTTGCAGACGATGTGGACTGCATTTGTATCGCCGAAGAGGTTGTGAAGGTCGCCGAGGATTTCCTGGTAGGCACCGACGAGATAGACTGCGATAAAGTACGGTTCATCTTTTTTCAGTTCGTGGAGCGGAATGGTCCTTGCCACTTCGCCACCGCGGACGAACATGTCGATTTTACCGTCACTGTCGCAGGTCACGTCTTGGATTGTCGTTTCGATGGTCGGTTCTTCATCAAGCCTCTGAATTGGCATGATGGGGAATACCTGGTCTACGCCCCAGCTGTCCGGAAGGCTCTGGAACAAACTGAAGTTGCAGAAGTACTTTTCGGCAAGGAGGCGCGGGAGTTCACTCAGTTCATAAGGTGGATGGCGCAAGTCCTTCGCAAGCTGGTCCACCTTGCGGGCGATACTCCAGAAGAGGCGTTCGCTCATGGCGCGGGTCTGCAAATCCACGTCGCCAATCTTGAAACCGCTCAACGTGTCGTCGTTAATCTGCATGGCGTCGTGCCAGCTTTCGAGCAAGTTCTTCGGGGAAAGACCCTTGTAAATATTGTACAAGTCCTTGAGAGCTTCTGGAGCGTTCTCGTTGATTTCGTGAACGTTATCGTCGAAGAACGGCTGCCCTGCGGTTTCCAGCACGTTGAACACGAGGATGGAATGGTGCGCCGCAAGAGCGCGTCCCGATTCCGCAATGATGTTCGGGTGCGGGACGTTCCCGTTTTCGCAGGCTTCGTACATGGCGTAAACCACGTCGTTCGCATATTCCTGGATGGAGTAGTTCACGGAACTTGCGTTACTGCTGCGGGTACCGTCGTAATCAACGCCAAGGCCGCCGCCTACATCGACGAATTCAAGTCCCATGCCCATCTTCTTGATTTGCACGTAGAACTGCGAAACCTCGCGAAGGCCGGACTTGATGTGGCGAATGTTTGTAATCTGGCTACCGAGATGGAAGTGGATGAGCTTGAGGCAGTCTTCCATCTTTTCTTCCTGGATGTAGTCAAGTGCTTCCAGGAGTTCGGAACTGTTAAGACCAAACTTGCTGTGGTAACCGCCGGATTCTTCCCACTTGCCGCTGCCGGAACTCGCGAGCTTGATGCGGATGCCTATGTTCGGGCGAACGCCAATGCGGCGGGAAAGATTCACGACCAGGTGAAGTTCGTTCATCTTTTCTACGACGATGAAAATCTTCTTGCCCATCTTCTGTGCGAGGAGAGCAAGTTCGATGAAGTCCTCGTCCTTGTAGCCGTTGCAGATGATGAGCGCGTCCGGGTTTTCCATGTTCGCAAGTACCGCGTGCAGTTCCGGCTTGGAGCCTGCTTCAAGGCCGATGTTGAACTTGGAACCGTGACTCACGACTTCTTCGAGAACGGCACGCTGCTGGTTCACCTTGATAGGGAAGATGCTGTAGTGGCCGCCCTTGTAGCCGTATTCTTCGGTTGCCTTGGTGAAGCATTCGTTGATTTTTTCGATGCGGCTGTCCAGAATATCCGGGAAGCGAAGAAGCACCGGAGTAGAAACGTCGCGAATGGAGAGCTCCTGCACCAAATCGTAAAGATCGATACTCGGACCGCCGTCCTTCATTGGGGATACGGTGGCGTGGCCTTTATCGTTGATGTCAAAATAATTAACGCCCCAACCCTTGACGTTGTACAAGTCGCGGGAATCGTCAATGCGCCATTTTTTCATTTTTTCTAAAACCTCGGGTAAATTTCGCCAGGTGAAAAAATAATTATGAGTTATGAATTACGAATTATAAGAGGAGAATCGCGGCGATGCCGCCAAACTAAATCTCATAACTCATAACTCGTACTTTATAATTGTGGACTAATCCACCAGCACGGGGTTGAAGTTTTCATTCCACGGGAGGCCGAACTTGGTCAGCGCTTCCATAAACGGATCGGGGTCGAATTCTTCGACGGTATGCACGCCCGGCTTGATCCACTTGCCGGTAAGCACCATCATGGCGCCGCACATGGCAGGGACACCGGTTGTGTAGGCGATGGCCTGGCTGCCGAGTTCCTTGTAGCATTCCTGGTGGTCGCAGACGTTGTACAAATAGTACGTCTTGTCCTTGCCGTCCTTCTTGCCCTTGAAAATGCAGCCGATGTTCGTCTTGCCCTTGGTGCGAGGGCCGAGGCTTGCCGGGTCCGGAAGGAGAGCGCGGAGGAACTGGATAGGAACGATTTCCTGGCCCTGGAACTTGATGGGGTCGGTACGGAGCATGCCCACGTTTTCGAGGCACTTCATGTGAGTCAAGTAGCTCTGGCCAAACGTCATGAAGAAGCGGATGCGCTTGATGCCTGGAATGTTCTGGGCGAGGCTTTCGATTTCTTCGTGGTGCAAAAGGTACATGTCCTTCTTGCCGACCTGGTCGAATTCGTATTCGCGCTTGATGCTCATGGCGGGGATTTCAACCCAGTGGCCCTTGCCGTTTTCGTCCGTGTCCCAGTAGCTGCCCGGGGCGCTGACTTCGCGGAGGTTGATTTCCGGGTTGAAGTTTGTTGCAAACGGGTAGCCGTGGTCGCCGCCGTTGCAATCCAAAATATCGATTTCTTCGATGGTGTCGAACTGATGCTTGAGGGCGTAGGCGCAGTAGGCCTGCGAAACACCCGGGTCAAAACCGGAACCGAGGAGCGCCGTGAGGCCAGCCTTTTCAAAGCGTTCCTTGTAGGCGTACTGCCAGCTGTAATCGAAGTAGGCGCTGAAGCCCTGTTCCTTCACGCGCTTGTCGTAAACCTTGCGCCATTCCGGATCGTCAATGTTTTCCGGTTCGTAGTTCGCGGTATCCATGTAGTTCACGCCACATTCCAGGCACGCGTCCATGATGGCGAGGTCCTGGTACGGGAGCGCAATGTTCATCACGAGGTCAGGCTTGTATTGCTTGATAAGAGCAGAGACGTTCTCGGCCTTGTCGGCATCTACAGCGGCTGTCGTAATGACGGTCTTGGTGTTCGGGCGGAGTTCCTGGGCCAACTTTTCGCAGTTTTCCTGGTGTCGGCTTGCGATACAGATTTCGCTAAAAACTTCGCTGCAGGTGCAGCACTTCTTGATAGCAACTGTGGCAACGGCGCCACAACCGATAATCAATGCTCTTGCCATTTTTTTTGGTTCCTCTTTGGTTATACGTTGATTCGTTTGGGGTGGCGACCCCAGCGAAAGAAAGCTTATGATATATAATGTAGGAAAAATTTGTGAAAATTAAACGGCTTGGGGACGTACGGGGGCTTTTGGAGGGCTCTTGAATGTAAAAAATTAGTTTAGGTGAATTTATGATTACTTTTGGACGTTTTTCTTTGTGTTTAGAAGCGGATTTTGGGTGAATGTTAGCCGAAAGATTCTTGAATGTATTCTTGCATGAATTGCAAAATTTCTTTTTTTCGCTTGAAATTCTTGGGAAAGATGAGGAAGGAAATGATGTTTGCCGAGTCAATTTCTAGAGAAGGAAGTTGCTCCATGTCGCAAATGTCGCGTCCAAATTGATTGTACCATTTTTTTTAGAAAAGTCGCTCACGGGCCTTTTCTCGACCGTCCGTTGATTCAAGAACCGAGAAGAGAATGACGTTGTTGTTGTTCGTGAGGAAATTTCTTAGAATCAAAAGAATTGTGTTTCTTGTCTTTTCGTCAGTTTCGTTTACTCTTCGGGATTTGTCATGGAGATGATTTTCTATAGAGAGTGAATACAAATGTTCAGATTCTAAAAAATCACCAATTTGATCAGAACAATCCGTAAATGATACCAGAATTTGATTTTGGGTTTCTGTGGTGAATTGATATTCAAATGTACTGGATACCCAGTTATAGCAGTTTAACAAGTTTGATAGTCGGGTCATCGAAACCTTCCAAAGAACCGTGCTCTTGAATGTACGCGGAAATCACCTTCTTGTCCCGCAGAATTTTGCGGAAGAAGTCTTTTGCATTCATTGTCGGTTTTACTTTGGTGTCCATTTCAATAATCCTTGGCTCAAAAATACAAAAGTGATTTGGTGCTGGCAAGCTAATGTAGTATAAGAATGCCTTGCTGCGAGATAGCGGTAGTTTGCAAAATTTGATGTTGAAAAATGGGGCATGGATGTTGCTGGAAAATGAAAATTTTTTTGAAAAATGTATTGCAAAAATTTATAAAATAGTGTACATTTGTATAGTAAAACTTTTTGGAGAAACTCGGAAAGTATGGTGAGGCTATTTCAGCATGGACTAGGTGGAATGTTCCTTCGCCATGATGGATGCTGTTCAGAAAAATTGAAATGTTCAATGTTAAGAGAGGTGATTCTAAATGTGCAACTATGCAGTTCGCTATGAGCGTAAACCCGAAGTCAAGTTTATCGGATTTGCGAGAATTTTCCGCGTCGATGAAGGCTATTTGAAATGTCCTGAATTTTGGGATGAACTCAACCAGAAGTATGCTGACCTTTGGAAAACAAAGGCTCCCAAGGACGATGTGGAAAAGGCTGTTCTCGAAAACAGTGTCGGGATGTTCGCTGTATGCGTCAATAATGGCGATAAGGATTTCGAGTATTTGATAGCAGGACCGTACCGCGGCGGCGCTGTTCCCGAGGGAATGAAAATTGTCTCCTACCCGGAAAGCGACTGGGCTGTTTTCTCTGCGAAGGGAGCCTTGCCTGCAAGCCTGCAATCGCTCAATACATACGTGTGGGAGTCTTGGCTTCCGACGGAGGGTGTCACGCGCAAGGCGGATGTCTCGATAGATGTGGAATATTATCCCATGGGCAATCCGCAGAGCGAAGATTACGAATGCAGCATCTGGATGCCTGTGAAGGCTTGATCCGCTCCTGTTTAACGGCTGATCGATAAGCTGTTAAATATGATTCGTGGTTACAGGAATTTTGCGAGTGTCTTGATGAGCTTGTCGATGTCGATAGGCTTTGCGATATGCTCGTTCATTCCTGCTTCGAAGGCTTGCTTGCGGTCTTCGTCGAAGGCGTTTGCCGTCATTGCGAGAATGGGAACTTTCGAAATATCCGTGCCTAGAGCGCGAATGCGGCGTGTTGCCTCGTAACCGTCCATGATGGGCATTTGGAGGTCCATGAGAATTGCATCAAAATCGCCTAGCTTTGCCTTGGTAACGATGTCGAGAGCCTCCTTGCCGTCTTTTGCGTTCATAATTTCAAAGCCGTTTTCTGTGAGAATTGTGTTTGCAATTTCGCGATTGAGCTCGTTATCCTCGACGAGAAGCAACTTCTTGCCGGTAAAGTCGTATTCCTTGACGTGAATTTCCTCTTCAATGTTTTTCCCGATGTATTTGTTCAGAATTTTTTGCAAGTCGGATGGGAACATGGGCTTGCTCATGAATGCGGTTACGCCTGCGTCTTGAGCTTCGGTTTCGATATCGGACCAATCGTAGGCTGTGAGAATGATGATTGGCGAATCATTTCCAACGGTTTTTCTGATTCTGCGCGCTACTTCGATGCCGTTCATGTCGGGCATTAGCCAATCAATGATGTAGACCTTGAACATGTCGCCGATTTTGAAACTTTCTTTTGTGCGGATGACAGCCTCCTTGCCGGAGGTGCACCATTCTGCTCTCATGCCGATTTCCCTGAGCATGTGGGAAACGGAAAGGCATGAATTGGAATCGTCATCGACAACCAGGCTTTTTATGTTTTGTAATTCAGAAATTTTGGTGATGGTCTTATTTCTGTTTTGTAACTTGAATTCAAAGTTCATCGTGACTTCAGTACCCTTGTTCAGCTCGCTTTCGATTGTAATGGAGCCGCCCATCATGTCGATGATTTTCTTTGTAATTGCCATGCCAAGGCCTGTTCCCTGGATGCCGGAAACGGTACTTGATTTGACTCGGGTGAAGGGATCGTAAATCGTTTTCAAAAATTCGGCGTCCATGCCCATGCCGTTGTCCTTGATGCTAAATTCGAAACAGGCGCGCCCGGAATCGTTGATGCCTTTTTCTACAATGCGCATGGCGATTGAGCCCTTCGCTGGTGTATACTTGATGGCGTTTGACAGAATATTCAAGAGAACCTGATTAAGCCTCAACTTGTCGCAAATGATGAATTCGCTTCTGATGTCAATGGAATCTATGAAAAAGTCTATTTGCTTGCTGTGAATATCGGCTTGAATGATGTTTCTCAAAGTGTGGATGATTTCGGATAGGTTCTCGTCTTTTTCCTCAAGATTCATTTTGCCGGATTCGATGCGGCTCATATCCAAAACATCGTTGATGAGTGACAGAAGATGCGATGAGGACTGGTTTATCTTGGATAAGTAATCCTTTACCAAATCTTTGTTTTCTATGTGGCTTGCTGCAAGTCCTGTGTAGCCGATGATGGCGTTCATTGGCGTGCGGATGTCATGACTCATATTGTTTAAGAATGTGGTCTTTGCCTTGTTTGCGGACTGCGCCATGGAAAGAGCTTCTTCAAGCTGGATTTGCTGAATTTCGAGTAGCATCTTTTGCTTTGCTATTTCTATGTTCAGTTCGAACTCTGCGGCGGATTTGTCGTCAATCGTCATGTATGTCATGATGAATGCTGTGGGTACGTTGTTTTCTTCTTCAAGAACCTGCATGATGCAGCGTCTCCAATGCTTCTTTACGCCTTTGAGCTGATAAATGTATTCGATACGTTTTTCTTTTGTTAGTAAATTTTGGACTTTTTTCAAATCGCAAAGTTCATTCCATTTTGCTTTGTGTTCATCGTGGATTTTGTTGACGTACTTGTTTATGATTTCGGTGTATTTCCCATTGGAGTATTCTTTGAAACCCGATTCAGGGGACTTGGATATGAACGTCAGCTGGTCGTTTTTGATATCCACGACTAAAATGGTGGCGAATTCTGTATGAATTTTTTCATCAACGAGTCGCTTGACGATTGTCTCGTTGTTGTTTCTCATGCCGACAAGAATCTCGTTCTTGTCTGCTAGAACGGATATGGATGCTTCGCACCATGTAATTTTATTTTTTATGGAAACGTTATCTCGGTATTCAAAGGAATAGGTGCTTGTGGTTTCAAGCTTTTTCTGGATGTGCTCGTAGTTGCATTCTCTTATCATCATCTCCCTATCTTCGGGGAAGATGTTGTTCTGAATGTACTTGTGGATGGATTCGCTGAACTTTGAGTTTTCTCCGAAGATGTCGTGAATCTCCTCATGCCTTCTGATGACCTCGAAGGTGTCGTTTTTCATATTGACTATGTAGACGGTGTCGTAATTGTCTGCGTAATTGTCTACGATTTGGCGGGTTTTCTTGATTTCCTGGAGATTTTTTTCGTAAAGAAGTCGCTTTGTCTTCTTTGTATCAATGTTTCCCAAGGCTATGCTTATCATTTGGGTGAACATTTCCAATGTCTTTCTGCCATGGTCTGTTAGTTCGTGTTTTTGTCTAATGTATTGAATTGCAAAATGACCATATATATTTCCATTGAGTCGGACAACTTTTGTGTATGCGGATTTTACGGGACAATGGATATTGTCTGGAATCCCGTTTGGGTTTCCGATGGTGTCCGGTATTTCCGTTCCACCGTTTTTGTACACGTTGTTTAAGGAATCGTAGTGGGGACAGCGCTTGCATGCTTCATCTGAAATTTTATCGATGCCGGGGGCTGTCTTTTGAATGTTTACTCCGGTGATGTCTTTATAGATGATTTGGTCGCAATTGGAAAATTCAAGCAGACGGTCGGCGAAGTGTAGAATGAACTCGTCAATGTCTGGTTCGTTGTCGGCTAGGTAGGACATGACATCGGCTCTGAATCGCTCGTTGTCCAGCTGCGTACTTTTCTGCTTTAACTGTTCGTCGCGCTTGATTTGCTCTCGAATTGTGGCGTCGGTGTTGCGGTAGGCGACAAGGTAGCTGATGTTGTTGTTCTCGTCCTTGGCTTTTGCAAAACAGGCTTGATGGTAGCTGAAACTGCCGTTGTCGTTTTTGTGCTTATATGTGATGAAACAGATGTTGTCCTTGTCTACTTTTTTCTTGATAACATCGAATTGGGTTTCTTTCAGGAATCGCTCGCGGTCATCGTCAAAAACAAATAAATTCGTGTAAAGTAAGGCATTGTCTTCGTATAATTGATTGTCTGTTTTGTTGTAGAGTGCTATTTTTTTTGGATCCGACATACTCGTTTGCAAGGTATGCATGATTCGGGTTTTGTCGTCTATGATCCAGGCAATATAGAATTCGTGTGACAGACCGTTGAGGAATATGCTTTGCTTGAGAATCTGCGATTCCAAGTCCATGGCTTTGGAACGCTCGTCATCGATGCTGATGAAACTGACAATGGCGGCCTGTGGAATACCGTTTTTTCTTTCGACAACTTTGATTACTGAACGTCTCCAGGGTTGCGTCTTGCTTGGATATCTGTAAATGTATTCACGTCGCTCGGTGTCTGAAAGTTCCTTTTTCAAAAATTCAACGTTTCCTATAGAGGCAACTTGCTTCTGGTGGTTTGTTTCGCATTCCAGGGAAAAGTCGTACATGGCTTTTTGCCAATTGCAATCGGCGCGGTTCATAACCTTTGTCGTGTTTGGCTCTCTTATGGTACGGTAGACGTTGTTGTTCAAATCTACGTAGAATATGGAAATGTATTCGTTTTCCAATTCGTCTACGGCAAAATGCTTGATGACCTCTTCGTCCTTTTCTGTGATTCCTATGGCGAATGATGTTAGTTCGTTTCTTTCGCCGTCGGTCTTGATGAATGTCATTTCGCAGAAGTAAGGTCTTCCGTTTTTGGGCGTGCGGAATGTGATTGTGTAAGATTTACGCTTGGAAAGTTTTTCTTTGAGATTCTTGATGTCACTGATATTTAGAATAAATTCCTTGTCTGCTTCGTAAACGACCTTATCTACAAATTCCTTCGCTGCCGCTTCGTAGCTGAGATGGTTGCTGGAAAAGTGGACAAATTCATGGCTGTCATCATTCATGGTGCAGGAGACGAAAGTGTGATCCTTGGCGTTTACAAAGTAAACTGAAGTGTAGTCCGATACCAATGTGTTGATGATGGTCGCGTTTTGTTCCAGTTTTTCTTTTTGTTCGGCTATTTTTTCGTACAGCTTAAGTTCTGCGTTTTCTTTTTTTGTCTCGTAGCGGGAGATTGCTATCGAGAGAATGTGCGTGAACTGCTCCAGCGTTTTGCGTTCGATGTCCGTGAATTCGTGGCTGTTGCAAATGTAATGGATAGCGAGCAGACCTACGATTTTCTCGTCGCAGTAGACGATGCGGGTAAGAGAAGACTTGACGGGACACTTGTCGTGAGTTGTCACTCCCTTGTAGCCTTTTTTATTGTCTGGCATTTCTGTGAATCCTTCCGCATAGACTGGGTCGCGTGCATCGAAATGTCTGCAATGTTCACAATAGCCCATGGAACTGGATTCTGCACTTGCGATGGCGGGTGAGCTGGCTATGATGCGAGTTTCTGTCTGGTCGCGGTAAATGACTTGGTCGCAGTTGAAAATGTCTCTCAATCGTTCCGCGAAATGCTCCAGAAGCTTGATGGGGTCTTCCTCGTTGTGAAGCATGTAGTCTAGAACATCTGCTCGGAGCTTTTCATGGACATACTGCATTTCCTGGAATGAGGTCATTTCGCCGACGAAGTAGGCGAGTTTCGAGACGATGGTCTTGCTTACTTCGGGGACAGTCGCCGGTGTATAGGAAATGACACCTGTTTTTTCTCCTTCGCGGAAAGAGGCTGCGACGATGGTTGCGTTCAGTGTCTTTAATTTGCCTTGAATACGCTGAATCTCTGTGCCTGTGAAAGATCCGCTTGTCGGAGCCAACGTCTTGAACATGTTTGTTTCTCGGTTGGCGTCTTCGTCACCCCAGAAGAGCTTTCTCCCTGCGCAGTTGTACATTTTGATGACTTGGGGCTCAAATTGGGAAATTTCAACTAAGCTTTTGCTTACTTCGTTCAGAATGGCACTTTTATCTCCGTACGCCATTTGGACGACGCTTCCTTTCTCGACGTTTACGACCATGTGCATGGATTTATCCGGGAGGACGTATTGCGGAATCCTGATGTATTCGATGCCGTCTTCGTCAACGAGAAGTGGAAAATTGAAATGGTTATACAGCTCGTCTTTGCCGGAGGAAAGATTCAAGTATTTTTCGTAGATGGAGTAGGCGGGGGCGTCGTCGATTTCGATGATTTCGCGTCCATTGCTCTTGGTGACAATCATGTGCTTGCCGATGCCTTTCCAACCATGAAATTGCTTTGCTTCTACGTTCAAGTTTTTGCCGCTGTAGAGGACGACTGCCATGCCAGTGGTTGTTTTTTCGTGCTCCGAAGCTATGATGGCGGAAGGCTTTAATGGGTTTATAGCGTTGAAACTTGCTCCGCCGAAGACGCAAATATTTTCGGGTAAATCAACGGGGGTGTTGTCTATGGCTAGCATATCGATGTATGCTATCGATGGAATTAACTCGATGGCCTTCAGGTCGCTTTTATCTTTGCAAATTTCCCATACATCCTTTAACGATGTCGGGCCGTCTTTTGCCTCGACGTCAACCCATAGGTATTCCATGGTTGAGGAATCGTCTTCAAGGACTGTGCAAAGAACGCTTATTCCGTAATAAAGTTCGGAATCGCAGACGCTACCGGAGCATTCGTTGCCGTAATAGAAGGTGTTAGGGAAAATTTTTTGGATTCCCTCGATTGTTTTGTCCAAAGAATCTTCGAAGTTTGTTGTCCACGTGATGAAGAATGACACCTTTTGGTGGATATTGGCGCTGCACTTGGCCTTGACACGCTTGAGTTCATCGAGGAATGTTTTCTCGTCTTCGAATTTTAATTGGAACTGCTTCATATCTTGCTTTATCGTGTTTTATATTTTCTTGTATTTTTAATAAAAATAACTTAAAAATTATTTACATCAACATCTATTTATAAATAATTGCATGGATGCTTAATTACTATTCTTTTTGTAGGAAATTTTTGAGTGTCAAATGTAATCTTGGTTCATTGTGAAAATTGTATAGATGTAGCTGAAATTTTTTGTGGTGACTTTGTATTTCAAAAAAAACTTGCTCGCCAAATGTAGGCTCATAAATGGTTCTGTGTTTTCCTCGCTTTGCTTATGCTTGCGATTTTTCGCGTTGGTTCAACAGTGGAAACATGTGTGAAGTCGTTTTCTTGGAGCTGGATTGGGGATATTCGTTTGATGACGGCTATGAAATTAATCGTAAGGTTGATGAAACCGATGGCATGGTGTACGATGATAATGAATTTTATCAGACTGAATTTCGAAATCAAAGCTTGGATTTCTTTTGCTAGAATTCAAGGATTTGAAAAATGTTAAGCCCCTGGCTTTGCTCTTCGAGCAAATCTTGTAGATTAAAATAAAATTGGAGAGAGAAAAAGAAAGCTGCTCACATCGATAATGCGGGTCACTTTTTTTGTTCAATTTGCTTAAAATATGCTAGATTGTTTGCAGAAAAGTCAGTGGCGAAATCGCCGCAAAGGATTTGATATGGCAATGTACAATAGCATCCTCGAAACCATCGGCAACACGCCTTTGGTTCGCATCAACAAGATGAATGATAGCGAAGCGGAGGTCTTCGTAAAAGTAGAAAGTTTCAATCCTCTTGGAAGCGCGAAGGACCGTGTGGCTCTGCGCATGATTGAACGTGCCGAGCAGGAGGGAATGCTCAAGCCTGGTGCGCTCATCATCGAACCGACTAGCGGAAATACGGGCGTGGGTCTTGCTTACGTGGGCGCCGTGAAGGGCTACAAGGTGGTGCTCACCATGCCGGATTCCATGAGCATGGAGCGTCGTATGCTCCTCAAGTCGCTGGGTGCCGAGGTGGTGCTTACCGAAGGCGCAAAGGGCATGGCTGGCTGCATCGAGAAGGCGAACGAAATTGCCACTGCGAATCCCGGAAGTTTCATTCCGCAGCAGTTTGACAACCCGGCGAATCCGGAAGCGCATTACCTTACTACGGGGCCCGAAATCTGGCGCGATACCAAGGGAAATGTGGATGTGTTCATCGCGACCGCTGGAACCGGAGGCACCGTGAGCGGTACGGCCAAGTTCCTCAAGGAAAAGAATCCGAATATTTATGTTGTTGCCATTGAGCCGGACGATTCTCCGATGATTACGAAGGGCGTCTCCGGTCCGCATAAGATTCAAGGCATTGGCGCAAACTTTATTCCGAAGAATTACGACCCGACTGTGATTGACGAGGTGTACCTCACAAGTACCGAGAAGGCGGGAACTGCCGCCCGTGAAGCTGCCGCCAAGGAAGGCATCTTTGTCGGGATTTCTTCTGGAGCCGCTCTTGAATGCGCCTTGACTGTCGCAAAACGCCCAGAGATGAAGGGCAAGCGTATCGTGGCGCTTTTGCCGGATACGGGCGAGCGCTACCTCAGCACGTGGCTGTGGAATGAATAGTGAACAATTAACAATTAACAATTAACAATGAACACAAATGCGTAGGTCGAGAGTCGCGGCCGTGCTTGCACGGACATGACCGAGACCAGCATTTGGCCCCGAAGGGGCAATGAACACAAATGCGTAGGGTGGGTTCCCGTGCTTGACATCCTTGCACGTCATGGCGCGTTGCGCATGACCCTGCGGCTCGGTAATGAAAAAATGCAAGCAAGCTTGTTTTT
>JAZLIJ010000023.1:0-14297 GCA_045617325.1 Fibrobacter sp.
AAGAGAGGCTTGAGGATCAGCTTCTGGAGGAGAGCCACGTCGAGGCTATCTACTGGGCCCAGGTTCTTCAGGTATTCAGCCTTAAAGGTGCAAGCATACCACTTGCCGCCCATGTAGAAATTCACCTGATTCTGCTTGGCGGGGCTCTGCATTTCGGCGAGAGCCTCGATATCGAACACCTTCTCCAATTCAGCCATGAGCTGTTCCGGAGAGCGGCCGTTCAAGTCCTTCAGCACGCGGTTGTAGTCCAAAATCTTGAGCTGTGTGCTCGGGAACAAAATGGCAAGGTAGCGGTTGTATTCTTCGCTGCCCGTGTTCTTCGGATTCTGCTCGGCGCGGTAGCTTGCTGCACGTGCACCGGCGGCGCTGCGATGGTGACCATCGGCGATATAGGAAACAGGCACAGCATCGAAAGCCTTGCGGATAGCGGCGATTTCTTCATCGTTATCAATCACCCAAACCGTGTGCCCGAAACCATCACCCTTGGAGACGAAATCGTAAACAGGCTTGCGCTTCGTCACGGCACCGAAAATTTCGAACTGGCCGTTGTCGCGGTAAGTGAGGAACACCGGCCCCGTGTTGGCATTCGTCGCAAGAACGTGGCGAAGGCGGTCTTCTTCCTTGTCGGCACGGGTAAGCTCATGTTTCTTGATGGTGCCGTTGAAGTAGTCGGCGGCAGGAACGCAGCAGACGAGGCCGTACTGTTCGCGACCATTCATCGTCTGGCGATAAACATAGAGACAGGGCTTTTCATCAAAGGCAATGACGCCATCGGCAATCATCTTGTCGAGATTTTCGCGAGCATGCGCATAGACCTTCGGGTCGTAAGCGTCAACATTGTCATCGAGTTCCAATTCGGCACGGGTCACGCGCAAATAGGAATGCGGAAGCCCTTCAGCCATGGCCTTGGCTTCGGCGCGATTCATCACGTCGTATGGAAGAGCGGAAATAGTCTCAGCCTCTTCCGGATTGACCGGACGCAAGGCCTTGAACGGGTAGATGTGCATCATAGGTTTCTTTCCTTTGTGAACTTCTTTGATTAAAGCTTCATCTTCTGCAATCAGGTTATGAATATAACCTGTTTTTGCGGCAATCCACTTCTTTTTCCTGTAATTTACAATAAAATAGGCAAGGAAAAAGAAGATTGCACCGCCGATAGCGGCTACAATCGTAATGCCAATCATAAACGCAAGCAAATGATCCGCGGCATTGTCCCACAAATGCCCGATGACCGTCGTAAAATTCTTGAACGAGAGCCCTTGGAACTCTTCCAGAAAGTCAAATTCAATCGCCTTCGGATGGATAATCTTGCAGCCGATGATGTAGCCGGACGGATAAAAGAAACCGAACTGCGTCAACGGATTTGCAACGAAAGAAGAAACGACACCAGGAACCTTCGGAAGTCTGAACAATGCACAAAAGGCGACCGTCAAAATAATTGCGACACCAATCGTCGGCCAAATGCCGATAAACACACCTGCTGCAACGGAAATGGCGACTCTTGTAGCATCCTGCCTGCGCGGAAACATGCGATTGTAATAAATTCTACTCAGTCTTTTGTATTTAGATTCCTGTCGTCTTTTAGGGATCATCGTTCTTACACACCTCTTTTTCTATACACTAATCACGCCAAACATAGTAAAATTAAATTTGTAATTCAAAATACTTTTTTCTACCCTTTTATTTTTTTGAAATCAAAAGAAGCCGAGCATGCGCAATATGATAAATATCACAACCTAGTGACAAGGTGGAAAAAGGAATTTTCAATGCTGATTGATAGACGATAGGCAAAAGACGATAGACGATAGAATATGCCACGGGAGATGCGTTTGCAGAGTCAAGATGCTTTCGCAAACGCGAGATGCGCTTGCCAAGGCAAGACGCGTTTGCATAAACCCGCGGCGCAGCCACCAAACCAAACACTATCATGCGTCCGTCATCCCGTGCTCCGACACGGGATCTTTCTGCACATTCCTAATGCATCTCGCCTCTGAGTAAAACTGCGGCGCAGCCGCCAAACTTCCATCTCATACTTCATAATTCATAACTCATAATTACCCCCCCGAGCCGGGATCCCATTTGATGTTCAGGTACTAGCCCAATCTCCAAAGAGATCATTTCACCCCTTTTGTTGAGCCAATTCCAGTTCCCTAATGCGAGCCAAAAGCTGAGCTTCTCGCGTTCTGTAAAGGGCTTCGCGGGCTTCGTATTTTTTGCGTTCTTCTTTACGCACTTCTTCGCGCGCGGCTCTTACAGCGGCTCTCCGTTCGTCGCCGGCGCTGACGAAGCCGAGTCTTTGTCCGATGCTTTGGAAGGCCATCTTCAGTTTCTCCAGTGTTTCTGGGTTCAGGTACTCTCCAAATCTCCAAATAGATTGTCTCATCCTTTTTGTAAAGCCAATTCCAGTTCCCTAATGCGAGCCAAAAGCTGAGCTTCTCGCGTTCTGTAAAGTGCTTCCCTTGCCGCGTATTTTTTGCGTTCGGCATTACGGGCTTTCTCAGCCATTTTTTGACCGTAAGCTCTCCGTTCGTCGCCGGCGCTGATGAAGCCGAGTCTTTGTCCGATGCTTTGGAAGGCCATCTTCAGTTTCTCCAATGTTTCTGGGTTCAGGTACTCTCCGTAATATAGCTCTATTTTACGGACGAGGGTAGAGGCCCGTTCACGGGGCATTTTTCGCAATTTCTGCTCGATTTCGGGGAGGATCGCCTCGAATTTCGCCACGTTGAATGCGTATTTCAGCGTCAACAATCCGATGGAGGCTTCCGCGTTGTCGTCCACAAGGCAGTCGCGGTCGTCGATGTTCGCGAGGTTCACGAAGGCGAATTCGAACGGGAGCATTCGTCCTTGGAATTTCGCATGTGGCTTTTGGCGAAGATTTGCGAGCGGGTCCCATTTTTCGTAGCCGTTGTAGATGATAATCGCCTTTGTCGGCATCCAGGCGAATGCGGAGTCGCTTTTGTCGAGCATCACCTGGTAGGTGTAGCGATAGATTTGCGAAAGGATGTCTTTACTTGGCGAAGACTTGTGCTCCAGCAAAATTCCAAAGAACACGTCCTCGCCGCCAACGCCCTTCGCCCTGAACGCAAGGTCTGCCTCGCCGCTTTCCTCGACTTCGTTATAGGCCTCGGGAATCTCCTCAAGGGTCTCCAAATTCACCTCGGCGAGCATGTCTGCGAGGTTCTTGTCGCTTTTTTCGACGATGTGCAGCATCGTCCTTGCGTTTTCCGGATTGGAATACACGTATTTCAGGAATCCGTCGTGATTACGTCGGCTCTTCTCGTCGGATTCAAAAGAAATTTCTGTTCTATCCATTTCATGTTCCGCAGCGTGCGGATTTACGAGATGCGAAACATGTGCATCTATTATATTACACGGATTTTTGCCGAAAAAGTTTACTTTTTAAATGTAAAAAGATGTTTACTTTTAAATTTATACGCAATTATTTGTTGGACGTAAGACGATAGAAAGAGAGCGCAGGGACGCTGAAAACATCCACCTTGGATGCAACACCCGACCTACGCATTTGTGTTCATTGCCCCTTCGGGGCCAAATGCTGGCCTCGGTCATGTCCGTGCAAGCACGGCCGCGACTCTCGACCTACGCATTTGTGTTCATTGTTCATTGTTCATTGTTCATTGTTAATTGTTAATTTTCATCCGCCCAATAATCTTTTATCTTTACATCAATGCTTCACGCACTTCGCAACATAAGAATCGGCGTATTCATCGCATGCGTCAACCTGCTCATCCAGGGCATCTCCTTCTTTGTGCAAAACTTCATCGCAAAGAACCTTGGAACCGCCGGCTACGGCTTCTTCGGGCTCCTGCAAACGGACTACTCCATCTTCTGCGCCCTCGCCGACTTCGGGATGAACACGCTCATCCTCGCCTTCTTCGGGAACCGCGCCACCACAGGCTCGCTCTTCAGACACATCCTGCAACTGCGTCTTTTCTGCACCGCGGCAACCGCCATCGTCATGGCACTCTTCGCCATCGTCTTCCGCAAGGGCCACCCCATATTCTACGGCGAACTAATTCTCATATTTGGCCTCCTGTTCCAGCACGCCTTCTTCGACTGGTACTTCATCTGCGGAAAATTCTGGAAGCGACTGTTCATATCAAAGCTCCTGCACACAATTTCCTATTCCGTCATCATGGGAATCACGCTGCTCTACTTCAAAGTCGATAACATCGCCCTCATTGCTGTAGCCATGGTCGTCTCCGCGCTCCCCGCATTCTTCTTCGGCGTCACGCAGGCGCTGCATGCCAAAGTCCTGAAAATCACGCGCCGCACATTCAAGTTCATCTCGCTCATGGTCAAGGCGGGCATCCCCTACGCCATCTCAAGTTTCGCCGCATTCGCCTACCTTCCCGTCGGCCTCTACGTCGCAGACAAGTTCGCAAGCGCCGAATTCCTGAGCTGCTACAACTTCGGCCACAAGATTCTGCTGCTATGTTCCGGCATCATGGTCCACTTCATCTCCTCGAACCTCATCACGCTCCACATGTCAAGCGACAAGGACCTGCACATCAAGGACATCGCCATCTTCACAGGCTTCATAGCGCTCTGCTCCTCGCCCCTCTGGCTTTTGCCCGAACAATTTCTGAAAATTCTCTTTTTCGCCGTCCCCTGGACAGAAGATACACTCCGCACCAGCGCCCAAATCCTGCAAATCCTCTCGTTCTCGCTAATATTCCAGGCCGCCCGCATGTCGCTCATCTCGACACTCCTCAAGGAAAAGGCGACACGCACCTACGCCATCCTCGTAAGCATCGGGGGCGCAAGCAACATCGCCGCCTGCGTATTCGCCGGGATGTTCCTAGCGAACAGCTACATTCCCCTCTTCGCCCTCACAGGCGATGCGGTCATCACCATTATCCTCTGGTGCCACTTTGCCCACAAGCGCAGGATCCGCTGGTAAAATAGTCGCCTTGCCGCTGCTCGCGGTGCACACAAAAAAGAAGAACGAAAGCCACACCCAGTACATGCTCTGCTTGTAGCCCGTCGTAAAGTTCCACAGGATAATCCACATCATGAACGTCGCCGACGCAAGAAGCACAAGCGGAGTTCTCGCCGTAGCCATCCTGTGATAGAAGAACGTGAAAAGCACACCGAAGAAGAACGGCAGCAAAAAGACTCCCGGCAAGCCAAAATCCTTATAGGCATCCCACAAGTACGGAATCGTGTTAAGCCCCGTGTACTTCACCACGCTCTCGTTAAAGGGCGAATCCCAGCCAAAACTCTGCTGGATGCCGTCGCCAATATGCATAAGGTGCGTGATGCCGAAAAACGCGTCGATGCCGTACGTCCACTCGTGCTCGGGAACATCGCTCGTGCGGTTCAGGGCGTAATCCAGGTTCCAGTAGTTGTTCGCCACGTACTTGTACGGAAGCAGCGCCACTTCCTTCGCAATCTTGCTGTCGGTAATATCGGAGTTGCCGTACTGCCCCTTCAAGGACGCAACCGCCACAAAGAAGAACACAACAAACACCACCACGAGCAAAAGCGAGCGCCACGTGAACCGCCCGCGCAAGTAGTTGCACAAGATAAGGAACATCCCCAGACAGAGCATATTGATGCCGCGGCTCGGATACGTCATGAAACTCAGGCAGATCGAAAAGACGACCATGAACCGCGAAGCATAGCGCACCCAGCGCACCGGGTTCATCGACTTGAAGGAAGCCACCGCGAAAAGCCCCACCACCATGGCGCCCGACGTAAAAAAGTCCGCATACTTGAGAACGTCGCAGTCCTTGCCCGAAAGCCAAATCGAGGGATTCGGGGTCAGAAGCACCAAATTCCCCGCTACCGAAATCACGCCCAGCACGCCTACGAAAAAATAGGCGAACGCGGTAAAGCTCAAAAAGAAATGCCTGACCCAGTTATAGTCCTCTGAAATCGTGAGTTTCCGCGGAAGCGAAGGTCCTCCCGCCGAACGCCACGCAAAGTCCGTCACATAGCATGCGGCAAGGAAGCTGAACATGCCGCCGCCCCACACAAGCCACGTCGCATAGTTGAAGTCCGTCATCATCGGCAGGAACTGCAAATAGGAGACGCCGAGCATCACCATCTGCACCAGAAAGTACAGCGTGGACGGCCTAAAAAAATCCTCTTTTAAAATGGAGACGACAAGCAGGACCACTATGGCGAGCGCAAACATCACGCTCGATTCAGGAAAGGCAAGCAACTCCGAAACCATAGCGACTAGGCTATCCTACTTACGGCGCAAATGAAGCCTACGCAACATGAAGTCCCATTCGGCAGCGACGGCACCACCGCGGGTCCCCTCGATGCGCATGTACTCGATAAAGTTGCAGAGAATCGTCGCAAAGAAGAACGTGATAAACACGGTGAACACGAGAATCAGGCCACGCTTCGGCGAAACCTTCTTGTCGTTTTCCCAGGCGGGCTCCAGCACATGCAGGTTCGTAAGCATCTTCGCCTCCTCCATGCGCATCTGCTCGCTCTGCTGGCGAAGCACCTTGTACAGCGCCTCCTGGATGCGAATTTCCGCTTCACGCCTCAGGTACTCCGCATAGAGTTCCGGGGACTTGCTCAGTTCAAGCATGCCCAGGTTGCTGTGCTTGCCGGCGAGTGTCGCAGACATCGCGGAGTTCATCCCCTTGAGACGCTTCGAAAGCTCCTGGTAGCGCTTGCTGTCGACGCCGCGGTCGAGCTTCTCGAAATTCATCTCGATGTTCATCTCCTCGCGCATCGCCTGCATTTCGCTCAGGTACTTGACAGTCGCCTCGAGCTGCACATTCGGCTCGTACACGTTGTTCTTCACCTGGAAGTCCACAAAAGACTTTTGAAGCGAATCCAAAGCACGCTCGCAAGAATCCAGTCTCGTCTGGAAGTAGAGTCTGGACTGCCGCGCCTGAGCCGTCTTGAAGGCATTGAACGCGGAATCCGCCTTTTCTAGCATAAAGTTCACGACCTTCACCGCAAGCTTGCTATCCTCGTCCTTGTAATAGATAGAGAACATGCCTTCCTTGTTCTTCTCGAGACCAAAATTCTTGCGGAAGGCCCTCAGCAAATCCGCATGGAACTTGCCGTCAAACTCGTAATGATTTACAAGGTCGAATTCCCTGATGACCTGGTCATGCAGTTCCCAAGAATTGAAAATCGTCCAGACAGCGTTCTCGTCCTCGTCATCTTCCGAAAGGCCAAGGAGAGACCCCACACCCCCGGCGCCACCAAGCATGCCGCTGAGATTTCCAAGGGAGGATTGCCCCGACGAGGGGGGCGTCACGATGGCAGATGCCGCAAACTTCGGCTTCACCACCCACATGACCATGATAAAGGCGACAATCGTCGGAATGAGGACAATAGTCGTACAAAGCTTGAAATGCTTCAAATCGTTATTGAGGATTCGCAGGCAAATTTCAACAAAGCCGATAGATTCGCGTTTTTCCATAAGCTACTTGTAGTTGACGTAAATGATGAATGCGGACGAGACAACCGTCAAGAGCGATGCCATGAACAGCGTAAAATCCTTGAACGACTCGTAGCGGCTCTTCGGAATCTCGATGTAGTCACCCGGCAAAATCGGATCCGTAGCAACATTCAACGTTATCGCCTCCGGACTCTTGCCGCGCCATACCTTCACCTGATCCCATGAACCGGAAATTGGATTCAAGCCACCAGAGGCAACGTAGTCTATCGCATGCCAGTTCGGATTATAGCCGTAGCGTCCGATATAGTTCACGGCGCCACCCACATACACAAACAGTTCCTGCACCATAAACTCTATTTCCGTATTCGGGGCGACAATCGTATTTTTCATGTCTTCCAGCGAAATCCAGCGAGGCGCCTTGTCCGGCTCACGCACGCAGACCGCCTTGTAGCCAAAGTTGTGAAGCCTGTTCGCTCCCGCCAAGTCAAAATAGTCCTGCAACGTCCGGTCCGCACGGTAGGCGACACTCGTCCTGTAACCAGGGAACAACAACGCCACATTCTCGCCGACAGGGATAAACGGGACATAAATCTTGTCGCCCTGCTCCAGCATGATGTCATTTTCAAACTCACCCTTGGACGACATGGACATATAATTCACATGAATAGTGTCCTTGCCACGAATCACCTGGATATCCTCGGTATTCGCATTCACAAGCGGATTGCCCATTCCTCTGATAAAGAAGCTGAGTCTCGTCTGCGGCTCGACTAGATGCTGCCCCACCTGCGGCACGGCGCCCATGGCGTTTACCTTGAACTTCTTCAAGGCGGCAAGCTGCACAAAGCAGAATTCACGCTTGTAGCGCTTCGACACAAGGTCAAGAATCATCCGCTGAGCTTCGGCCAAAGTCTTCCCGCCCACATTCACGACACCGCATTCTTCCACCGCCACAGAACCGTCAGGATAAATCTGGATGGAGAGATACTTGTCCTCAAGCATCAGGTCAAGAAAGTCGCCTGGACCAAGCACATAGCTCGAATCCACAGCGTACTCCGCATACATAGGATTGAGTGCAGCCGTCCCTCTGTTAGAAACTCCGGAAGCCTTAACAAGCGAGTTCGCCGACGAACCGAACATGGAATCGCCTGCAAACAGAACATTGCACGCGACCATGAGACAAATTAAAAAAAGACGCATATAGGAACCAACTTAACCTTTATGAGTACAAGCTATGTAATAATACAAAAATTGATTCCCGCCGCCCCTAAAGCAATGCACATTTTAATGCAAAAAAAGACACAAAAAAAGACCCGGAATGAACCGGGCCCTTTTAAACGTTTTAACGTTATTAGACGGACTTGCTTTCGCCTTCAACCATGCTCACAGCTTCGGACTTTGCAGGTTCAGCAGCCTTCTTGGACTTTGCAACGATTTCGTCTTCGACGAGACCGATAAGAGCCATTTCAGCAGCGTCACCAGCGCGGTTCGGGCCGAGCTTGATGATGCGAGTATAGCCACCGTTACGGGAAGCGTAGCGCGGGCCAATCGTGTTGAACAAATCCTGGAGAACCTTCGGTTCAGTCACGAAGCGAGCAGCTTCACGACGTGCAGAGAGGTCACCCTTCTTTGCGTAGGTAATCAAGCGATCCACATTGCTGCGAACCATCTTGGCCTTGTGGAGCGTAGTACGCACATAGCGCTTGTTCTGTTCCTCTTCCATGCCCTTACCGATGATGGAAGTAGCAAGGAGGCGGAGGATGGCACGCTTGTGTTCGGCATTAACACCGAGTTTCTTGTTTTTTACACCGTGTCTCATTTTTAATCCTTCAAGTAGTCATCAACGTCCATGCCAAAGCTAAGGCCCATCGACGTCAACACCTCGTTAAGTTCAACCAAGGACTTCCGACCGAAGTTCTTGTATTTGAGCATATCGTTTTCCTTGTTGCGCACAAGTTCGCCAAGAGTATGGATGTTGGCCATACGGAGGCAGTTGCTGGAGCGAACGGAGAGTTCCAATTCGTCCACGCGCATACGGAGAAGGTTGGCGATACGCTGACGTTCTTCATCCATCTCGAGCTCTTCAGGAGATTCCAAATCGCCTTCGAAGTTGATGAAGATTTCCAAGTGATCGACGAGAAGCTTTGCAGCATATGCAAGAGCATCTTCGGGATCAATGGAACCGTCTGTTGTGATTTCAAGTTCCAGACGGTTGTAATCCGTCTTCTGACCAACGCGGGTATCGCTGATGTGCATTGCGACTTTCTGCACAGGATTGAAGTTCGCATCCATGGCGATGACGCCGATAGGTGCATCCTTGTCCTTCAATTCGTCGGCAACGACATAACCACGACCGCAGGAGATCTTCACATCCATCGACAAAGAAGCGTTACCGTTCAATGTAGCGATGTGGACATCCGGGGTCAGGATGGCGACATTCGGATTGTCCATAAAGTCCCTAGCCGTGACTTCACCATCACCGGACATGTCCAAGTGAAGGGTTTCATCGTGGTCAGAAAGGAGCTTCACACGGATACTCTTGAGATTAAGGATGATCTCAGTGACATCCTCCTTGACTCCCTTGACCGTTGAAAATTCCTTGTCCACGCCTTCGATTTTCACGGAGACAATTGCCGCACCCTGCAACGAAGAAAGAAGCACGCGACGAAGAGCGTTACCGAGGGTGATACCCCAGCCACGTTCCAAGGCTTCTACGACAAACTTGGCGTAGCGGCCATCTTCGCCGGTCTCCACTTTCTGGAAGCTGCGCGGCATCTGAAGTGATTTCCACATCATTGGCGATACCTCTTTGGATTAAATTCTTCTCTTCTTTTTGGGACGGCAACCATTGTGCGGAATACCCGTCACGTCTCGAATAGAGAGAACTTCGAGGCCCGCATTCTTGAGAGCGCGAACGGCAGATTCACGGCCGCCACCAGCGCCCTTGACGCGAACGTCCACCTTGCGCATGCCAAGATCGAAAGCCTTGTGGGCTGCGACTTCAGCAGCAAGCTGGGCTGCAAACGGAGTGCTCTTGCGGGAACCCTTGAAACCGGAATTTCCCGGAGAACCCCAAGCCACGACGTTACCGCGAGCATCGGTAATAGAAACGATTGTGTTGTTGAAGGAAGCGAACACGCAGGCAATGCCCTGGATGTCGATACGCTTCTTACCCTTCTTGATTTTTTCTTCAGTAGCGGCTGCGACCGGAGCTTCAGCAGCGGCAGCAGTTTCTTTGATTTCTTCTTCAGCCACGATGAATCTCCTTACTTCTTCTTGTTAGCCACAGTTTTCTTCGGGCCCTTACGAGTGCGGGCATTGGTGCGGGAACGCTGACCGCGGACCGGGAGGCCCTTGCGGTGGCGAATGCCGCGATAGCAGCCAATATCCTGCAAACGCTTGATGTTCAAGGTGATTTCTGCGCGAAGCTGACCTTCCACAGAGTATTCGTCTTCCAAGAGATGGCGAATCTTACCTTGTTCTTCTTCAGTCAGGTCGTCACACTTCTTATTCTTGTCGATGCCCAATTTAGCACAGACTTCATTAGCGGTGAACAAACCGACACCATAGATTGCCGTCAGACCGTATTCAACAGTCTTGTTTTTCGGTAAATCGACACCAGCGATACGTGCCATACGATCTCCTTATCCCTGCTTCTGCTTGTGACGGGGGTTCTTCGAACAGATGATGCGCAATACACCCTTGCGGCGGATGATTTTGCAGTTTTCACATCTGGGTTTGATGGAGGCTTTGATTTTCATAGGTTAGACCTTCTTTTGATACCTATTACTTGTAACGGTAAGTAATTCTCCCGCGATCTAGATCGTACGGGGAAATCTCAACCAACACTTTGTCGTCCGGCAAGATTCGGATAAAATGCCGGCGCATTTTTCCAGAAACATGAGCTAAAACCTCGTGACCATTTCCGAGTTGGACACGGAAGAAAGCGTTGGGAAGAGCTTCCAACACAACGCCTTCTACTTGTATGCCTTCTTCTTTAGCCACTAGGACGCCATCCTGCCGCGAATGCGGCCACGTTTCAGGAAACCTTCATAATTCTTGGTATGCAACTGGGCTTCGAGCTGACGAAGCGTATCCAATGCAACACCCACCACGATCAAGACCGAGGTACCCCCAATATAGAAACTCATATTGAGAGCGTCTTTCATGTGCAGGGGTCCGACGCTAATTAAAGCGAGGAAAAGCGATCCCGGCAAAGAAATTCGGGTCAAAATGTGGTCAATGTATTCTGCAGTCTGCTTACCTGGACGCACACCCGGGATAAATCCACCAGACCTCTTCAGATTTTCGGCAATGTCGTTAGGGTTGTACTGGATTGCCGTGTAAAAGTAGGTGAAGAATATGATGAGGAGTGCATCGATCACACTGTAGGAGATGTGACCTGGAATAAGCATCATCGCAAAAGACTGCATCGCAGAGACGTTCGGGAACCATGAAGCAACCATTGCTGGGATGAACATGATGCAGCTTGCAAAGATAACGGGAATCACACCAGCGGTATTCACCTTGAAGGGCAAATAGCTGGACTGACCACCCATAACCTTGTTTCCGACTGTCCTACGAGGACTTTGGAGTGGAATGCGACGGTTCGCCTGCTCGACGTAAACGATGAAGCCGATAATCAAGACCACCATGGCTATGATGAAGA
This sequence comes from Fibrobacter sp., assembly GCA_045617325.1. Lineage (GTDB taxonomy): Bacteria > Fibrobacterota > Fibrobacteria > Fibrobacterales > Fibrobacteraceae > Fibrobacter. The sequence continues at coordinate 12,063 of JAZLIJ010000023.1, forward strand.
ACTCAATAGCCAGAGGTTGAATACCTTCGCTCCACATTTCCCATTCTGCAGCTATGGCCCGCGGAAGGCCACCGACGATACCGGCGAAGATGATAAGAGAAATACCGTTACCCACACCGTGCGAAGTAATCTGTTCGCCAAGGTACATCACAAAGACCGTACCAGCGGTGAAGGTCAACGTAGCAAGGAGACGGAAGCCAATGTTTCCGATGCCGGACGAGAAGTCATCAGCAAGGACCGAAACGCCGGCACCAGTAGCTGTCGTCACCTTGAGAGAGGAAAGCCACATAGAAATGCCCCATCCCTGCAACATGGACAGTACCACCGTAAAGTAACGGGTGTATTGGTTCAGCTTTGCGCGCCCTTCCTGACCTTCTTTCTGAAGCATCTGGATAGCCGGGATAACGGAGCCCATCAACTGAATGATAATGCTCGCGCTAATGTACGGCATGATGCCCAAGGCGAATATCGTCGCTTTCGCAAACGCACCGCCGGTAAAGGAATCATACAGGCCGAACAGATTGTTCGAATTCTTGAAGTATTCTGCCAAGACGGCAGCATTTACTCCGGGGATGGTGATGTGAGCGCCAATACGATAGACAATCAAAATACCAAGCGTAAAAAGGAGCTTTTTACGCAGGTCTTCAATCTTGAACGCATTAACGAACGCATCGATGGCTTTCTTGAGGGCTTCCATTAGATGATCTCGACTTTTCCGCCTGCAGCTTCAATGGCAGCTTTTGCCTTTTCGCTGATAGCGTTAACCTTTACGTTGATAGCCTTGTCGATTGTACCAAAAGCAAGGACCTTGACCGGCTGTTCGACATTGCGAATAAATCCGAGATCAAAGAGAACCTTGGCGTCGAATTCAGCGACATTAGAAGCAGCGAGGCGCTTCAGGTTCACAATCTGGAATTCGATTCCAGCGTGCTTGAAACCGCGCTTCGGGATACGACGATGAATCGGCATCTGGCCGCCTTCAAAAGCGACACGACCAGCCTTGGCACTCTTACGAGCACCGGCACCCTTCTGACCACGGCCAGCGGTGGTGCCCCAACCAGAACCCGGACCGCGGCCAATACGCTTGCGGCTCTTGCCCTTAGCGGCCTTTCCAGGATTGAGAGTATTGAGTTCCATCTTAGATCTCCTCGACCTTGACCATGTCGGCCACGGCATTGATCATGCCCTGAATGACAGGGGTCAAATTGTGTTCAACAGTTTGTCCAATCTTGCGGAGACCGAGTGCAGCCACGTTAGCGCGGTGCACCGGAAGGCGACGGACAGTACCCTTGATCAAAGTAATACGAACTTTCTTCATTGTATTACCCCTTAGGCGTTAAAACCACGCAGTTCAGCGCAGTCCTGTTTATTCTTCTGAGAAAGCAGGCCTTCAATGCAAGCGCGGACGACCGTACCCGGATTGGAGGAACCATGAATCTTCGTGAGGATGTTCTTCACACCGGCGAGTTCGAGAACAGCACGGGCAGCAGCACCGGCGATAACACCAGTACCAGGAGCGGCCGGCATCAAAAGGATGCGAGTTGCACCGCTCTTGACTTCGATATCGTGCGGGATGGTGCCGTCCAGGAGCTGGACTTCGACCAAGTTGCGCTGGGCAGCTTCGGTACCCTTACGGATAGCTTCGGAAACTTCCTTAGCCTTGCCGAGACCCATGCCAATCTTGCCGTTCTTGTTGCCAACAACAACGAGAGCGCTGAAGGAGAAGCGACGACCGCCCTTCACCACCTTGGCGCAACGGTTGATGTGAACAACCTTGTCTTCAAATTCAGAAACTTGAGCTTCGCGTTCCAAAGTGTACCTCACTAGAATTTGAGTCCGCCTTCACGAGCTCCCTCAGCGAGAGCCTGAACGCGGCCGTGATAGATGTAACCACCGCGGTCGAAGACCACGGATTCGATGCCCTTGGACTTAGCGATTTCGGCAACGAGGAGACCGAGCTGCTTAGCCTGCTCGGACTTCGTCATTTCGCCAAACTTGCCCTGGAATTCCTTGGAAGTTGTAGCGACATGAACGAGAGACTTGTTGTTTTCGTCATCGATAATCTGGGCGACCATGTGAGACAAGGAACGGCGGACAGCCAAACGCGGGCATTCTGCAGTTCCGACAACAGACTTACGTACGCGAGCATGGCGTGCGATTCTGGACTGGATTCTTTTCTTAGCAATTGCAGTCATAGTTTACCCTTATTTACCTGTCTTCTTACCTTGCTTGCGG
>JAZLIJ010000024.1:0-1179 GCA_045617325.1 Fibrobacter sp.
CGCTTTCGCTCCGACCGCTTGTAAACGAACGGTTTCAGGTTCTTTTGCACTCCCCTGTTCGGGGTTCTTTTCACCTTTCCCTCACGGTACTGTTCTCTATCGGTCTTCTATGAGTATTTAGCCTTGCGGGATGGTCCCCGCTGTTTCAGACAGGATTCTTCGTGTCCCGCCCTACTCAGGATCCCACTACTCCTTTACGATCTTACTTGTACGGGACTTTCACCCTCTTCGGTGTGCCTTTCCAGGCACTTCCAATTACTCGCACTATCGTTCTGTGGTCCTACAACCCCGGCGTTGCCGTAACAACTCCGGTTTGGGCTCTTTCCATTTCGCTCGCCACTACTTTGGAAATCGATTTTTCTTTCTCTTCCTTCAGGTACTAAGATGTTTCAGTTCCCTGAGTTCGCCCCATCGCTGGTGTCAGGCCTTCAACCTGACGGGTTGCCCCATTCGGACATCCGCGGATCAATTCGTGTTTGCCAATCCCCGCGGCTTTTCGCAGCTTACCACGTCCTTCGTCGCCTATAGAAGCCAAGGCATCCCCCGTTCGCTCTTTTCTCCTTCGTCTTAATGAATCATGTCGACTTCTCAGTCTCCATGCTTTTTGAAATTGCAGTCCGCTAACATCAGAAAAACTCTTCTCGTTAACAAACTATCTTTTTGCTTACAGTTTTTTACCTCGTTATCTCTCTCAATAAGTCAATGAACTATCCGTTTCTTATTGTCGGACCGCTTAGGTTCTTCCGAAACGGGCTGCAAAGGTAAGCACTTTTTTCTTAACACCAAATTTTTTTTGCTTTTTTTTCGACTTTTCCTGGTTTTTTTTGGCCACAAAAAAGCCCGATCTTTCGACCGGGCTGATTTCCAAATACATAAGCTAAAGTACCGCCGCAACCTCAAAATAAGGATTCCCATTGTAGATCGTTGTTTTGTACAATGTGTCCCCCACCTTATAGTAGGTGGTGCCGCCTATAATTACCTCCTCATATCCTGAAGGAAGCTTGTCATATAGGGTCCCCGGGACATTTTCGCTTACCACGACCGTATTGTGCCTTGTCTCGTTGATGGCGGCGCTGACGGCAACAGCTGTCAATGCAGTCCCTACCACGGCACGGGCTATTGAGATTTCAGGCGGAGGGCAGTAAACCACGTGTACCGGTCTGTGCACAGGTCTGTATA
>JAZLIJ010000025.1:0-20476 GCA_045617325.1 Fibrobacter sp.
GCAAGCATCATCGGCGGTTTTGTGGCTCTAGCAATCGCTCTCAAGAAAATCAAGGCCCGCCTGGGTCTTACCGAACAGATCCTCCAGCACGGCATTACCGCAATCTCCGTAGGTGTCGTAGACGGCAAACCCCTTTGCGACCTTTGCTATGTGGAAGACTCCGCAGCCGATGTCGACATGAACGTCGTTATGCAGGACGCCCAGAACTTCATCGAAGTCCAGGGCACCGGCGAACACGCCAGCTTCGACCGCAAAATGCTTAACACCCTGCTGGACCTCGGAGAAAACGCCTGCAAGGACATCTACAAAAAGCAGATGGAACTCATCGGCGGCGAATTGCCGTAAGGATTTCGAACTCCACGATTCGTTACGACAAATCGGCCAAAGTTCCGTTTATGTAAGAAGGCCACGACAAATGTCGTGGTCTTCTCATATACGGAAATCAAATTATTTTTGACAAGCATTCAAAGATGCAATTTTTTGTATCAAGAAATTACCTGATTCACTGAATTGCAACCACACCATTGCTACATTCTTCAGGAAAGCATTTTTTCCCGTTTGTTTTACATCTAGATTAAACGCAGCCCAATCAAACAAAACCTCGTTCTCTTCATTTGATGCGGGAATATCCACATAATATTTTTCCGTTTGTTTTTCAGACATCAGCATCAACCTAAACGGAACTGAAGAACTGTAGGTAATGCAAACACCGCCCCAGCCCGACACATCGACGCCCTCCTGTAATTCCGACCATACATTAAAGCCAATTCCAGCAAACCCACCTTCAACGGCATTTCCAATGACAATTTCACCCTTAATTCCATCATTAGCTTCTATCAAGCCGCCAAAAAAATTACCATAGGAATCTGCTTCCACATCTTTAGGGAAATTTACCTGAGAATTTCCGCCGACATCCAAGTCGCTATAACAGTACCAGTAACCAGCCGTTTCTTCTGGTGATTCGGATTCCACACGACCATAAGTATCAAAACGGTCCCAATATAGAGTAGTTGACAATCTCTGAGTCAGGGCGTTATCCTCTTCGGTAGTCCCCGCAATATTTGGCCGAGAGTCTTCCTTTTCCGAACAGGCAGATATAAGCAACGCAAATAAGAAAAGTATACTAAACCTATTCATTTTCACCCTCTCCTAATTATTTTGCTGGAACTTTCTTTGACATCGGAAAAAGTTGCAAATTCAATCGATAAACCGAATCCGGCTTTTTGCTCATATTGGCAATAGCAACAATTTTTCTTCGGCATGATTCCAGCTCCCGCACAATTTGCTCGTAAGCTTCACGATCAACGCCCATGGTAACCCCCGTAATGTTACGCTCCGTCACATCAAATTCATCGATGGCCTTCTGTGCAAAACCAGCCATTTCACGATGCATGGAACGAAGCGCCACAGGCATCACCTCGGACGTACCCATAACGGCCTTATCCGTCTGCACATAGACATTCTTCGATTTTTTCTGCAGGATACCGACGCTCATCATAAAGTCCAGCGACTTACGGACCTCTTCTGCAGTAATCGGCTGCCAGCACATTTCCGCCACAGCCTCGGGTGTGGCCCCCGGCATCATGGCAACCAGTTCGCGTAACACCGGATTTTTCCAAGATTCAAAGTAAGAGAAAGCATCACTATCCACTACACGAATCTTATTTGCCTCGGCAATATCCTTCATACTGGCATAGGCATTCTTTCTGGCGTTGTCATCCTTAGCTTGGTTAAACTTCACTAGATAGCGAAAGTAGACCAACTCGAAGCCGCCCAAGCCCATGGCAGAAGCAACTTTTTCAACTCCTAAATCACTAAGATTACTTTTGCCTTCGCACACCAGCTTTAAATATACCGGAGACGAAAAGCCTGCCAAGCGAGCGTACTCTCGCCAAGTAAACGACGAGTTCCGTTTTCGCTCATCATAAAAACCCTGCATATAGCAGCGGTAGTCTTTATATTCCGTTATCGGCTTCATCTAAAATCCAGTTTCAAAAAAAGGCGGAAGTAGCATCGCTCCTAACCCAAGTCTCCTAACCTAGCCAGCCACTTCCGCCTTTATACCCTACAATATAGCATCTTTTGTATCATTAGTCAAGATTTTTGTGATACAAATTTCAATTTTTTCTCGATCACAAAAAATGGCAATTTTAATTCAAAATCACCATTTATGCAGTTTGCATTTTTTCGTAAAAAGATTTTAGACTTTCCAATCGCAGAAGTTCTTCAACATGACAAGGCCCACATCACCGCTCTTTTCCTGATGGAACTGGGAGGCGATAAGGTTATCCTTGCCGATCAGGCCCTGGAAAGTCTGGGTGCCGTAGGTTGTTTCTGCAAAGCTGTATTCTGCAGGAACCACCGGGTGGTAGGAATGCACGTAATAGAAGTCGCTACCGTTCTTAATGCCCTTCATAATGGGGTGTTCGCGGGTGAAATTCACCTGGTTCCAGCCCATGTGAGGAATCTTCAGGCCCGGTTCATCCTTGAAGCGAACAGCCTTACCCGGCAGAATTCCCAGGGTTTTCACGCCTCCATCTTCTTCGCTTTCTTCAAGAATAATCTGACAACCGATGCAAATACCCAGAACCGGATTGCCGGCCTTCACCACCGTCTTGATAGCTTCGCCGATTCCTGTAGTAGTCAGGGTTTCCATGGCAGAGGCCGCAGCGCCAACGCCCGGGAAAATCAAGCGTTCAGCCTTGGCAATCACTTCGGGATCGCGGCTAGAAACGGCATCAGCACCGATGCGTTCCAAAGCATTCATCACAGAAGTCAAGTTACCCGCATTGTAATCAACCACGATAATAGACATAGAAACCTCGCATTACGTGGCGAAATATAGAAAAATCTAGAAATTCAAAGCCATCGCCCCACCCACCGATCTGCTTATAGGATTAACAACCGGAGCAACTTTCACTGCATAAGCGTTACGATTCTGGTACGACAGCAATTTTTCTTCGTAGTCCTTAGCCCTATGCAGTCTGGACACACCTGCGCGTTTAACGAAAACACCCGTTACAAACGCACCCGTCCCAAAAAACATAGATAAGTACCCCAAAAGAAACTCGTCATTGTCCTCATTGTAGCTATCAAGCATTATCAAGCTACCCAAAACGGCTGCCATACCACCGCCAATCATCAACCTATTGCCAAGACGCATTTTCGTCTCGCCGGAACGGTTATAACGATCAACGAGATTCTGGTAGTATTCGACGCTGTCTATTTGCGCAAGTAAATTTCTAGAATGTCCGTTACCTGAATAAACATTGCGGTTAACACGAACAGCCTGAGGAACAGGAGCACTTGCATAATCGTTCACAAAGGCCGGCTCTGCGGCAGGTTGTTCCACGGCTTCAGCAACAGGTTGTTCTACAACCTCAACGGCAGAGACTTCGTCAACCAGGCGCATGCCTTCAGGTATAACAGGAATTTCGCCTTTCCTGTAGACAAGGCCAACAGTCTCCCCATCCGTGGTAATAGCAAAGAGCGTGTCCATTTCAGAGGCAACGGATGCTACTGCCAAGAGCATAATCATTACAGCAAATAATTTTTTCATTTTCTCCTCCTTAAAATTCAAAAATAAAAAAGCTATCAAAGATTATAGTCTAGCAATATACAAAAACGATTCTTGAAAAATCAAATGTAGCCGTTTCTCTAGAGACCCAGAGCAAGCTTCGCGCCAAGGCTTTTCTTAACCGGGTCCACTTCCGGCTTGATATAAAGCGTCGCCGATTGAGACATAGAGTCAAAGCGTTCGGCCTTTCTAAGATATTCTCTGGACCTGCGGACCTTTCTACTACCGGAGCCAATCTTCACTCCACCGACAATAGCGACGGCAGTACCGCCACCACCGATGCCGAGACCTAACAGAGTCAAGAGAGAACCAGTTCCATTCAACTGACATTCATAGCCCGTAGATGAAGAATAAACTTCGCTACAGTACTGGTCGTCGTTGGATATGACATAACTCATGAGAGCAACGCCACCAATCGCCCCCACGATACCTCCAATCAGCATACCAACACCCTTGGACTTAGTTGCAGCGCCTTCCGCCCTCAGATCTTCGGCTAGGCGACTGTAGTAGTTAACGCTATCACTGTAGTCCACCGGAGCCTCAACAACATAATTGGAATGAACAGCCTCGGGAGCAGCAGGTTCCTCCTGAACCTCAGCCTTTTTAGCCGAAGCCTTTGCAGAACCGCTTTGTTGAACGATGGTATAATTGCTCTTTTGGGGCACAACCTTGCTAAAACCGGCAAAGGACTGGGCACAGCAAAATGCAATCGCAAAAAGGATAAACGTACAATAACGTTTCATAAAACCCCCATTAGTATTTTGCGACTTAATATAAAAAAAATCTCTCGTTCATCACGAGAGACTCTTTTAAAAAAACTTCCTTAATCAGGAATTTTTTTTTAGAGATTACTTATCGCTCAAGAAAGCGACGCCCGGCAGCTCCTTGCCTTCGAGGAGTTCGAGAGAAGCGCCACCACCGGTAGAAGTGTGGGTGACCTTCTTGTCTGCGCCGTACTTCTTAGCTGCAGTAGCGGTATCGCCACCACCGATCACGGTGATTGCGCCAGCAGCGGTAGCTTCGACGATAGCGTCAGCCATAGCCTTGGTTGCCTTTTCGAATGCTTCGAATTCGAACACGCCTGCAGGACCGTTCCAAACGATGGTCTTGGAGGACTTGATAGCGTCAACGAAGAGCTTGGTGGATTCTGCACCAACGTCGAGGCCCATCCAGCCAGCCGGAATGCCTTCAGCGTCAGAAACGCACTTGGTAGCAGCGTCAGCAGCGAACTTGTCAGCAGCAACGTAGTCAACCGGGAGGATGATTTCCTTGCCGGCAGCCTTAGCCTTGGCAACCAGTTCCGGAACCAGCTTTGCGCCTTCTTCGTCAAACAGAGAAGAACCAATTTCGATGTTGTCCATCACCTTCTTGAAGGTGAAAGCCATGCCACCGCCGATGATGATCTTGTCAGCCTTGTCGAGGAGGTTGCTGATGAGCTGGATCTTGTCTGCAACCTTGGCACCGCCGAGGATTGCGAGGAACGGACGCGGAGGATTGTTGAGAACCTGGTCGAACGCCTTGAGTTCCTTGTTCATGAGGAAGCCAGCGGCACGCTGCGGAAGTTCAACACCTGCCATGGAGGAGTGAGCGCGGTGTGCGGTACCGAAAGCGTCGTTTACGTAGACGTCGGCAAGCTTGGTGAGGCTTGCGCGGAAGGCCTTGACGGCTTCCTTGTCGGCCTTGATCTTTTCTTCGGTGCCGTCAGCGTTCTTGACCTTACGCTTGCCTTCTTCTTCGATGTGGAAGCGGAGGTTTTCGAGAAGGATGATGTCACCCGGCTTGGCAGCGGCGCAAGCGGCTTCGACTTCGGCACCGCAGCAGTCGTTCAGGAACTTAACCGGCTTGCCGATGAGTTCTTCGAGCTTCTTTGCAACCGGAGCGAGAGTGAACTTCGGATTCACTTCGCCGTTCGGGCGGCCGAGGTGAGAAGCGAGAACAACGGAAGCACCCTTTTCAAGAGCGTACTGGATGGTCGGGAGAGCGGCTTCGATACGCTTGGTATTGGTGATTTCACCAGTGACCTTGTCCTGCGGAACGTTGAAGTCGACACGGATGAACACGCGCTTGCCGGCGAGTTCGAGATCTTCGATAGAAAGCTTTGCCATTATAGCACCTTTGGTTAGAGTTAAAATTACGGGCATAAAGTTAGAAATTTTTTGCAAAAAAGCCCACCTTTAAAAAAATTTTCAAGCCAAGCACTCTTATTTTGCAAAAGTAATCACATATCTTTGCTTGTAAAAAAATTATATGATTCATAAAGTTCTTTTTTTTTTATATATTTTCATGGAAATTGGAATTTCGGAGTAAAAAACGATGAGACGTTCTTTTTTGTTGGCAATTTGCCTTTCCGCAGCTGCAGCCTTTGCAGGTGCTTATGACATTAGTGAATTTTCGGCTCAAGACAAGGGCACACCAGACAAATACATTGCTGCTGAATTTGGTGGACAACTGAAAACCGCACCAGCAGACGAGGTCGCCACTCTTCAAAAGGGCCGTCTGGTCATTCGTCAGAAATTTGAAGACCCATTTGGAGACACAGAACCGACCTACCAGCTTTATCAGGGACGAGCAAACGATTTGAGCAACCTCGTCGCTCTGACTCCCCCGGAAGGGATGTCTTATAGCAGCATGGTCACCACCAAGTTTTACGCAACCCGCGGCATGCAACCGAAGGAAGATGCCGAAAAGGTTTACTTTGATGGAACCTCCATCTATATTCCTGGCTTGACATCCGCATTCGCCATTATCGACGGCAAGCCGGTCGAATTGCAAAGCGAAGCCTCCAAGGCAGAAACCGCAGCAGCAAGCGCTCCCGCAGCCACTTCAAAAAAGAAATGCGATGAATACGAATACGACCCAGATTGCGATGACGACGAAGACCTCAAGAAATACGATGTCTCCGGAAACCTCAATCGCTCCAATGCGCAAGCTGACGCCATAAATTATTCAACCACATCCGCATCTTCCGATGTAACAAGCCGTTTCGGTATCGCAGACGAAGTTCGCTTCTGGAGCGCAGTAGCCCTTACCGCCGTCGCTGTCGGCAGTGCAGTCATGGGCATTGTCCAGCAAAAGAAATCCAGCGAAGCTAAGGATGCCGCAGACGACCTTGGAAAAGTCGCGGACATCGTTGACACGAAAATTGACGCAGCATGTAGCGGAGGCAATATCGTGAATAAAAATGCCTGCGTAGATTATTTCAAGAACAAGGCAACCGCAGAAGATTTCGCAATCAACACAAGCGCAAATGGTTTCGAATGGACCTATGCAGGACTTCAGAGCCGCATCAACACGAACAAGGACACGCAGAATTCCTACGCTACAGCACGTAACATCTGGTTCGGCGTCTCTGCGCTTTCCTTGACAGCAGCTATCGTTCTCTACGTATGGTAATTGAAACCGGTAAAATCAACCTCAGAGATTTACAGTTCAACTGCATCATCGGCATTCTTCCTCAAGAAAGAGAAAACGAACAGCCGATAATCTTGAACGTCACACTTTGGCTTGATTTTACCAACGCAGCGAATAGCGAAGACATCTCCTATTCTATTGATTATGCAAAGTTGGCGGAAGAACTCAAAAGGTTCATCCGCCTTTCTTGTTTCCACCTCACAGAAACTCTAGTCGTTAAAACGGGGAAATACATCCTTGAGCATTACCCGCAAGCGAACGCCGCAGAAGTCAGCGTGCGAAAGCCACAGGCAATCCCCGGATGTAACGGCGCCGAGGTCAGCGTCAAAATAAACCGCTAAAAGGCAGTGGCGGCAAGCCTCAACGGCAACCGCGCCCCACAGATGCAGCAACAATTCACATTGTCGCGAGGACATAACATAGCGATACAACAGCGGCAATGCAGCAGCAAAATGCAGCGACAGACACAGCTTCTGTAGCAAAAAGCAGCATAAACAATGGCAGCGTCCCACGCAACGTTCCTCAGCGACAGCTACAATTGCTGAAGCGCCCCTCGCGAACACCCCCATTTTTACTTGAAAGCCCTGTAGCGGAGCGCCTCCGCCAAATCATTCACCGATACACTATCGGCAGAACGCAAATCGGCAATCGTCCTTGCGACTTTCAGCAGCCGGAAATAGCTTCGGGCGCTCAGGTCCATCTTGGCAGCAGCTGTGACGGCAAAATTCTCCGTCGCAGGCGCCATTGCAGCAAACTTCCGCGCACTCTCCGAGGACATTTCCGCATTGGACTTGAACGGAAGCCCTCGAAAGCGCTCCAGCTGACGTTCCCGCGCAGCACAGACGCGCCTGCGAATTTCCGCCGAAGATTCCCCACCGCCACGCGCAGCAAACAGCGAGGCGTCCACGGGTGGCACACTCACCTGAATGTCGATGCGGTCAAGGAGCGGCCCCGAAATTTTCTCGCGGTAGCGTTTTCGCGCCTCCGGGAGGCAGGTGCATTCGCGTTTCGGGTCCATCGCAAAACCGCACGGGCACGGATTCATCGCCGCCCCCATCATAAATCGCGCCGGCCAGACCACCGTTCCACTCGCGCGACTCACCGAAATGGCCCCCTCCTCCATCGGTTCGCGCAAAGCTTCCAGCACGCAGCGGTTAAATTCCGGCAGTTCATCCAAGAACAGCACCCCGTTATGCGCAAGGCTAGCCTCCCCCGGCAAGAGCCGCGCACCGCCACCCACCAGCGACACCATCGATGCCGAATGATGCGGCGAGCGAAACGGGCGCACCAGCACCGGCCTGAACTCATCGGAATCGCCCGCCCTGCGCGCACAGGAATGAATTCTCGTCGTCTCAAGAATTTCCACCTCGGACATCTCCGGCAAAATTCCCGGCAGGCACTTGGCACAGAGTGTCTTGCCTGCACCAGGGGAACCGACCAGGAGAAAGTTATGCGCACCTGCAGCGGCCACTTCCAGAGCACGCTTTACGTCGTCCATCCCCACGACATTTTTGAAGTCCGGAACATTTCCATCCACCATGACGCATCGCTTTCCAATTCCAGAAGCGACATTTACATTCTGCCCGCCCGCGACAAGGACATCGACACATTCCTTCAGCGAATCGGCACATATAAAACGTAGACCATCCACAAGCGAGGCCTCCTGGGCATTTCCCCTAGGAATCACAAGGACGCAACCTCTCTCCTTTGCAAGATCCATTGCGATCGAGAGAACGCCCCGGACAGGCTTCAAAAGTCCATCCAGGGAAAGTTCCCCAACGAAGACATAACTCTCCAGACGAGGAACGGAGACCTCGCCCGTCGAAACCAGAAGGCCAATCGCAAGTGGAAGGTCCAAGGCGCTCCCCTCCTTTCGCAAATCCGCTGGCGAGAGGTTCACCGTCGTCCGGAACCCAGTCACCACCTTCCCGATGGAACGAATCGCCGAAACGACGCGCTCACGGGATTCCCTTACCGCATTGTCAGGAAGTCCCACCAGCGTAAAACCGGGCAGCCCCTGAGCCGCATCCACCTCCACACTGACGGGTACCGCCTTGATGCCAAACAGACAATAAGAACGAATTCTGCGAAACAAGGGACACCTACTTGATTAATACAGCCTGGTACTTTTCAAGCACGCAATTTTCGATATGCTCACGCAGCGGACGCACCAACGGGAAGCAGATGGAATGGAATTCCTCGCCCTTGTAGTACGGATCCACCGGGTAACTCACGAAAAGTCCGTTTTCGCCATCCATGACGCGAAGCCCGCGCAGGACCATCTGGTCGTTCAAAACGATAGAGGCAAGCGCCTTGATATGTCCAAGATTCGAGCCTTCCCTGAACGGATAGACCTGGACATTGGTCACGGCAAGGCAATCAAATTGAGTCGTTTGTTTGGCAACCGTCGATTCCTTAGCAGTAACCTTTTCATTTGTATAAGCCATAAATGGCCTCCTATTTTTTAGTTGACCATGAAGCCGAATCTACGGCCCCGTGATTCGCACAACCAAATGCAAAAGCCATGCCAAACAAAGAAACGCCGTTTTTCGCATAAATTCGCCAATTATGAAAAAAAAGACAAGTGATTAATCACTGATTAACCACTGATTAATTTGTTTTACTAATATTTGAACATGCTATTAAAACCCAATCTTTCCTGGCCGCAAAACAAGCAAGCCGACTTGCCCATCGTGCAGGCAACTTATTCGCACACTCCCAATTTTTTCCATGTGGAATTTATCGTCGAGGAACCCATGAACTGCTTCCGGGCGGAAGTCCGCGAAAACAACGGCAGAAGCTGGGAAGACTCCTGCGTCGAAATTTTCCTGCAAAATCCGGCGAACGCAGAGGAATACTTCAACTTCGAAACGACTAGCCGCGGTTTCATGCTCGCTGCCCGCGGTACCGGCCGCGAAAACAGGACGACGCTTTCCGAAAGCGATATTGCAGCCATCCGTAGGACGACTCAATTGGCAAGCATCGCAGGCGACCTCGTCTGCTGGAGCATCACCATAGACATCCCCGCGAAATTATTCGGAATCGCAACCTTCGAAGGGGCGACTCTGCGCGGGAATCTTTACAAGTGCGCCGACAAGGCCAAAACGCCGCATTACCTGAGCGTCTTCCCCATCCAGACAGAAAAGCCGGACTTTCACCGTCCCGAATTTTTCCAGGACTTGGTATAAAAAAAAGACCCGCTATTTTCTAGCGGATCTTTTCTCGGGATGACTGAATTCGAATCAGCGACCTCTTGAACCCCATTCAAGCGCTCTACCAGGCTGAGCTACATCCCGTGGTCGGGCATCAAATTTAGGTTAAAAACAGTTTTTTTTCAAGGTGAAACTAAAAAAAAAGTGAATTTTTACTTCCAATAGCCGACAATCAGCACTTCAGGGGTCGCCTTCGGGAATTTTTTGCTTTTAAAACTCACAATTTTGCGGATACTCTTCTGCTTGAGTTCCCAGCCGGTGCGAGACAAGCCCTTGGTTTTCAAAGTGACCTTGAGGCCGGGAACCTTGCCGCCTTCCTTGATTTGGTCAAGTTTGTCCACATTAAGCATGACCTTTTTAGTCTTGAGGGAGAACTCCTTTTTAAACGCGTCAGCGAGCTTGAGGTCAGGATGATCCTTCTTGTCCGTTTCCCAGACGTAGAAAGTCCATTCGCGGGATTCGCCCTTAGCGTAAAATCCGGCATCAAACATCTTTTCGCCAAAGAAAATCGGAGCCTTCACCGAACCATCCAAGGCAGTCGTGATAGGCTTTCCGTCCGCATCCACAAGTACTACAGTCGTATTCACAGGGCCTTCCATTTCGGAAAAATCCATATCAAATTCAACAATGACCGGAGCATGGCGATCCACAGTCTTCGGGTACTTGAAATTGGAACAGCCCGTGCCCTGGCACATGACCGTTTCAAGATTGACAGGCTTGTTGGAAATATTCGCGCCCTTCAGCACGACGTGCTTGACATCGCCCTGGTTGACTTCGCCAAGAGGATAGACGTTAGGAACAAAGGAAATAGCATCGGAGGCAAAAGTTGCCGTCGCAGCCAAGAAAGCAATAGCAATTAAATTTTTCTTCATGCCGAAAATATACAAAAGGTTATTAGACTCGGCATGGAATTTCTGAACTTCGCTCTTTTTTGCGAAAGCTGAAATCAAGAGTTCGGCCAAAACGGCAACCGACACATCCGGATTAGCAAATTTTTTATTTTATAACCATGAACATTAACGAAAAAAAAATTCGCAAACAGGACACCCAGCATTCCAATACACACAGTTTCCAAAGTGTGATATTTTTCGTTCTTTCTGTTGTACTTTGTATTTCTAGCGTTCTAGTCGTTTCTACAAGTCCCCAAAAAGATCCGCCATTGGCCTTCATTCTTTTTGGATTCAACTTCATATCAGTCGCATTCATCTTTATTTTCGACAAGAAAATCACCCTAGGCAAAAACGGAAACGGCAAAGTCATTCATAAGGATGAAAATCCATCACAGTTCTGGTTAAGCGTATCTATCATTCTTTTGCTTGGAGCGATCATGACACTCGTTGGATTTGCAAAAACTTTGTAGATTTAGCAACATGGATGTCGGCAACAATTTTCCAAACAACGAAGCGTACCTGAAGGATTACGAAGCAAAAATCCGTGAACTGCCGCTTGACGAATTGTACGAAATTCTTGAACAAATTGAAAACCATCCGCTCTACAAAGACAAGACTCCTGAAAGAATCAACATTGTCAAAAAGCGCATCCGCGAACTGGATCATGACACACCATTGGAGGAAGCGGAAAAAGAAGCGCACCATGCCAAAGTCGTCGAAGAATGCGAAAAGAACGACGATCCTAGAATCGCTTTATTCAACATCATTTCAATCATTTTTTTGATAATGGCATTCGCCTACGTGTGTACAGAAGGTCCCAAAGCGTTCATCTATTTATTCTCTTTGGGTGCTAGCGTCATATCTTATACCATTTCTTGCGTCTTCAAAAAAGTCATTGCAATAAGAGGCGCTCGGTTTTACAAGGCCGAAAACGCGCAAGGGTTCAAGGCGGTGGTCGGCAGTTGCTTTTTATTCGGAGCATTTTTTATCATAGCGGGAATTCTGTACCTTTGCGGAATTTGGGATTGAAAAGTTTTTCGCCGGTCAATTTCACGAATGAAACGTGAGATTTTTGACAATATTGGACTCCAAAATGTTGAAAATACTGTTTTGGAGTCCATATTTTTATTTTGTTCGAAAATAATTTAGTAGAAATCTTTTTGAAATGGACTCCAAAACACCCCAAAAAAGCAAAATGGAGTCCACGATGTAAAGATTTTTCCGCCAAAAAGCTTTTTACAACTTAATTTATCTACAAAAATAGGCTCCAAACATTCAAAATTTTCCCATTTGGAGTCCATTTCGGATGAAAATCGGCTAATAAAGAACTTCAATTTGATTTTTAAAGAATGTTTTTTAAATTTGGCACCATGAATTTCCACGAATATTTGACGCCAATTGCAGAAATCAAGAAATTGCTCACCACGAAGGAACTGTTCATTTTTGACTTGGACGGAACCTTGTTCAATACGCTTGGGGACTTGGCGCCAGCCGTGAATTACGCATTGAAGCAATTCGGCGTTCGGGAAATTTCAAAGGAGAATGTCAGGAGTTGCATCGGGAACGGTTCCAAGAATCTCATTCGCAGGTCCGTGGCGTCGGGGCTCATGTTTGCCGCCGGGAAAACCGCTGGTGAACCGATTGCGGGCAAAAGCAGCAACGCAGGTAAGAACTACGCCGCAAGTAAAGACCGCGATGCCAACATAAACTGCGCCGAAGGCACGAAGTCGAGGAATCCAGATTGCCGCAAAATAGAACATCTAGACGTTCGCGACAATGAAGCCGTCACCGCTGTACTTGAAAACGCAGGCTTCGACGACGCCAAAATCGGCGAAGTCCACAAGGTCTATTCCGCCTACTACTGGGAGCACAGCACCGAAAACACCGAGCCGTACGAAGGCGTTATTGAAATCATTCGCAGGATAAACGCGGCAGGATGCGACGAAATCGCAGACGCGGGATGCCGCGCAATCGAGGACGCGAAATGCAGCACTTCCGCAGAAACGAGATGCAACGGAATCGCGGACGCGGGATGCGACGAAATCGCAGACGCGGGATGCCGCGCAATCGCGGACGCGAAATGCAGCACTTCCGCAGAAACAAGATGCGGCGAAATCGCAGACGCGGGATGCCGCGCAATCGCGGACGCGAAATGCAGCACTTCCGCAGAAACAAGATGCCGCGCAATTGCGGACGCGGGATGCGGCACTTCCGCAGAAACAAGATGCGGCGAAATCGCAGACGCGGGATGCCGCGCAATCGCGGACGCGAAATGCAGCACTTCCGCAGAAACGAGATGCAACGGAATCGCGGACGCGGGATGCGGCGAAATTGCGAACGCAAGATGCGCGGCGAAAAAAATCGCCGCCATGCTCACGAACAAGCCCGTGAATCCCGCTAAAAAAATTCTTGAAAAATTCGGATTGATTGGAAACTCCGAGAACTGCGGCACAACCGCCGATGAAAACCGAGACGCAACCGCAGCCAACGCCGCGGACAAAAGCAACTCCACCGGAAAATGCCGCCCCGCCAACCTCATCTCCGCTTACCTCTGTGGCGACACGACACCCGAACGCAAACCAAGCCCCGCCGGCATTTTCGCACTTTTGCAACAAACCGGAGTCGCCCCCGAAAAAGCCGTGATGATTGGCGACGACATGCCAGATGTACTTGCAGCAAAGAATGCAGGCATCGACTGCATCACGCTCTTGGAAGGCTTCGGCCGCCCCGAAAATCTTTTGCCCCTGGCCCCCAAGTACACCGCAGGCCACATCAAGGATTTCGCAGAGTTGATTACTCCGTCCAAGGATACTTTTCAACAAAGGTAAAAGGAATAGTCACCGTTGAAGTTCCCCCAGAAGCCTTAAACTTCCAGCGGCCAACAGCTTTCACAATTTCACTATCAAATTCGGGAAAGTCCGTAGTAGAAGATTCAACCTTCGCAGATTTCACGGCGCCAGCAGAATCTATGGTCAATTTCAGCACAATCTTCCCAACAAAATCAGGCTTTTTCCTAAGATTTTTTTTGTAAATATGACGTAATCCTGGAGTACGCATTCGAACAAACTCATTGATATCGTTAACATTCAACGAGCTGTTTGTTGCGATTTGAAATACAGAATCCGAGATTGGCATTACAAAGCCACGCAACCCAGCTAAAATACCGCCCAAACCACAACCACATCCATAAAGGCAGCCTGCAAACCCATCAAAATTCCCAGAAGCATCCTCGGCAAGGACTTCATCTTTCAAAGTATATTCAATATCGAAAGCTACAGATTTCAGTTCCGATTTTAGCACGATTGTCTTTTTCAAAAGTTTCTGAATAGCCTGAACAAATTCCTTAGACCTTATATTTGTACTATCCACTAAAACATCTTGAACAGAGCCGTCATTACCGATGACGATTTTATATAGGCAGGAGCCCAGGGCCCAGGCGTCATATTTGGAATAGGATTTATAAAGTTTCTTAACCTTCGGAATACTCCGTCGCAATAGTTCCGTGAGTTCATCAAAGGTCTTACTTGAATCTTCGTCACCAAGGGCAAATTCTCGAGAAATTTCAATAAAGACATTTCCAGAATCAACATAAGTTTGTTCAACAAATCGCGGCACAACGGAAGATGACGACTTCGCTTTCAAGGAAGACTGCGGAACTTCAGCAACGTTCTCGGTCGCAGCATTCGCAGCAGCCTCCGTCGCAGGGGCTTCCGCAATTTGCCGTTTTTCGGACTTTGCGGTTTTCTCGGAGTCGTCGTTGCAGCCGGTCCACAAAGCAGCAGCTGTCATCAGAGCCATGCGTCCTAGAAATTTATAGAAAGGTCTTGTCATCGGTCATTCCTTGCGAGACTTATAAAATTCGAAAGGCACCGTCACAGTCGTAGAACCACCGGATTCTGGGAACCGCCAGCGACTTACATTTTTCTTGATTTCTTCGTCCATTTCGATGGAAAGAATTGTTGACGAGATTAAAGCAACATTACTGACCATGCCATCGGGGCCGACCGTCATTTTTAAAGTTACTTTACCTTCAAATTCGCCTTTTCTATTGATAAACTTTCTGTAAATATGACGCAACGCGGGAATACGCCGATGAACCACGGTCACTATAGAAGGTATATCAAGAAATCCTTTAGGGGAAATTTTTATGTCCGATTCAAAAGGATATTTAACAACAAACAAGCCTGCAGAAAGCTGCGAAGTATTTTTAAAAGGGACTCCAAGAGGAAACAATTCATCTTGACTGGTGTATAAGCCCGCTTTTCCACCCATAATAATCTTCCGCGGTTCACCTTTTTCTGTCTTGTACTTATTTGAAATTGACTCTACAATTTTGCGATCTATTTGAGAATCAGATTTTAAGACACGAGAAAGACTTTCCTGAAATTTTTTAAAGTCACTCACTACACTATTTTCAGCATTAAATCGTTTGAAGGTCTGTTCAGCATCACGCGTGGCGGCCTCGGTCGATTCGCGGTATATTTTCGCAGAAGTCTCGATTGCGGCATTCGCAGCAGCTTCCGTCGCAGGGGCTTCCGCCGTTTGGGACTTTTCAGACTTTGCAGTTTTCTCGGAGTCGTCGTTGCAACCAGCCCACAATGCAGCAGCTGTCATTAGCGCCATGCGTCCTAGAAATTTATAGAAAGGTCTTGCCATATCCACAATAATACAAAGTCTTTCTGAAAAAGTTGAAGTTTTCACGGCAAAATAAACATTACAAAGCAGCCGCATCATCCAGACAAAGGCGAGGTTCGAAAACGCGCCCAGTGCGTCTAATGCAACTGCTCCCGATTTTTTGGAGGAAGCAAGCTGCATACTGCAATTGACGATGAGCAAAGCAATCTGCTTAGGGACAACTTGCGAGCGGCTAACAAGCGGTCAATGAGCGCTTCCGCTAAAGCAAAAAGTTTTTCACAAGTCTTTCCACGTCCGAGCGATTCAAAGGATTTTCCTCGCATTCCATGGTCGCAATCAGATTCAAGCCAAGAACAAATCCATTATTGCCATACGTGCGAAGTTTCGAAACCGTTTTCTTCGCGTATTCAGCGTCATCCATGCGGCCCAAATGCTCCCACAGAAATTCCATGCGAGTGCGAAGATTCAGACAAGTAAAATCCGGAAAAACGGAAATACGCTTTGCCCCGCCGAGTTCGCGGTTTGCGATTGAAAAATCTTCAACATCCAAGCGGCCACAGCAACAGCCACCTTTGACTTTTTTCCGAGACTTGCGGATGAACGCAGCACTATTTTGAGCTTCGCCTTTTTTCTCCTTCCCACACCCTGCTTTTAAAAGCAGCGGACGCTCATACTTATACGGGACGCCGTAATGTGCAAGCGTGTCAGCAATAATCACCTCCGACTTGGAACGAACGCGCTCCCCTTTTGCAGTCAGAAGTTCCGGAGCATCGGCGTCAAAACCTTTACCTTGGTATTCCTCCAACAGCCAGCGAGTCGCATACTCCTCGTCGGAAAGTTGAACGGGAGTAATCAGAGATTTGCGATTTGCACTCAAATTTTTATACAACACGCGCAATGCACAAGGATTGTATTTCGCAACGAAACGATCTATCAGCAAAAGTTGCTGTTCCAGTTCACGCAAAGCTTTTTCGTCAACATTCTTTTGCGCCAAAGACTGAATCAGTCGGCTTTCAGAAATCGGTATGTATCGACCTGCAGGCGAATTCACATCAGTAACATGATAACAGTGAATATTGCCGCCATGGCGAATCATCTTGATACGACCAACTGGTGCACGGCTTATTGATTTTTTCATTTGTTCAATAACAGCGAGCAGTTCATCGGCACGCCGCTGCATTTGAGGGAGGATAGTGTCGGGAGGGAGCTGTTCCAGAGAACGCATAATATCTCCATAGTTTACATACGAAAATGATGTACTGCCGCGCTTGCAATATAGCCGTATGCGACAGTTAGCTGATATAATGAAGATATTGTGATAATATGATATACAAATAAGGCAAAACGGAACGTTTGCGGTCGTGAATATACAAAGTACGGGCAAGCAAAGCCAATATTTTGGGGAAATCCCGGAGTTTTAGAAAAAAAATTGCGAATTTGGACAAATATGGGCTCCAAATCCAAATTTTACAAAAAACGGAGCCCATTTTATTAAGTTGTACATAATAGTTCGAAAAATTTGCTTGGCGAAATGGGCTCCAAAGTTGCAATTTCACAAATTTGGAGCCCACCATAAAGACAAAGACTCCATCATTGGCTACAAAAGACGTTACTTTATACACAAATATGGGTTCCAAATGCAAAAAATTTATTAAATGGAGCCCATTTTTGCGAAAACAGAGCACTTTTTTCAGGTTCGAGCACTAATTTCGCCGGCTGGTGAAAAAATCAGCGGACATTCGAAGACGTTCTGCAGGCACATCGCAGGTAGCTAGCCTATTGCAGCCAGCGTTTTTTGCTATTTTTGCCGCGTCTTGCAGCAACAGGCAAGACGCCATCGCGATTTCAGACATTCTGCAATCGCCTCCACCTTCAGCTATTTTGATGTTCATGAAGAAGTATTACCTGGCCACATACGGCTGCCAAATGAACGAATACGATTCCGCAATGATCGCCCAGCAACTGGACGCCCGCGGTTGCATACAGACAACCAACAAGGAACATGCAGATTTCATCATCGTAAATACCTGCAGCGTCCGCGAAAAGGCAGAAGAAACAGCAATCGTGAACATCAGCAAGCTCAAGCACCTGCGCAAAAAGAACCCCGATGTAAAAGTCGTGGTCTGCGGCTGCATGGCCAAGAATCGCGGTCCTGAACTTCTGAAGCGTCTGAAGAACGTGAGCTACATCGTAGGGCCAGACCAGTACCGCAAAATTCCGGAACTGCTCTTGGACGGCGCCGACAGTCCGCTACACAAGACGCATCACCGCATGTTCATCGACGAAGATTGCGAAGAGAATTACCTCGGTGAATACGCCAAGCTGCAAAGCGACGTCAGCACATTCGTCACCATCCAACGCGGTTGCAACAAGCGCTGCAGCTACTGCATCGTGCCCTACCTCCGTGGGCCAGAAAAATACCGCGACATGAACGACGTGTTGACCGAAGTCAAAATGGCAGCCGACAAGGGCATCTCCGAAGTGATGCTCCTCGGCCAGACGGTGAACGCTTATAAAACCGCAGACGCAGACTTTGCGACCCTCCTTACAAAAGTTTCCGAAATCGGCGGCATCAAGCGCATCCGCTTCACGAGCCCGCACCCGCGCCATTACACGAACGAGCTTATCGACGTTCTTTTGAACAATCCGAAAGTCTGCCACTATGCGCACATTCCGCTGCAGAGTGGCAGTGACGCCATCCTCAAGAAGATGCGCCGCCAGCACAACATGGAACAGTACATGACGGTCATCGAGCAGCTCCGCAGCAAGGATCCGTTCTATGGAATTTCCACCGACGTGATTTGCGGATTCGTAGGCGAAACCGCCGAGGACTTCGAACAAACAATCAAAGCATTTGAAGCTTGCCAGTTCGACAACGCATTCATGTTCATCTACAGCCCACGCGAAGGTACTGAATCGGCAAAGGAAACAGAAATCCTTTCCGCCGAAGAAAAATCAGAACGCCATAGCCGCCTCGTGGAATTGCAAAACGCCATCACGCTCAAGCGCAACCAAATGATGCTCGGCCGCACCGAGGAACTTTTGGTGGAACAGGAGTCGACGCGCAACGAATCGGAACTGCGCGGGCGCACCGACAACTACAAGAAAGTCGTTTTCAAGCCGGAGGAAGGCCGCATCATCAAGCCAGGCGACTACGTAAAAGTCAAGCTGGACGACATTCGCGGTTGGACTATCCGCGGGACATTAGTTTAGTCAAAATTTCAATACTTTCCATTGGTTTGGGTACAGCCCAACCACCGATGGCGAAAGCCATCACTAAAAGAAGAAGTTTTTTCATAGACTACCCTAGTATATTATATTAGTCCCTTTTCCATCGCCAAAGGAGATTCCCTGCGAACTAAAGCTAGTCATTCTTTTTATCTCATTTTTGCGATATTTATACACAGTTTGATGCAATTTTAAATAAGGTCCCATAAAAGAAACATTCGCATAATCTCCTAATTTATACTGGTTTCTTTCCATAATAAATTTCAAACATTCATTTATAAAAAGCTTTGCATCATAAGTTTCTTTATCCAATTCCAAGCAATACACATCATCGTCCCAAGCCCTTACGTCATCACACTTTTCAATCCACTTCAAATTTTCATCTAAACGTTTATACGTTATCGTCCGCGTCACCGTATCCAGCACAGCATACTGGCAAGTATCACCGCCAGCATTCAGCGATTTTTCACCACGTACAATAAATTTTCCATCAAACCATTGTTTTGCCGAAGCCCCCTTAAACAAAACACTACAACCATCAAAAACAGACTTCAAACCAAAGTATTTTACATTTTCACCAACCTTCCAAAGTAACAATTCATTTTGTTCACCATTAGATAGTGGACCTAAGCCCTCCCATATAACGGAATCCGTAAGCTGTCCCGCATTAACTCCATATCCCAACGTTGAATCACACCACCTTGGTCCATCCTCTTGAACACGATAATTATATACGCAAAGACGAGCATTTTCGCAACCGCTGCGTTCTGTAAAACTACCTGTAAAAGTTTCACGCTCTTCATGCCAATAGCGGTAATCTTCCACCATTACAAGCGAATCATCTATAAATCCGACCACCTTAGCACCAGTCCGACTTTCCGACAAATGATAATCCACATCCGTACACCCCCACATCCCGACACACAACACTGCAGCCACCGCAACAGCAAATAGTTTCCATCCAACTCTACAAATTCCACCCATGTGGCAACTCCTTTTTAGCACTTCAATGTAGAAAAGATTCTGTGAAAAGGGATCCCGCATCAAGCGCGGGATGACGGTGAGTTGTTAGGCGACGATTAGGGGAGTATTTTCGCAGACAAGATGCAGACTTTAGTAAGCAGTAAACAGTAAGCAGTATGCAGTAGGTAATAGTCTGGCGCTTCGCGCGAGGTTATTCGAAAACGAGATGCTTTAGCGATGCAGCGAGGGGATCCCGTGTCGGAGCACGGGATGACGGTTGTTTAGTAGACAGTAGGAAGTAGACTGTTCGCCGTAGAATAGTTTGGCGCTTCGCGCGGGTTTATTCCGAATCGAGATGCATTTGGGATGCTGCTGTAGGATCCCGGCTCGGGGGCCGGGATGACGGAGCCCTAAAGGGGATGTGCACGGGATGACGGTGAGTTGCTAGGCGACGATTAGCGAAGTATTTTCGCAGACAAGATGCAGACTTTAGTAAGCAGTAAACAGTAAGCAGTATGCAGTAGGTAATAGTCTGGCGCTTCGCGCGAGGTTATTCGAAA
>JAZLIJ010000026.1:0-2185 GCA_045617325.1 Fibrobacter sp.
GGATGACGAGGGCATCAGCGAGGCGCAGTGCATCTACGATAATCTGGTGGCGCTGGGCATTGATCCACAGCGCATCGTGCTGGAGGATCGCTCCGTGGACACCTACACGAACCTCCAGAACAGCGTGCCCATGCTCCCGGAGGGCACAGCGCGGGTCGGAATCGTCACCAGCGATTTCCACGTATTCCGCTCCCTGCGCACCGCCGCTTTTCAGGGGTGGGAGCTGGAATTCTACGGCATCCCCGCCCGTTCCTCCCGCAGCGGTTTTCTGCACTACGCCATGCGCGAATTCTGTGCGCTGGTGGTCAGCACGCTGGAGGGAACCCTGTAAGCCTTCCGTTCTCCGGAAGTCTCGGATACCCGGAACCCTTCGTCAGTTGATTATAGACCTCCATACGGTTCTCCCGTCCTGCTTCGGGCGGCAAACTTAATCATTTTTTGACATAAAAAAGGACGCTCTTTTCAGACAATGTCATTAAGATAATGGCAATGCCCGATGGCGAGGAAGGCTACGAAATGAGCACATCGGAGACGGTGTGCTTATTTTTATAAAAAAGTGCATGGCAAAGGGACAGACGGAAGTCTGCCGAAAAAAGCACTATTCAAACGAAGAAGATTATGCTATTCTGTAAAGGAAGCTGAGAGCCTGTTTTGGCTTTAGCTTACGAGGCCTACTCCGACCGGGGCGAATGGGCGAAATATGCTTCGCAAGCAAGGCTTCAACGATGGGTGGAGGGATATCGCCGAGGAAGAATTGTCTGCCAATATGTACAGCAGCGGAGAAATTGACCTTATAGGCATATTTTTTGCTACTTTGTTGAATGACTACGGACTGGGTAATCAATTCATAGAAGTTGTACATAGTGAGACGGGCAAAGATTTCCTGGTGGATGAACTCCACCTTTTTTGCGTGGAAATGCTGTAGACCAATTGTGTGCTTTAACTCACGAAAAGAAATTTCGATGCCCCAGCGCATAGCATAAAGTTCTTTTAGCCTAGCAGGAGGAAATGAACCGGCATCTAGATTGGTAATAACTGTCTCGAAAGATGAATCAGAAATAGGAAAACGGACAACGCGGAAAGACAAATTATAGAAGACAACAGAATCATGTTTTCTGGAATGCTTGGGAAGGAAGTCGAATCTGGCTGATGAACCAATGTACTTATAATGGTTCCTGTCTTTCAGCAGGGCCTTCATTTCATTCGTTTGTTTAACGGTCAAATTCAAAGAAATGGGTACATCAAACTCATCTGCGTCTGGCAAGTCGAGACCACAGGCAATACCGCCGAACCCACCTTTGATGCGAATGAGAAATTTCCAGCCTTTTTCCTGAATATGGGCGAGCACATTAAAGGACTCATAGCCACGATCAGCTAATAGGAGAACGCGATCCAGACAGGAACAGTCTACCATGCTGACCAAAGCTCCGCATTCATCGGCTTTTCGGCGCTTTTGCAAAACGGCATCCACATAAATATGCTGTACCAGATCATAGAGCGCATTGAGGTGCAGCAGATTGTAGGATTTTTGCTCTTCTGTTCCCGGAAAGAAAGAATCCGGATCGTCAGGATTGGCAGCGAGAAGGAAATCCGAACCATCGGCGGCTAAAAGGCGCATTCCCTCATATCTTTTGTTTTCATCGGCTTTTTGCGTAAAGAGGATAAACAGGCTTTCAAAGGCTTCCGGTAAGATTTTAGACCGCCGCTGAACGAATGCGGATGTGGTCGCAAGGTCTTCTTGGATACCGAAAAAGTCCATCATCTCATTTGCTAAAGAGCCGCCTCGCATACATAGGATTGCCTGCACCATCTGTTCAAAAGACAACTTCCGTTTTCGTAAAAAGTCTGCTTGTGGGTTGCGAGAGAATAACCATTTGCAATTCGTGAGGTCTTGTATCGCTCCTTGAAGGAGTGCTTTTGCTTTCTGGGATTTCATTGGCTGTCCTCCTTGTAGTGTCCCTGATGGGGTTCACGCTTTTCACTACAAGGGCCTCTTTGCTGACCGCAGTCAGCAAAGAGGCCGCACAGATTGCCCGCTTTGTCAAGCCTTTTTCAATTATTTTTTCAAAAAAATACCCCGTACCTTCTCTTTCGGTACGAGGTATTCTTTTCGTCATCTTATCTTAATGACATTGCTCGGATGAGCGGGTCCTGTTTTTCGTGTTATCTCGTGATGAAATCATAG
>JAZLIJ010000027.1:0-1034 GCA_045617325.1 Fibrobacter sp.
ATTTTCGATTTCCATGATGGTGGTGATCCTTCCGCCGGCATCCTTACTCGAGGCGCCGCAGTGGAACATTTTTTCGCAGTCGGTTCCGTAATCCAAGACGATGTAACGGTCGTGGAACTTGCCACCGGCGGGCTTCCGCTCGATATGCGCATCGGGCCGCGCCGCTTTGAAATCCGCGAGCATGGAATCCGTCAATGCGCAGCCGCCCCGCTGGTCGGTGAAAATAGTTACTTGCACATTCTGGGCGATGCCTCGCAGCAAATCCAGGGTCTTTACGCCCACGTAGTCATCGAACACGAAAATCGTCTTTTGGGCCATGCCGTAAATCTGCGTGTAGGCCACGTCGGCTTCCAGCTTTTGACCGTTTAGGATCAGGAAGTGTTTGAGTAAGTTCGGATTAATCCTTATTTCATCCAATGCGTCAAAGACAATAGCAAACTGCCTTGATGTTTCTTGTTCAAGGGCAATCTGCTTTCGTTCCAGAAAGTTGAATCGTTCATTTAGCAATCCATTGACAGAAAAATGCTTACGCATTTCAACAAAAGCGTCCATAATCGCAATATTAACTTGAATTGCGCGATTACTGCGAAGAACGGACGAGAGCATAGCTACACCCTGTTCGGTAAAAGCATAGGAACTTGCAGAAGAATGCTTCAAACTTTTGAACCGGTCACAATTTGTGACCAGTTCTTTTTGAGTTTTTTCATCTAGCTGAAAGCAAAATCTTTGAGGAAAACGTTCTGAATTGCGTTTGACTGCCTGGTTTAAGGCCTTTGTCTCAACATCATACAATTGAGCCAGGTCCCTGTCAAGCAAAACATGGGTTCCATTTACTTCTAGAATTAGACTTTCAATATTTAAATCCAAGACTTCTTGGAAATTTGATTTTACACCGGCGACATCGCCTGGAGCAGTTCCATTCCCCGCAACAGGGGCTTCATTTTTCTTCATACGACTCCTTTTGCGTACAGGCTTCGGCACTCGACCACGCAAAGAACAATTTTAACCACGACAAATATAAACAACGTCGGCTG
>JAZLIJ010000028.1:0-20116 GCA_045617325.1 Fibrobacter sp.
GGAAAAGGGAATGTTGTCCACTCAGTCACCGCTGGCGCGGCTGAGTGTCCAACCCTTACGGGCTCAAGGCTTCGCCTTAAGCTCACAAATCGGCTTCACGCACTTCGTGCACAACCCGATTTGTGCCGCACCCTCTCCCCCGAGGGGTCTCGGGTTCAAGTCCTTCCGCAGATAAAAAATGAAAAAGACACCATAAAGGTGTCTTTTTCATTTTCGAGCGGGAAAAGGGACTCGGACCCTCGACCCCGACCTTGGCAAGGTCGTGCTCTACCAACTGAGCTATTCCCGCGAGGTTTCACCAATTATAGAATTGTTTTGTGAACTTGTCAAGGGTTGATTGATGGAGTAGATTAAAATTCCGTTTTTCTTTCCTTTCAGTTCGAAAAAGCCTTCTTTTTCGCAAGTGAATCCGTGGGAAAGTGGTTGCGTGAAATGTTTAAGCATTTCTTCTGAAACAAGAAGGTCTTTGCCGAGCTTGGCGCAGAGTGCTTGAATTCGCGAGGTTGTGTTGAGAACATCTCCGTGGTATGCCATTTCGCTTCCGAAGTTGCCTACCTCGGTTGTGATGACTTTGCCGCAATGGGCCGCTGCTTTGAATGAAGGTGAAATGCCGTAGCGTCTCAAGAATTTGTGACGTGTGCCTTCTAGACATTTTGCGAAATCGTAGAACATGTTAAGGGGCCTTGTCGCTTTTTGACATGATTTTGTTTTCCAGGTGAGGAAAACTCCATCGCCAGCGAATTGATAAATTTCTCCATGGTTCTCTTCGCAGCAATTGGTGAGCAACTTGTAGTAGTCTTTTAAAAATGTGCTGTATTTGACATGACCCAGTTCTTCGGCGATAGTCGTGGACTGCTTTAGATCGATGAACATGAAAACTCGGTCTTCCTCAATAGGATCCTGAGTTTTGCCTAGTATTGTATTTGTAAAAACGCGTGTGCCGAATTTCTTATGAACGGAACGAATGAATGTGATGAGATGGCCGAAAATGAATAACGTAATAACTAGGACCTGGGTGTCCGGTTGCCTGAAGGCTTGTAGTGTATTGGATAGGCTGCTTTCGTTGATGAGTCCCTCGTTACCTTTCAGATTCCATAGTAAAAGACAGATGATGATGTTTCCGCATATACAGGATATGAAGAACATGGAGCGGATGAATAGTGCTTGACCGACGGCTCTGCGGTCCATTTCGTCCTGCAATATCAGAATGTCGTAAAATCCATGAGATAGGCCCATGAAAAGGGAAAGCTGAAGGACGAAAAAGAGAAGATGTAGATTGAATGGCTGGTGACTTCCGTATTGTTGTCCGGCACAAAAAATCATCGACAAGACTAGCCAGCTGGACAAGTAATATCCAATGGCTTTTACTTTTCGTTGTGTGAGTCTAGATATTGTCATGGCTTTAGTGGATGAATAAAGGTAGTGCCCAAATCATGACGACCAACAAGATGTCCTTGTAGGAGTCGTCTAGTAATAAGGTCGATGCCAAAAAGAATATAAATGTTGACAATGAAAGGAAAATGAGCAAAGGCAGTTTTTTCCTTAGCTTTTTTTTCCATTTTCTTTTTTCTATGTCACTCATGCTGATAACTAATTTATAATTATTTATAATCAAATAAAAAAAAAAGATTTTTTATGCTTGGTTTTTACGTACATATTCCTTTTTGCGAGAAAATTTGTGATTATTGCGATTTTCGTGTGATGCCGGCGGCGTCGAAATTGTACGACGAATATACGGAACTACTTTTGCAGGAAATGACTTTGTTTGGTGAACGTCATCCGGGTGTTTTTTCGCGGACGGAAACGCTGTATTTGGGAGGCGGGACGCCTTCGATTTTGCCGGGACGATGCTTGAAGCGAATTTTTGAGGCTATCAAGGAGCGTGGATGTGGCCCGTTTCGTGAAATTTCGATGGAATTCAATCCGGAGTCGTGTACGGAGGAGTCTGTCGGTATGGCGCTTGAGTGCGGCGTTCGGCGTTTCAGCTTGGGCTTGCAGACTTTTTCGCGGAATTTGCTGGATCGGATTGGACGAGAACATACTGTGGAACGTGGAATAGAGGCACTGAAACTTTTGACGGCTATTCCGAAGGTGAAAGTTTCTGCGGACTTGATGTTCAATTTGCCAGGGCAAACTGTGAAATCTTTTTTGCAGGATGTGGATCGCTTGTCGGATTTCCCGCTGGGGCATGTGAGTTTTTACGGCTTGAATGTGGGGAGGAGGACGCTTCTTGGAAAACGTGTTGAGCGTGGCGAGGAGAAAATAGATGAGGATCTTTATGAGCCGATGTACTTGGGAGGTGTGGAAATCCTTGAAAAAAAAGGTTTTTTGAGGTACGAAGTTTCCAATTTCGCGAAGCCCGGGGAAGAAAGTCTCCATAACAGAAATTATTGGGAGCGTGGGGAGTACCTTGGCTTTGGACCGGGGGCGCACAGCTTCTTTAAGGGACGCCGTTTTTGTGCTCCTGAGATGTATCCGAGGTGGCGTGACTATGTGAGGGCCGGTGCGCCAGACGATTTGCTGACATACGACGACCTTGATGAAAACGATGTACTGACAGAGCGGGTGTGGCTTTCGCTGCGGCAGCGCTCGGGACTGGATTTGGCTACTTTGACGGCGGATGGAATTCTAGTGGATGCGTCGGGGTATGATTCCTGGGTGAAAAAGAAATTTGCTGTTCTGGAAAATAATCACCTAAAGCTGGTAGGGAAAGGCTGGGTTTTTATGGACGGCGTCGTAACGGATGTGCTGAATGCATGCTCTCGTAACTGAATTGTGTTCGGCTCGCTTTTTTTTTGCAAAAACAAAAACGCCTGCAACAATGTTGCAGGCCTCAGAGTTTAGGGGCGAAGCCCTCTACGTCATTTATTGATTGCAGCGAGGAAGGCGTCCTTCTTTTCTTGGAGGAATTCCTTGCTGTTGTACTTGCGGATACGGCGGAGAGCCTGGTCGCGCAACTGACGCACGCGTTCGTGGGAGATATTCATTGATTCGCCCACTTCACGAAGCGTCTGCGGAGCTTCCTGGTTGATGCCGAAGATGCCGGTGATGACCTTGGCTTCGCGTTCGGGGAGCTGTTCCATGAGGTCGCGAGCCAAAGCTTCCACGCTTTGAATTTCGGAATCGGCTTCCGGGTTCGAGGCGCCGCTGTCGGGGAGCACTTCGGCGTAGGTTGCCTTGGAATCTGCCTTCAAGGGGCTGTCGAAGGAGACACCGCGCTGGCCAATTTGGATGAGTTCGCGAATTTCTTCGTTGATTTCCTTACCGCGGGATTGCTCGTGCAAGGCCTTGCGCACGCGGAGGTGCTGGTTGGCCGGCAAGCGGATGAGGTTTCCCTGTTCGTTGATAGCGCGCGTAATGTACGCCTTGATCCACCAAACGCCATAACTAATGAACTTAAGGCCACGAGTGTGTTCGAAAGATTCGATGGCGCGGACGAGTCCCATGGCGCCTTCGCTGACGAGGTCCGGTAGCGGAATAGGACAACCGCGGTACTGAATAGCGACCTTCAAAACGAAGCGCATGTTTGCGGAAATCAATTTCTTGCGAGCAATTTTGTCGCCTTCTTTAGCCTTCTGAAAAAGGATTTGCTCTTCTTCACGGGAGAGGGGCGCTGTGCGACGAATGTCTTCTAGATATCTTTTAAGAGTGGTGTCTGTTGAGTCAATATGCATCTTTTTAAAACCTTACTACCATAATATCGCTTTTTTCAAAGCAAGTTGCGTGCCAAGAGTGAAATATTATCATTTTTTTTCGTAAAAAATCGCATTTTAAGAAATTGGTATGAAGTCAATCTCATAAAAATACAAAAATTTGATTGAAATTACAAAAATTTGTCATTAGAAAATGACGAATTTTTGATTATTATGACAAAAACGAAGGTCGATTGTGAATTGCTTATTTCGTATCGCTTTTGAAATCTGAAGGTAAAAGTTGAAAAAACGTTTAAATATGACACTGGATTTTCATATTTTTTTTGTTCTCCTTTTTTTGAATTTCGTATATTTTGCGTGCTATGTCTAATAAAGAGCCTGATCAATCTGTTTGGAATCGCTTTTGGGAGCGTAAGAATGACATGGACAAGGTTTACCCTTCGTCCCCGTCTGTGTTGGAAGCCATCAAGAAAAACTTCAAGCTGGATGGTTTGAAAGTTTTAGAGGTGGGCGCCGGGTCGGGGCGTGATAGTGCGGAACTTGCGCGCTTGGGTGCCGATGTGTATGTGCTTGACTTTGCCGAGAATAGTTTGAAGATTGTGGATGCCATCAGGGCTCGCGAAAATCTTTATGAGAATCTTCGCCTGATTCGCGGTGACGCTTTCAATGCACCGTTCCCGGATAATACTTTTGACTTGGTGTTTCATCAGGGGCTCGCGGAACATTTCAACGATCCGCTTCCGCTGATTCAGGAGAACTTCCGCATTTTGAAGCATGGCGGTTCTTGCCTTTGCGATGTTCCGCAGACGGTTCACCCTTATACGATTATCAAGCATATTCTCATTACGATGGACAAGTGGTTCGCCGGTTGGGAAACGCAGTTTACGATGCCGCAATTGAAGAAGCTGATGAAGGATGCTGGCTTTGAATGCACTTACGCTTATGGTGACTGGATGCGTCCGAATCTTTTTTACCGCATCCTTCGCGAAGTGGGCTTCAAGGTGGGCGTGGAATTGCCGAAATATCCGCTGCATGGGACTGTGTACCAGAAGGCGAAGGACGCTGTTTTGGATGCGCTCCAGTCTGTGCCGGTGATGCACTATACGCAGCTGAGCATTGGCGTGATAGGCAGGAAGCCTTGATGCATTGAGGGCTTGTTGAAAATCCTTGTTATAAATTATCGTGACCGTCTACATCCGGCTGCGGGTGGCGCTGAGAAACATCTTCATCGAATATTCTCGAAGATTGTGTCCATGGGGCACGAGGTCGTGCTTTTTACGACGATGTTTCCGGGGGCGTCCGAACGCGAGGTTGTCGATGGTATTCAGGTCGTGCGCAAGGGCCGCGATTTGATGTTCCAGATTACGGCTGCGATGTCCTTAAGGGCGCTGGACAAGGAGTTCAACTTTGATGTCGTCGTTGAGGACTTGAACAAGCTGCCTGTGTTTGCGCACTGGTTTGTGAAGAAGCCTTTGCTTGTGCAGATGCATCATTTGTGGCGTTCTTCCATTTTTGCAGAAACGGTTTTCCCTGTCGCGTTTGGAGTTTGGCTTTTTGAGCGTGTTATTCCGCTGTTTTACAGAAGCCAGCCGTTTGTCGTGGTGAGTCCAAGTACAAAAAAGGAACTTGCTGAAATCGGAGTTGGTGAAAGTCGCATCAGCGTCATCTACAATGGTTCCGAAGCGGTGGAGCCTGTTGTAAATGATGAAGTGCAGGCGCCGTATTTTCTGTGGCTTTCGAGAATCCACAAGTACAAGGGAATTTGGGTTGTGCTTTCTGCATTTGAAAAATTTTCAGTGAAGCATCCTGATGTAAAGCTTGTTGTTGCTGGCGATGGTCCCTTGATGGGCAAGGTGCGTGACTGGCTTTCTGCGCATGGACTTTCGGACAAGGTTGTGCTCCCGGGGTTTGTCGCTTCTGTTGAAAAAAGAAAGTTTATTGCAGGTTCTATCGCACTGCTTCAGACTAGCTTCAAGGAAGGTTGGGGACTTACCGTAATGGAAGCTGCGCAGCTTGGGAAGACTACGATTGCTTCCAATGTCCCTGGGCTTTGCGACAGTGTCCGCGACGGTGAAACGGGAATTCTCTTTGCCGCAGGCGATGTGGAAGCCTGCGCCTCTGCAATGGAAAAAATCTATGCAGATGAATCCTTGCGGTTGCGTCTTGGTGCGGCTGCAAAAAAATATGCGCAGTCCTTCAGCTGGGATGACGCAGCGGCGCAGACGCTCGAACTTTTGAATAAGACGGTGTGCGACTGGAAGGCGGTAAGGTGATGACGCTTAATCCCAAGATGAAATCCGCTTTGATTTTTTGCATAAAGCTTGTGGTGACGCTTGTCCCTGCGTACTTTGTGTACAGGAACATCGTGAACGACCCGGAATGGGATATCAGCGACTTGTTTACGCTTTTTAGTGGGGATAGCGTCTGGCTGCTTGCTGTTGCGCTTCTTTGTCTGTGTGTTTCCAACTTTACCGCCTGTTACCAGTGGAAACTGCTCCTGGAAAAGCAGAATGTGCATTTGAGCTATGGACGCCTTTTGAAGCTTTACCATGTGGGACTTTTCTTCAACAACTTTATGCCGGGAAACGTCGGCGGCGATGTGAAGAAAATTTACGATATCCGTATGCAGGGCGGCCAGGATACTGTGGGTGCGGGGCTTACGGCGACTTTTTTTGACAGGCTCTTCGGCTTGTTCTTCATTACGCTTTTTGCGCTTGCGGTAGGTGCGCTCTTTTTTGTGCATGACGAGGAACAGCGAGCGTTCATGTGGCCGTCCATTTGGATTTTCCTTGGCTTTTGCGCCTTGTTCGCTTCGATGTTCAGCCGCCGGCTGGGCAACTTGCTGAATCGTATTCTCGGGAAGGTTCTGCCTGAGAAAATGGGGACGAGGCTTTCGCACATGTTCGAACGCTTCCGGTGTTTCCGGTCAAAGAAACTTTGGTTTTGCATCAGCTGTCTTTCGGCGGTGACGCAGTCGCTGCGCATTTTTGTGCATTATTTTTGCGGCCTTGCGGTGGGCGTGGATTTGACGATGTCGTGGTACTTCTATTACATTCCGCTGGTGGCTATCATCAGTGCGCTTCCGATTTCGATAGGCGGCTTTGGACCGAGAGAGTTCCTGGCGCAGTCCCTGTTTGCACGCGCCGGCGTACCCGGTCTCGAATCGGTCGTGATACAGCTTTTGGCCTACTTTGTGAGTTTGGTTCTTAGTTTGTTCGGTGCCGTGGTTTTCTTGGTGGGTAACAAGCCCGTTGCTTCGGCGCCTAAGACGAAAATGCAAACTTGATTTTTTAGAATTTGTTGCGGCCCCAGCTGTGTGTTGGCGCTTTACATCCATTACGTAAATGAATTTCTCCATCGGTCGATGGTGGAAAAATAGAGGTATTTATGGATGTAGAAAAAATCCTTGCGGGTTTGAATTCGGACCAGCGCGCGGCTGTGTTGCATAATCACGAAACTGGTGCGCAACTTTTGATTTTGGCAGGGGCCGGTTCGGGCAAGACTTCGGTCTTGACAAAGCGCATTCAGTATCGGATTCTTTGCGGAGTGGTTCCTGAGAAAATTTTGGCGCTCACGTTTACGGCGAAGGCCGCTGCGGAAATGCGTGAACGTGTACAGAAAATGTTCCCGGAGGCGGGGGTGCGGCTTTGCACGTTCCATTCACTTGCTCTTTATATGCTGCGGCAAAAAGTGGGGAAGCGATTTGCGTACGAGATGGTCGGCTTCACGAGTAGCCCCGTGCCGATGGAAGCCGCCGAGAAGGGGTTTTTGCAGGAGATGGCGAAACTCGGAATCCGCGACAAGGGCTTTTCGCGTGAGGAACTTTTCTCGGATGATGTTCCGCAGAAGCTTTCGAAAAAGTTGGAGCCGCTGCGCAAGCGTGTCCTGGAGTCGGGACAGGTCGTCTTTGAAGACCTCATTTACCAGGCGATTCATTTGCTCGAAAATCATGAGGAAGCGAGAAATTTCTTTCAGGAACAGTGGCTGGAAATTCTCGTGGATGAGTATCAGGACATTAACCCGTCGCAGTACCGGCTTGTCAAGGCGTTGCTTGGCGAACGCAAGTCGCTCTTTGTGGTGGGCGATGACGACCAGGCCATTTACGGGTTCCGCGGTGCCGACATCGGGAACATCAACCGCTTCAGGGACGATTTCAGGCAGAGCACCTTGATTCGCCTGGAATGGAACTACCGCTCGGTTCCGAACATCCTCTACCTCGCAAATGACATTTTCGAGAACAAGCCGATTCACTTGCGCAAGGTGTTGCGCGCCGGGAACATGTCGGGTTCCGGAGGCTCGCCGTTGTACCGCGAGAACCGCAAGCCGGAAGTCTGGGTTTCCGAGAATCCGGTCGAGGAGATGCTGCGAATTATCGGCTGCATCAAGTTGCTGCGTGAAAGTTACGATTTGCGCTGGCAAAATTTCGCCATTCTTGTACGCTATAACCGCCAAAGGCTTTATTACGAAAAGGCGCTGCAAAGTGCTGGGCTTCCTGTTGCTGGAGTTGAAATGGAAGATGGCGAGACTTTGGAAGAGGGTATTCATGTGGAGACAGTGCATGCTTCGAAGGGATTGCAGTATGCAGTCGTCTTTTATGCGGGAATGTCGGAGGGACTCACTCCGGGAAAGTGTACTGGCAACCATGCTGCGCGAAAGCGCCAGATGGATGAGGAACGCAGACTGTTTTACGTGGGGGTGACGCGTGCCGAATCTTATCTTGTTTTGCTATATTGCAAAAGGCGGTTTTGGAAGGGGAAGCTTTCCAAACTGAAAAGGTCACGTTTTTTACCTAAAAATTCTTCTGTTGCGGATGTGAAAATGCCGTTATTTATTTTCAAAATTTATGTTATCGTGATGGTCGCTTTCTACATGTTTGTGAACATCCTGAAACTTCCGTTTGTGATGCTTGTTTATCGCAAAGATTTTAAAATTTGGGTGGACAAAAAAATACAGTCATTTGCCCGATTCTGCATGAAGGTGTTGCGTATCGATTTGACGATTGAGGACCAGGCGATGCTTGCGAAGGTGGACTGGTCGCGTACAGTGTTTGTCATGAGCAATCACAATTCTTTCTGTGACATTCCGGTGGCATTCCTTGCGTTGCAGCGGACAATCGGGTTCATTGCGAAGAAGGAACTTTCGATGGTTCCCTTCCTCAGTTTCTGGATGCGACAAATCGGATGTGTCTTTATCGACCGCCTCAAGAAGGGCGGGGCGGACTTGATTCGCAAGGCCGTGGGGGATGGCTCTGGTCGTAGAATTTTCATTTTCCCGGAGGGGACCCGCGGACATTCCGACAGCATGGTCGCTTTCAAGACGGGCGGCTTCAAGCTTGCGATTGAAACAGAGTCAATTATTTTGCCGATGGCCATGACGGGGACGGGCGCTGTTTGGGAAAGACGAAAAAATTCAAAACGCTGCAAGGTGCGTGCCAGAATTTTGGAGCCGATAGATGTCAAGGCGCTTGTCGCCGAGAACGAAAACCTGGACCCGAGGCATGAGCTTTTGCCGATGGTACGCAGTCGCATCGAAGAGGCTTTATGATAGGCGTGTTCGATTCGGGCTTTGGCGGCCTCACCATATTGAGGGACTTGCGGCGTGCGTTGCCGGAATATGACTATTTGTATATGGGGGACAATGCGCGTGCGCCGTATGGTTCCCGCAGCTTCGAGACGATATTCCGCTACACGCTTCAGTCGGTGCGTGAACTTTTTAGTCGCGGATGCCCTTTGGTGATTCTCGCTTGCAATACGGCGTCGGCAAAGGCTCTTCGGAGTATTCAGCAACAGGTGCTGCCAGTCGAGTTTCCTGAGCGCCGCGTCCTTGGGATCGTGCGCCCGACGGCCGAGGAAATCGGAAAATTTTCGAAAACGGGTCACATCGGCATTTTCGCTACGGCGGGCACGGTTTCTTCGGGTAGCTATTTGATGGAAATTCGCCATTTTTTTCCGGACCTGAAGGTGACGCAGCATGCTTGCCCTATGTGGGTGCCGCTGGTGGAATATGGCGAACGGGGAACCGAGGGTGCCAGTTTCTTCGTGAAGAAGGAGGTGGAAGCGCTTTTGAAGGAGGACCCGGAGATTGATACGGTTCTTCTGGCCTGTACCCACTATCCGCTGTTGGAAAAGGAAATTCGCGAGGCGCTTCCTTCCCATGTGAATCTCGTTTTTCAAGGACGTATCGTCGCTGACAAGACTGTGGACTATTTAAAGCGTCATCCAGAAATGGAAAATCGCCTCTCGAAGGGTGGAAAAGTCGATTTTTTGACGACCGATACCGCGGAATTCTTCGAAAAAGGCGCTTTTTTGTTCGGAATGGAGCATATTTCGGCGGAGTCGTTGACTTTTTAAGCGGTAAATTGTATTTTGCATAGCGTTACTGACGAACCGATAGCGGTCCGCTTGTATTTTTTTAGTTTTAACTTTAACTTAATTGAGTGGATGTACAAAAATGCCTAAAACACAGATCAATCTTGAAGGTTGGCAGGACTATCGCGGCAATATGGCCGGGAGCCTGCTTTATGTTGAAACGAGTCACCAGTCCGAAATGCCAGTACGTGACCAACTCAATGAAAATGACAAGGGTTTTCTTTACGAACCGAATTATGAGACTAGCACTTATGGTTTGATGAGCTGCTATAATGTGAAGGCCATAAATGCCATTATCAAGAGCAAGAGCCGCTATATTCTTTTTGGGACTCGCTATGAAGGTCTGAGCGATTCCGAACTTCGCAACAAGTATGTGATTATGGGTTATATGCGCATCGACAAGATTAAGGATGTGCGTACCCGCCATGTTCAGCGCTATATGGCGAATCCGGATTTGCCGGAACCGGAATGTATGCAGATGGAACACAACTATGCCGTCTGGGGACCGATGCGCTTTGTCTCCTTGGACGATTCCTTCCTCGTTACCGATGAAATTCTCAAGGAATGGGGCTACAGGGGGCATGCTTCTCGCCAGCTGAAGGCCGTGTTCTCCAAGGAACATCTTGAAAAGATTCTTGCGCATCTGGATTCGAAGACCGATATGATTGACGAATATATCGCGACGGTCGATGAATACAAGGAAGCTTTGGAAGAGGAATAATCCTCGCTGAATTTTGAAAACGCCCGCTCATTGAGCGGTCGTTTTGCGTATTAAGGGGACGCTTTTGTTGTATGAAGTTTTTATCGAGATGACCGAAAGTACGGATAAGAGGTTCCTTTTTTCTCTTCACTTGTGTTTTTGTTGATTTTGTTATTGTGGCGACTGATTTGCAAAAAATTATACGGATGAAATAGAAGAATTGGACGAATTTATCTGTATTTTCAGTGATTTTGTAGGAATTTTTTTGATGTTTTTGTTGCATGTAAATTAATTATAGAACTCGCGGTAAACGTGCGAAGTGCGTGATGGCAATTTGTAATTGAGGATATACAAGTTTGTGCTTTCGGTTGGATGTGTTGCTACTGAATCTGTATTCTTTTTACATAAGAAAATCCCGAAAGCATTTGCTTTCGGGAAATTTCTGGATGCTTAAGTTGCGATAGTTGCTGTCGCGTCTCGTTTTCGCAACTGGCGCGGTTTGCAGCAGTATCCGCATCTTGTGTTCGCGACTGGCGTCGTTTACCGCTGCGGTGTTGCAAGCGATGCTTTTATTTCTTGACCGCCATCATGTTTCCGTACTTTGTCTTCACGATGTACATGCCCTGGCGAATTTCCGGGCGGAGCGTGCCGTTTGCATTGAACGCTTCGCTCTTTGCTCCCTTCCACACGAGGTTGCCGTTCATGTCGAAGACATGCGCCTGTACCTTGCTGTCGTTCACGCTGATGCTGCGCGGAGCGCTGATGCCTGTCGAGGTGCAGCCCGTGGCGACGATTTTGGCGATGTAGATGCCGCTTGCTTCGCTGTTGAAGGTGAGTGCCGTGGACTTGTTGCCGCCTTCCTTTTCAAGGCTGACCTTTGTCTCGCTCCACTTGCCACCAGCGGCGAGCTTGCCGTATTCGTAATCGACCCAGCTGGAACCTGCGGCACCGCCGACGTTCACGTAGGCGTTGTCGTCAGTCTGGCTGCGCATGGTGATGATGAGGTCGGTGCAGGAGGTGAGTGCCGCGGCGCCTTCTTCGCTGATGTTCAAAAGCTGATTCTGGTAGCCGCAGGATTCCTCGGACTGGTCGCAACCGGCGAGAGGCACGCTTACGTAGCCGCTGACATCGTCAAGAGCCGTAGAAACATAGCTGACAGCAGTCAACTTGTCGTCCATGGCCTGCCATACAGAAACATCGTTTGCGGTGGTGAAGTCCACGATGACGACATCTGCACTCGGAGTGACAACTGGCGGAACGTAGCCGGAGTCGGTCGTTTCATCGGCGCAAGTCGTCGCCGTCGCCGCTGCTGCACCCTTCTTGTAAACGAGCGTCGTGATGGAGCGTGCCGGGAGCACTGTGCAGCTTGCGATGGTTATATCCTTGCTCTTGAGACCGTTTTCCTTGGACTGTACCGCAGCTGCGACGCCGTAGCCGGCGATGCTCGGATTGTCCAGCTTGACTTCCGTCTTGCCCGTGTTCACGATGACGACAGAAACGGAGTCGCCGCTTTCGCTCTTGAAGGCGACCGTCTTGAGGGCGCTTTCTTCAGTCGTTGCAGAAACAACGCTCCAGCCCGGATTCACGAACTTGGAGTAGTGACGCATGGCGTGGTATTCCGGGAAAATCTTGATTTCCTTTCCATCGCAGACGTATCTTCCGCTGCCGTCCA
The DNA here is from genome assembly GCA_045617325.1 of Fibrobacter sp. Taxonomy (GTDB): domain Bacteria; phylum Fibrobacterota; class Fibrobacteria; order Fibrobacterales; family Fibrobacteraceae; genus Fibrobacter. The sequence goes on from JAZLIJ010000028.1 coordinate 12,394, forward strand.
AGTCCCAGCCGTCACCCGGGCACACGCCGATGAGCTGGCTGTGGTAGCCGTAGAACAGTTCCCAGGCGATGTAGCCGCCGAGGCGACCGTCGGTAAACCCGACCTGCATGATGTGGGCGAGGCCGACCATGTCCTCTTCGCGCGGCTCGTCAAGCATCGGGCAGAATTCGGTCATGATGATGGGCTTTTCGCCCTTGCCGTAAACGTCGCTAATCGCCTTCATCGGCTTGCGGAAGTTTTCCGGATTCAGGTAGTTGTTGCCGGAGTTGTCGTTGCCGTCGCCAGCGTGGTAGAGATGGTAGGCGTAGCCGTCGAGCTTGCTATCGTCAAGTGCGGAGGCGTACTTTTCGAAATTGCTGTATCCGATGCCGAGCGGTTCGGGGCCGAGAATCTTGGTTGTACCCTTCACGGCGTCGTAGACGGCGTTCAAGGCTTCCTTGTAGCCTGCGATTTCGGATGTTTCCGTCGGCTCGAAGAGCGTTTCCTCGTAGTCGGCCTCCATGTCGGGCTCGTTCTGGATGGAAATGTAGTCCGGAGTGATGCCTGCGGCCTTGTAAGTCTCGAGGCTCTTCTTCCACCAGTTTGCGAAATCCGTGTAGGCGTAGGCGCCATAGGCATCGCCGTTTGCCTTCTTCAGTGATTTGTCGGATTTGGAGTGACCGTCCTTTCCGTTGACGCTGCCGCTCGGCTTCAAGTTTCCCGGGGCGGACCAGCTGGACATCTCGATTTTTAGGTGGCTGCCGAGGCGCTTCTGCGCTGCTTTCACGATGTTGATGTCGTCCGCCAGGTCCTTTGTTTCGTCCTGGAGCCAGTTGCCGATACGCAAAATGGAAAGATTGAGCCCTGTGAAAGCGGTGTCGAAGAGTGCTTCCTGGTCTGCGGCGGGGAGGTTCGCGACCCAGTTCTGGTAGTAAACGCTTCCGCCGCCAAAGCCGACGATTTTTTGCGCCGTGGCGGTCGGATCTACTGTTATCGTTGCAGCGAATGCTGATGTGGCAAGCAATGCTGTTGAAATAAGTTTCTTTTTCATTTTTGTCCTCGTCAATTGTTATTTGATGAAAGATAAAAATGTTTATGTCAAAAAAAAGATTCTTGAAAAAGTCTTTTCCTTTTCTGTAACGATAATCACTGTTTTGGGACGTGAAAAAGCTTAAGAAATCAAAAGAGGGGAATTCTTCTCCCAGGAAGATGCTTCCGCTTTTCCATGAAGGCGGGATGTTTGTCGCTGCGAAAAATCCATAAGAATAACGCCAAGCCGGTCTCGGAAAAGGAGGGTGTTAGGCTAATGAACACTTATGGCTTTAGCTCTTAGAGAGAATTGTCCTCTTTGTGGAGAGGGCGGAGCCTTCCCTAGTCGATGAAATAGCTTGCGTTAAGCAAGCTATTTCTAATACGCGCCTTCGCCCTTGAACACCACCTTGAACGTCTTCAGGATGAGCTTCATGTCGTCGCCCAGCTTGCCGTTCCTGCGGATGTAGTCGTTGTCGAGACGCATTTGCCCTTCGAAGGAAATGTTGCTGCGGCCGCTGACCTGCCAAATGCAGGTGAGACCCGGCGTCACGGAAAGACGCATACGGTGCCACGGTTCGTATTCAGCCACTTCGGATGGAATCGGCGGACGCGGACCGACGATGGACATGTCTCCCTTGATGATGTTGATGAGCTGTGGCAGCTCGTCGAGACTGAACTTACGGAGAACATGGCCGAATGGATAAATACGTGGGTCGTTCTTCATCTTGAACGTTTTTCCACCCGTTTCATTCTGTGCCATGAGTTCTTTTTTACGCTCTTCTGCGTCAACGTACATGCTGCGGAACTTGTACATCGTAAATAGTTTGCCGTTTCTTCCAACGCGTGTCTGCTTGAAAATGACAGGCCCCTTCGGGTCACTGAGCTTGACTGCTGCAGCACAGAAAAGAAGAAGCGGTGAAAGGCAAATCAATGCGCAACTGGTAAAGAACAAATCGGTGATGCGCTTGACAACATGGCGATAGCGAATTTTATGTGGATGTTCCCACATATCGGAAAGGTTCAAACGCGCAAGTGAGAAAAAACTGCCGTTCATGGCGTTGAATTCTTTGTATTTGCTGTCCTGTTCTAGATTGTCCTTTTCTTGCAACCCCGTGTAAATATATGCTTGGAAAATAGGAGTCTTTGGCTTGTGTCTTAGAGCTTGGATAAGACCCGCGTCGTTTAGCTTATGAAGGATTTCCTTGCGAAGTGTTTCTAACGTGTTGAGGTCAGAATTCAAGAGAATCATGCCGATACCGCTGTTGTCGCTCAAGTATCCGAGAACATCGATGAACTTGAGGTGCGAAAACATGGTGAGCACACTGATTTTCCAAGTCTTTTCGACGATTTTGGAGGGGCTGCCCCAGCCGAAAATATCATATTGATGCGAAAAAATCTTGATGAACAGGAACGGCTTTCTCGTTCTGTTGGCACGATAGAACTCTTCGTTAAGCCTAGACCTGAATAGTCTTGTTGGGTAAACGATGTTTTTTAGTTTTTGCTCATTGAGCAAGGAAAGTATTGGTTGATTAGCGTTTTCCTGTTCCATGTGTACAAATATAGCTTCTTTTTTGTATATGAATGTAAAAGATGCTTTCCATAAGAGCGTTCTTTTTCTATTTTAGGGGCGTAAATTTAAAATTGGAGACGCTTTATGTTGCGTATTGGTTTGATTGGTACAGGTACCGTTGGTGGTGGTGTAATCGCCATTCTTGAACAGAAAATTGCTGAATACAAGGAAAAATTGGGTGTCGAACTGGAACTTTCCTGCATCTGTGCAAAGTCCGACGAAGAAGTCGCCCCGTACAAGGCCAAGGGCTACAAGACATCGACCAATGCCGACGAAATGATTGCTTCCAAGGATATCGACGTCCTCGTGGAACTTGCCGGCGGCTACAACATGCCGCGCAAGTGGATTCTCGCGGCTCTCGAAAACGGCAAGCATGTGGTGACTGCGAACAAGGCTCTTCTTGCCAAGTACGGTCACGAAATTTTTCCGCTTGCTGCAAAGAAGGGTTTGCATGTGCTCTTTGAAGCCGCTGTCGGCGGTGGCATTCCTATAATCCGCAGCCTCCAGGAAGGCCTGCTTGGTTCTACTGTAGAAAGCTTGAGCTGCATTATTAACGGCACCTGCAACTACATCCTCAGCCGCATGGCCGACGAAGGTCTCGATTTCGATGTCGTCTTGAAGGATGCACAGCGCCTTGGCTTTGCCGAAGCCGACCCGACCTTCGATATCGAAGGTATCGACTCCGCCCACAAGACTGCCCTCCTTGCAAGCCTTTGCAGCGGCCATCGCGTGGACTTTGAAAAGATTTATGTTTCCGGCATCTCGAAGATTACCGCCCAGGATATCGCTTTTGCAAAGGAACTCGGCTGCTGCGTGAAGCTCCTTGGCATTTATCGTCGCGAAGGCGACCGCGTGGATGCTCGTGTCCACCCGTGCTTCGTGCCGCTTGACCACCAGCTCGCCAGTGTGAACCGCGTCTTGAATGCTGTTTACCTGCAGTGCGATAATCTTGGCGAAACCCTCCAGACGGGTGCCGGTGCCGGTCGCTTGCCGACTGCTTCCGCTGTTGTTGCCGACCTTGTTTCCCTTGCCCGCGCAACGGATATGGGCAAACGCAAGGCGCTCCCGATGGGCTGGTTCAACGTCGAAAATTCCGCAACGCTCGTTCCAATTTCCGAAACGACTGCCCGCTACTACATGCGCTTTACGAGCCGTGACGCTTGCGGCGTGCTCGCAAAGATTACGAGCATCCTTGCCGAAAATAAGATTTCCATCGAAACGATTATCCAGAAGAACGTCAAGGATCCGGGCAAGGTTTCCATTGTCGTGATTACCGAGAACACTCTTGATAGCAAGGCTAGCAAGGCTGTTGATGCCGTGAACGCCCTTCCGGAAATTGTCGAAAAGAGCCAGGTCATCAGGTTCCTCGCTTAATTGCTGGTGGGTTGGTTATGATTCGTGCTACTACATTGGAACGCATTCTTCTGTTCCTTTCGGACTTTGTGGCTTTGTCCATTTGCTTTGGCTTGGCCTTCTGGGTGCAGTTCCATAGTGGCTGGATCGTCGATAAGTTCGATCCAAGCAAGACCTTTGAAAGCTATTGGCAATATGGTTTGGTCTTGAATTTGGGTTGGCTATTCCTTTTTACCTGTGCTGGTCTTTATCGTTCCTGGTTGCTGCTTTCAAGGACGCATCAGGTTTTGCGCGTCCTGAGAGCTGTTGTCATCGGGATTGTTCTTGTGATTATCTGCTTGTTCGGCGCTGAGTTCATGGGCAAGGTCTTTACGAATCAGCCGTTGAATCAAGGTTATCTTTATGGTTCCCGCTTCCCATGGATTTTTATCTATGGCGGACTGGCTCTTTTACTTGTGGCTTCCTTCCGCATGAGTATTTACTGCTTCTTGCGTATTTTTCTTCGTTGGGGCTACGGTGCAAATAATATCCTTGTTCTTGGTGCGACTGAATCTGGTAGAAAAATCGCCGAGGCTTTCGCGAAAACGCCCGCTCGTGGGCAGCGCGTCGTCGGTTTTGTCGATGAACGCTTCCAGGTGCTTCCCAAGGAATTTGCGAATGTCCCTGTACTCGGAAAATATTCCGATTTGCCCGCTCTCGTGAAAAAGTACAAGGTGAGCGGCATTGTCATTGCGCACGATAGCACGTCTCCGCAAGAGATTATGCGCGTGCTTGTATGGATTTGCGAACTACCTCTTCATATTTATATTGTGCCGGAACTTTATAGTGTTGTCAATGGAAAGTTCAAGGCGAACCTAGTTTATGGTTTTGAGTTGCAGGAGCTTTTCGCATTTACGATGCCGCTTTGGCAGGTTCGCATCAAGCGCATCATCGATGTCCTCTTTGGCACGTTCCTTGGCATTTGCTCCTTGCCGATTTGCCTGTTGGCGGCTATAGCTATTAAGCTGGATGACCGCGGTCCGGTATTCTATTCTCAGGAACGCATAGGCCTGTACGGCAAGCCGTTTACCGTTTATAAGTTCCGCACGATGCGCACGGATGCTGAAAAGTACGGCGCCCAGTGGGCAACGAAAAAGGATCCGCGCATTACCCGCATCGGTCACTTTTTGCGCAAGACGCGCATCGATGAACTTCCGCAAATCCTCTGCGTCTTGAAAGGCGACATGAGCATGGTGGGTCCGCGTCCAGAACGCGCCGTGTTCATCGGCAAGCTCCGCGAGCAGATTCCGTTCTACATTAGCCGCCTCAAGATGAAGCCGGGACTCACCGGCTGGGCACAGGTGTGCCACCATTACGATACGAGCATCGAGGATGTGCAGATTAAGCTTCAGTACGATATGTACTACTATGAGAACATGAGCCTGCTCCTTGATTTCCAGATTCTAGTGCGTACCGTCTATGTTGTTTTAACAGGCAAAGGAGCGCAATAGCAAAGCTGCGCTTTGCAATTATAAGGTTTGAATTATGAATTACGAGAAACCGAAAAGTATTTCATTCAGAAAATCTTGTAATTCATGACTCATAATTCATAATTAACCGAAGGTTTTTATGTACGGCGATAATTCTACTCCAGTTTTCCCAACAGAAGATGCTCTTACCATGATTCGCTTGGCCTTGGCCGAAGACGTTCGCACGGGCGATGTCACTAGCGAATGGACAATTCCTGCCGACCAGAAGCAGCATGCCCGCCTGATTGCCAAGGAAGACGGTGTTCTCGCCGGTCTCCCGGTGATTGAACTTGTGTTCAAGGAACTCAAGGCGAATGCCACGGTGACACTTCACAAGAAGGATGGCGACGTGGTGAAGAAGGGCGACTTGATTGCCGAAATGGACGGCACGACGCACGAACTTCTGACGGGCGAACGCACGCTCCTGAACTTCATCCAGCAGCTCTCCGGTGTGGCGACTGTGGCTCACACGTTCCAGGAAGCCTTGAAGGGCGGCAAGACGAAGGTGCTCGATACCCGCAAGACGGTTCCCGGATTCCGCACTTTGCAGAAGTACGCCGTTCGTGTGGGCGGCGGCTCCAACCATCGTATGGGTCTTTTCGACATGGTCTTGGTGAAGGACAACCACATTGCAGCAGCTGGTGGCGTGCTGGAAGCCTTGGCTGTTGTGAAGAAAAACAATACGCAGAATCTGATGGTCGAAATGGAAGTGGAAAACTTCGACCAGCTCCGTGCTCTCCTTAACAAGGGTGTCGACGTGATTATGCTCGACAACATGAGCAACGAGATGATGGCCGAAGCCCTGAAGATTATCAAGGAAAGCGGCGACAAGTGCCTGGTGGAAGGTTCCGGCAACATGACCTTGGAACGCGCGAAGCAGATAGCGGACCTCGGCCTAGACTTTATCTCTGTCGGTGCGCTTACCCATAGCGTGAAGGCACTCGATATCTCGATGAGAATTTAATGCGCTTCGCGCAGTAATGAACAATGAAAATGAACAATTAACAGTTTGGATAATCATGTCTTCGACATGTAATAAAAGAGCGCGAAGCGCCATTATGAACATTGTTCATTGTTAATTGTTCATTGTTAATTTTATATTCACGAATTTTGAACTACAATGACTACCGCTAAAAAGATCTCTGCGAAATCCCGAACGAAAACTCCAAAGAAGCTTCCGCTTACTTTTGCCGTAGATGTGGGCAACTCTCACACGGTTCTGGGTATTTTCAAGGGCGACAAGGTGGTGGATCATTGGCGCCTTACCACGCGTAAGGAAACTACCAGTGACGAGGTGATGAACCGCATTGGTGGCCTTATCCGTTTTTCGGAAATCAAACCGAGCGAAATTACCCATGTGGGACTTTCTACCGTGGTGCCCGTTTTGGAACGCCCGTGGATCAAGGCGTTGCAGACGCTTCTCAAGCGCCCGGTGCAGGTGGTGAGTTCCAAGAACTGCCTCAACTGCCCGATTGCCTATCCGAATCCCTCGATGCTGGGTGCAGACCGTCTTTGCAACGTAATAGCACTCAGGGATCGCGGTTTGAAAGATGCCATCGTAGTAGACATGGGCACGGCGACGACTTTCGACGTGATGAAGGATGGCGGCTTTGCTGGCGGTATCATTATCCCCGGCATCAGCGCCAGCTTGGATGTGCTTACCGAAAAGGCTGCACGACTTTTGCCTGTGAGCATTGAATGGCCCGAAAAGGTCATTGCGAACAACACCGACGACGCCATCCGCGCAGGTCTCCTGTATGGATTCATGGCGGAACTTGAAACGCTTGTCGCAAAGATTAAAGCCGAAATGGGCAAGAAGGATGTTCCCGTTTTTGCAACGGGCGGATGGGGCCAGATGGTGATGGGACATTCCAAGGTGATTGATACCTACGACCCGTACCTGACTCTGAATGGGGTGCGCCTAGTTGCTGTGCGTGGCAATTCTGCCGCCGCAGTCGAACGCGATACCGAAGAAGAATAGGGTAGTAGAGGCCTTTTGCTTGATGCATGAAACCGTTCTTTATAGTTTTAGATTTTGCTTTTGATGAGCGTTCTTGCTGCTTAAATAGCTTTGCCTTGATGAGTTTGTTTTAAATAATGAAGTTTTATGGTTCACCTGCAAAGTTCCGTGTTTTAATGCAAAAGTAAACTGCTTGCAGGGCGGGGCCCCAGCTCGGAGTGGGGTAAACCCCAAATCCTAGCCTCTCCAGTATCCAAACAAGTTTGGCTGTTGGCTTCGGCTTACGGATTTGTGCAAGATGCCAAACAAGCGAGAGTCGCG
>JAZLIJ010000029.1:0-6002 GCA_045617325.1 Fibrobacter sp.
CTTCACTGTCTTTATAGTAGAAACACTTGCCCCAAGCGTAGTCATTCATATTACCCGCAGAAGCAGTCCAAAAGTAGGTGCGGTATCTCTCATCGACGAAATTGCCATTATAGTCCCTAATACCGGCAGGAAGCACCGAGAAGCCGTATTGGTTAGCACTGAAACCGCTATACCAGCTACTAGCGGATTTTAAATTCCAACTAGCACTGAGGAAACCACCAGTGTAAAAAAACAAGGTGTCATACTCTGCATTTGTAGGCACATGCCAGCCATCAGGGCAAATGCCACGGTGCAGGTTGTTTGGTGTACAAGATCTCATATAGCCACACTCAGTTCCTGCATTTTCACTGAACTGTGCGGCACTGTCCATCGCTGCACTCCAGGTGTAAAGACGACCGTATTTATCGCAGTTGAAAGAATCATTTTCGTAGCACCAACTGGTGGAGTCTGAAACATAGATTCTATTGTCGGCACTGTACTTATAAGGCACTCCGGTATAGGCGTAGTTTAAGTTCTGGGCCATCCAAATTCGACAATTTTCGCCATATTCTCTGTCGCATATAACCACGGTTTTGTACACTTGTCCATCCCGTTCATCGATAAACTCACCATAGTCTACGTCCGGATTTAGATAATCCCATGCATTTTTCATTTCTTCACTCGACGAAGACTCTACCTTGCTCATGGCACTGCTACTTTGCTTTTCACTCGAAGAAGAACCAACCGACGAACTAGAATCGCCCTTATGGCTGTTAGAAGAATTTCCAGACTTCACAGAACTGGAACTCTTGGTGTCAGATGAGTCCTTCGTTTCTTTTGCCGAACTACTGGACCTATTCGACTCCACTTTACCGTTGCTGGAGATTGCTTCATCCTTATCGTTGGAGCGAGAATCACTGGATTCTTCGCGGCTATCGCCACTCAGAATGACGTCATCGCCTCCCGCCGACGACGAATCGTCGCAGGCGGAAAGGGCGAAAATTGCCGCCAACAAGAAGATGGTTAGAGATTGCTTCCCCTGAAACAAGTTCAGGGTCGCAAAGACATGCTGGAAAGAATTTCTCATAAAAACATCCCTTTGTAAACCTTACCCCCTAAAAATAATAACGCACCCCCCTGCACCGCAAGCCTTCAGCGCACATAAAATCAAGGCTTTCCGTCAAAAATTTCCTATATGACTCAACCTGGGACATATAGGAGTTATAACTTACCAAATGTAGGCAATTTTATGGTAGATTTGGGCAAAATAAATTATCCAGCAGAAAAATAATTTTCCTACTAAATAATTTTAAGGACATCTTCCGGCAAAAAGACAATACCATCCGTCTTGTCGCGAGGTCTTTCTTTCAAAAAAAGAACCGGGACGATTTTTCTATACTTGTGAACGAACGGCAATTTCTGGACCTGCTCATTCAGATGAGCAAACAGGCGCCCTGCATTTTCGCTATTCGTCCATTTGCATTCCCCGACAAGTAGCGTTTTTTTGTCCATGCTTTCGGCAACGACATCGATTTCGATCCGTTCTGACTTGCCGACATTGCCCCACCACCTGGAAGCCACATTGAACATCTCGCCACCGACAACCTGCCCGCTAACCGCCTGCCGGCAAAGGCGTTCCCAGCAAAATCCTTCAAATTCAGGGAAATGCTGTTGGACAATTTCTTCCACGTAATCAATACGTCCCAGTTCCAACAGCGAACGATACGGGCTGATAAACCGGTAATAGAAATTAATGAACGGGTCGGACAAGTGGTAAATGCCGTGCTTGCTGTTTTTGGGATTTTCACCGAAAGGGATTTCCCGGTCCACAAGCTGCATGGTCACGAGCCTTTTTAAAGGGGCGCTCAAAGTCGCCGCATTCTTTTCGGCACGCGCCGCAATCTCCGAAATTCGGTTCGCGCCGTTCCCGATGATTCCAAGAAGCGTGGACGCCTGCACCAGGTCGCGCATGTCGTCGCGCAAAATGTGCACAGGCTCGTCATGAAGGACGCCCATGGGAGAAAGGGCCAAATCCCTCAAGGCCGACTTGAAATTCCGATACCGTTCACGCAATTCCCAATAGCGGGGCACCCCGCCCCAAACGGCATATTCAGAAACGGCCTCCTTTGCCGAAATTTTCAACGCAGAAGGCAAGTAAGAAATCGGAATAGGCTTCAACCGGAGAATTTCATGGGCACGCCCATACAATGGCGATTTTTCGTCGAGGGCGACATCGAACATCATCTGTTGCGACGAGCCGCAAATCACCAGGTTGAAGTTCAAGGACTTTTCGTCCAGCAGCTTCTGCAGCGTAGAGGGCAACATCTCGCAGGATTTCACAAGATACGGGAACTCGTCCAGGCAGAGCGTAGAACCCTTCGCGCACCTGTAGTTGAAAGCCCTAAAAAGCGACTCCCAGTCGGGGTAAGCAACTGAATCGAAACCCTCATACCGGACTGCAATCGCCATGGCCAGGAAACGTCGCTGGGCGGATTCTTCCGAACGGTCCGCCATAAAATAGATATCGTTTTCCTTCAAGACACGCTTTAACAAGGTGGACTTACCCAACCTGCGACGGCCATAGACAACGACAAAAGACGCCCCCCTCCGGGAGAGTTCCGCCTTCAGCCTTTTCGATTCTTCTTCACGATCTAGGAATTCCATACCCCTAACATAACAAATTATTTAGCAGAAAAATAATTTACCTACTAAATAATTTTCGAAATTTAGCCACTTATTGGGCGTTTCCCGGCCACGGGCCGGGTCGGGCTGTCGCGTTATCGCACGGCAATTTTTTATGGCAAGAATAAGGCGGCCGTGCGTCCGTTCAGCCTCGCTTCGCGAGTCCGAATGGCTTCGCCACTTCCATCCCTAACGCGAAGTCGATGTGTAATGTGCGGTGTGGAATTGACAATCCGTCGGCGGGTTAGTTTGAGTCCTTGATGCAGCGCACCGTATGTTTATCCTTATTCTTTTTGACGCCTCCTGACGTGCTGACAAAATTTGCAAACAAGGATCCATCATCTGCGGAAACGCACATTTGGGAAGCGGTTTCTTCAGATTTTTCCGTGGAAGCCCAATAGCAAGAAGTCAACGCTTTACCTCCATAATACTGGGTGGTATGCTGGGTTGCAGTGTGTCTAAAATAGAGATTGTTTAAATCGTCTTTCCATTTTAGAGGCTTATCGCTTGCATGGGCCATCAAAGTCCAAAAATCTTTTGTGGTCGGTAAATGCCAACCCTTTGGACAAATGCCTCGAACTTTGCCGGATGTAGAACAGAACTTTCCATTGCCGCAGCCTTTGCCGTCTGTTGAATAAATTCCTGCACTATCCATGGCAACGCTCCAAGGATATTCTTTATCATACTTGTTGTAAAGCGTGTCTGTCGTATCTTGAAGCCGTAGGTTATCCTGCATCCACCATTGGTCTCCAATTTTAACAGTTCGGTAAACTTTTCCGTCTCGCTCATCCACAATGGAATCGCTGCATCCGGAGCCTTTGCAGGGGTCTATGACGGGAATGGTTTCGTCAAAAGTCGGGAAGGAAATTTTTGTATCCGGTTCGGTCGGTTCGTAAGAATCGAAATGTCGAACGCATCTTACGGACATGTGGTTACTTTTATCCTGATACTCCCAATCATGATCGAATAAATAACTATGTACTTGCATATAGGTGGCATATTTTTCTTCGACAGATGAACTTGTCCACATAAGGGCGCCATAGCCTTCGTACCAGTGTCCTCGTTTGATTCCAACAGGACGGATGTTTAACCCAAGTGAAAAAGCTCCGCCGGCACTGAATTCCGTTTTGGATTCGATATCCTTATTTTTGTAAGCCATATATTTAAGATCCAACACTTCAGCACCAGACGGCAAATGCCAACCTTCCGGGCAGACTCCGCGGATAAATCCCGTGTCCGGATAGGGACAATATTCAATTCCGTAGCCGCAGCCTTTTCCATTATCACTGAAAATTCCCGCGCTATCCACCGCCGCACTATACGAATAGAGGCGCCCATCTTTTTTACAATTTTCCGGATCGTTTTCGTAGCAGGAACTTGTAGAATCTTCTGTAGCCGACGGTTGCAAATAGCGGTAATTCAAATTTTCCGCCATCCAGATCATATACCCGACTTGGACGGTCTTGTACTTTTGTCCATCTCTGGAATCGATGAGGGTTCCATATTTACAAGAATCGACTTCGTCTGTTTTACAGGCTACAGCGCGATTAAGGTCATTTTGGATATCGGTGGAAATGGCATAAGTGGAATCTTCTTCTGTTTTAATACAGCGCAGGTAATTTTTGTGGGAAGATTCCAGAGAGCCATTATCGTAGACTGCGGCATATTGTGGGCTGAGATAGAATTTGTTGCTGTACTTGGAACTTCTTTGTACAGAAGTCCAAAAGACGGAAAAATTCGTTTTGTAATACCCGGAATGAGTTGACATGATCGCAGAGAATCCGTAATCATCGGTTCCAGTCGTTTTTTTCCCGTTTGAACCTATCTCCGAGTAAAAGGCATTTGCATTATGAAGATAGTAGCCCGTATTTACTTTTTGATAATGTGCTCCCGCATAATATAAAAGCTTTTGGTATTCGATTCCGTTCGGCACGTGAAAGCCTTCCGGGCAGATTCCCTGTACAGGATAAGACGGTCTGCACATGACTCCGTTTCCGCATCCTTTTCCGTCGTCATTCAAAATTCCCGCACTGTCCATGACAGCACTCCAAAGATACATGCGCCCGAATTTTTTACAGTTTTCCGGATCGTCTTCATAGCAGAAACTTGAGGAGTCCAAAGAGGCTGTTTTTCCTTTGTATCGGTATCTCAAGTTTTCGGCAATCCATGTTTGGTCCCCAATTTTTACAGTCTTATAGACTTCGCCATCGCGACTGTCCTTGATTTCGCCATAGGAAATTTCCGGATTTAAGAAGTCCGCTGTTTTTAAATTTTCGGGATTTATATCCGATGTATTTTTCTTGGATGAGCTGCTGGATGTTTTGTTCGAAGAGGAACTCGGTGTGGTCCTGTCGTTTGTTTTTTGCCAAGTTGTGCCGTCACATTCGTAATTCAGAGCTTGTTCAGAGACATAAATTTTTTTCCCTGTTATTTCGTCATTACATTCATAAGTATGCAGCTCCGCCAAGTTCTCGACTTCTGCAGGGAACTCATCGCCACCCGCCGATGACGAATTATCGCAAGCCGAAAGGGCAAACCCGAACACCCCCGCAAGGGCGCAGACCGTAAACTTTCTGGAGAATGTATTTTTCATAGGAAAACCTTTTGAGATTTAGTCCGAGTCCTTGAGACAACGCACCGCGTAGCCGGACTCCTCGTTGCCGCGCTCTATGTATGCGTACGCGATGTCGCAGCGCAGGCCCATTTCGTACGCGACGAGGCCCGTGATGTACTCGAAAGAAGACCAGATGTACGCATAGCCGCCGGCGGTGTGGTAGTCCCCGCCTCTGCTCCTGTAGCCGGACGGGAGCGCCGAGAAGCCGAACGCATCCGTGCCGTTGCCATCGTTCCCCCACCCATCGTTCTCCCACCCAGAGGTCGATTTCAACTTTGCTCCCGCGTAATACTGTCCGCCGGCAGCTACGATGAGATCGTGCCAATCGGTCGTATCGGGCAAATGCCAGCCGCTCGGGCAGATGCCCTGGACGGGATGCGTCGCCGTGCAGGACTTGCCGAAACCACAATAGGTCGTAGCGGAGTCCATCGCGGCGGCCCAGGTGTAGAGCCGCCCGTATTTGGCGCAATTGGAAGGGTTGTCGTCATAGCACCATGACCAATCGTATGCCGACGAACCTGAACCACCCTGCCCAGGGTCATAGTTCAGGTTTTCTGCCATCCAAGTCTGGGTGCCGATGGTCACCGTCTTATAGACTTGGCCGTCACGGTCATCAGTCAATGTCCCCGTTACAACAGTTGCCGGATCAACAACAGACACGCTACTGCTGGAAGCGATGCTACCGCTCGATTTCACACTGCTACTGGACGCAACTGAACTACTAGAC
>JAZLIJ010000030.1:0-8594 GCA_045617325.1 Fibrobacter sp.
AAAAATCAAGGCTCGTCTACACCGGCAGGGCAGATGACGGATTCTATAATATGGGCCATTCGTTCAAGTAATTCGATTACTTTATGGAAAATTGGAGAGGGTGTACATGATTTTGAATTAAGCAAATCGTTTAATGGTTGCCATGGTGATTTTGGAATAAATTCGATAAAACAATGGTTTGATGGTAAATTTATTGTACGTGGTGAAAAATCGCTTAATGCTGGCGGTGATACTTGCCAGTATGCCGTATTGGATACTGTTGCGAGGACACTTGTTTATAAGCGGTTGGATGAAAACCTAAAATGGATTGAAAAATGCGATGATGTAAGGGCTTGGGGCGAGGATGTGTATTGTTTGCAAACGATTCCTAATGCTGATCAAATAGGGCGATTATTGGTAAATGGCGTGGACCAAGGAAAGTTGGAAATTAATGCGGCGATAGGTCCTTTTTGGGGTGATATGCTTGAATTGGGAAATAATTTATGTGGGCTTGCTGATGGGGGCTTGTTGAAATGTTTGCCCGTCCGTTGGCTTGGTGGTGCGGGAAATGCAAAATTTGTTGATGAAAATGGAAATACGGTTTATTTAAAAGAATGAAATTACGGTAGGATAAAAATTATGAAAAAACTTCTTCATTTAGTGATGGCTTTCGCCATCGGTGGTTGGGCTGTTTCCGGGTGTCGAAACCGTCTAGCGAATCATCCAATCTCATAATTCATCATTCCCTGTTCACTATTCATTGTTCATTGTTCATTGTTAATTGTTCATTGTTCATTGTTCATTGTTCATTGTTCATTGTTCATTGTCACCTCTTCCCTAATTTCGCCTCTCATAAATAAAATCCTATCACCATTCTCCTTCAACCTTATATATATTAATGGTATGGTTAAGGAACTTATTTCTGCTTTAAATGGAATTTTGTTGGGGAAAGAGGAACAGGTGGAAAAACTTGTTCTTGCACTCCTTGCCGATGGTCATGTGCTCATTGAGGATGTTCCTGGTACGGGCAAGACTACGGTGGCGAAGGCGCTTGCGACTGCAATTGGGGCCGATTTCGCGCGTATCCAGTTTACTCCGGATTTGCTCCCCGCCGATGTGACGGGTGGCGCCGTTTTCAAGGCGAACAAGGGCGATTTCGAGATTCGAAAGGGGCCTGTCTTTACGCAGGTGCTTCTGGCCGACGAAATCAACCGCGCGTCGCCGCGAACTCAGAGTGCGCTCTTGGAGGCGATGGAGGAGCGGCAGGTGTCGCTTGAGGGTGAATGCCACAAGTTGCCAAAGCTCTTCTTTGTGCTTGCGACGGAAAATCCGGTGGAGTCCCATGGAGTGTTTCCGCTTCCTGAGGCGCAGATGGACCGCTTCTTGATGCGTCTTTCGCTGGGGTATCCGACTCCGGAAACGGAGCTCTCGATTTTGCGCAGTCACCGTATCGGTAAGCCTTTGGACCAGCTGAAGGCCGTGACGACTCCGGACGAGGTGCTTGCTGCGCAGACGGAGGTTCGGAAGGTTCATATTGATGAATCTCTGGAAATGTACGTGGTATCGCTTGTGCAGGCGACTCGAGGGGATGCCTCGGTGCGGTTGGCTGCAAGTCCCCGCGCAGGGATTAATTTACTCAAAATGGCGCAGGCGAGTGCCTATGTGGATGGTCGTGATTTTGTGAATCCTGACGATATCCAGAAGGTATTTTACCCGGTGATGGAACATCGCGTATTTGCAAAGGACAGTAGCGCTCCAGGTGCTTCTCGTCGCATTCTGGAATCCATCCTGAAGCAGGTCAAAATCCCGAAATAAGCGTGGGCTGCGCAATGTCGTTTATCAGGTGGCTCATCAGTGCGGTACCGAGGAACCCGAAGCGTAACGGGCTCCTGATGCGGCTGTACTTTCATTGGCAGGAACTGTTTACGCCTGCGGGTCATGCCGCTTTTGCGCTGATGTTCTTTTCGATGTTTGCGGGGATTGTGCCCGGCTTTTGGGCTGCCTGGATTTTTTGCGGGCTGGACTTCATCTTTTTCTTGACGCTTGTGCCAAGTCTTTTTTTGACATTTAAAAAGAACA
Organism: Fibrobacter sp.; assembly: GCA_045617325.1. Classification (GTDB taxonomy): domain Bacteria; phylum Fibrobacterota; class Fibrobacteria; order Fibrobacterales; family Fibrobacteraceae; genus Fibrobacter. Next base: position 2,059 of record JAZLIJ010000030.1, read on the forward strand.
AGGTTCTTGTCCAGGATATTTCGGTCAAGCCTGTGTACGAAGGTGAAAAGACGATGCTCTCGGTTCGCCTGACTGCGCAAAATAAGATTGACGCCTTGTCGCTTGGCTGCTTCCGCATGGATTCCAATTTAAAATGCGTGGAACCGGAATGCATCTCGCTTGCGGAATCGGAAACTGCGGTTTTACAATGCGAACTGCAGACAAAATATCGCGGTGCGTATCCGATTTCCAGGGTGGCGGCGCTGATTCCCGAGGTGCGTGGAATGCTTCGCTGCGCGCTGCACCTCGGAACTGCTGAACTTCTCGTGTTTCCGCGTCCTGTGCGTGTTGGTGCATTCCCGTTCTTGACTTCGGGCGCGAGCGGGCTTGTCTTTGCGCCGCTCTTGATGCCGAGCCTTAGCCGAGGTCTTGATTTTGTGGGGGTCCGCGAATATCGTGAGGGCGATTCTCTGCGCGACTTGCATCACAAGGCGTTTGCGCGGTATGGGCGGCCTTTTACGAAGGAATTTGAAACGGAGCGGGGGAGCGGTGCCGTACTTGTGTTGGACTTGAACGCTCGCAGTTTGCGCGAAAGGTATCTTGCTGAATCGCTGATAAAACTTGCTGCGGGTGTCGGGCTTTGGCTTTTGGAACGTGGCGCTCTTGGTCGCTTCTTTGTCGGAAACGATGAAATTTCGCTGGTGCAGTCGGATGGCGGCGAGAGTTTCATGGATGCCTTGGCGCGTATTCCACGAAACGAAGTGGCCCGCTGGATGAAAGGCGCAAAGTCGCCCGAAGCGCAAAAGACGGAACACTGGTCTCCGGCGGCGCGCCCGATGGGGCCTGTACTTCGGCTGGGCCTTTATGTTGCCGAGGAACCGCTGGTGCATAAGCAGATTGTGCTTGCAACGAATGGCGGCAGCGTTGGTGCTGTTGCAGAATCGCATCGGGATGATGTTCTGCTTGTCGGCCTTGAAAAGTTGCAGGGGACGGAGGTGTCGCTATGAGATTCTCCATCCGCGAAATTTGCAAGACGCTGTTTCTCTGCATTGCCTCGCTGAATCTCGGATTGAGTGGCGGGCCGTTTATTTTGGGCGTTGTTTTTGCGGTGGCGTTTGTTTATCTGCATTTTCGGTATGCGGGCGCGGCTGGCTGCACGAATGCGGCGAAACGTCCGCGGTATAAAAAGTCGATTGCGTATGCGGCGATTGTCCCTTGTGCAATCTGGTGGGTGCTGACTCCCGGCGTGGATTACGGATTTTCTCCCTTTGTTGTGTTCATTCCTGCCTGGTACCTGTTGTTCTTGGCGTGGCTGCAAAAACGCAGTGTGGGCAATGGGGCTTACGAGGTTTTCGTCGTCTTTAACGGTGTTGCCGTTCTTATCATGGGAATGTTCCAGACGACAAAGCCTTGCGTCTTGTTTGGAACGTTTGGCCTTCTGCTTGCTGTGCATGCCTATAGCCGTACGCGGACGGCGCTGTACAAGCACTTGCTCTTGATTTTGCTTTTTGTGTTCTTCTGTGCCACATCGTTTGCGGGCTGGAAATTCTGGAAGTCGCATCATCACTACAACGGACACTGGGCCGAGGATTATTACGCTCGCACCCGCGTGATGGGTTTTGACCCGGTGGCTGCCCTGGGCAGTTTTTCTAGCAATTACAATTCGAAGTACAATAGCCAGGTGGTGCTGCGCATCTGGGATTCCCTTGCACCGGAATATCTGCGGGCGGCTGTTTACGAAAAGTACGTGGCGGGCATCTGGAAATTGCCGGAACAGCCTGCGAAAAAACTTTATCCAAACTACTTCTGGGTGGATTATGCTGTTTTTGAAGTCGCCGATTCCGCAACGCAGATGGACGATGTGAAACAGGTCTGGGTGCAAGCGGCGCTGGATAATTTCGGCTTCATGTTTGCTGCCCCGAATGCCTTGGGAGTTGCCGCGAAGAATGCGGATTCTCTGGATTATTATGCGACGAACGTCTTTACCGGGCTGAATGTCAAACGGAGTGACTGGTATTACTTTGTCAAAAAGTCTGCGGAGAACCAGAATGCGTATCTTTCAAATGATGCGACCGCAGAAGATTCTCTCCATGTCGCAAGGGCGTTGCAGATAACCGAATTTTACCGCCGCTTTGTGGATTCTGTTGCGAACGAGATGAATCTCGCCGATATCCGCAGGACTTTTGACAGCCTCGTCGTGGCGGGAGTCCTGCAAGCTTCGGATTCAAGCCAAATTGCTTATGCGACACTTGACTTTATCAAGAAATACTTTAACAGCAATTTTGAATACACCTTGAAAATTCCCGGTCTTGACCGCCATTGGAAAAAGACAATTGGCGACCCGTTGTTCCAGTTCTGGAAGACGAAAAAAGGCTACTGCGAATATTATGCAACGCTTTCGACTTTGCTCTTGCGCCATCAGGGAATTCCTGCGCGCTATGTGACGGGCTTTGCGCATCCGCTGCGCGTGGAGGGTAGGCCTTACGCCTTGTTCCGCCGCAATCATAGCCACGCCTGGGTCGAAGTGCTTGTGGGCAATCGCTGGATTTCGTACGACCCGACGCCTCCGATTCCCGTGACCGCCTTCGCGGAATCCTCGTGGTTCCAGGAAAAGTGGGAAGGCGTTCGCGGAAGGTTTGCGCACTTGTTCCACTTGCTCAAGGAAGGCGAGTGGCGCCGCACTGTCGATAGTTGGCAGCAGGTGACGGAAGCTGTTCTTGGAAGCGTCTTTTTCTACGTGGCGCTTGGACTTTGCGTCGTCGTGGTTGTCCTCCTGAAATTCCGCAGCCGCAAAAGCGTCCATGTGCTGCAAAAGGATTCGCTCAAGGCGAAACTCTGGATTGCAAGGCTCGATCGCGCCGAAAAGAAGCTGCGGCGCTACGGCTACGAGCGGCATCCGGGGGAGACTGTCGCTGCATTCTTCGGTCGCACGCAATTGCTTGTTGCAAAGAATCCGCTGAAGGAATCACGACGCAAAGCTTGCCTTGATGCATTATGCGAACTTGAGGAATACGAAAAGTCGCGCTGGCGTCTCTAGATGCAAAAAAAGATTCCCCGAGGGGAATCTTCAATGTCTTTGAAAAATCGGTTAAGGAGTGGCTACGCCTACGCCGATATAGAACACTTCGTAGTCTGTTTGTCTGAGAACGTTGTCTTCTTCTTCCATTTCTGGAGCGAGGAGGAACAGCTTGCCGAAGTTCATTTCGATATCTGTGCCCGTATTCTTGAGCGTGGGGAGAACCGTTGTCGAACGAGTTTGGTAGCAGGTGTTGCCGGCGGTCGTCTTCAGAGAAAGTTGATTCCCTTCGATGGACCAATCGCCATAAGTTATGCCGTCTTTGCAAGAGGATGTGCTCAGCGGCGACCATGTGAACTCAAATTTCTTCTGATTCTTTTCATCCAGATAGAATCTTAGGGTTGCCGGACTTGCTGTAAAGTCGTGCGAGGTGGAGATGCCCACAAGTTCAAATCCATCAATAATAGTGACTTCGGTGGGACCGTTGACTTTCCATGTGCCAAGGAGGCAGGCTTCGGAAATTCCGGCGCCGCATTCCTCTGCCTTGGTTGGCGGAGTGTCGTTGTTGTCGTCGCCGCACGCGCCAAAAATAAGCGGGGTGCCAAGTGCGAGTAATGTTAAAAATTTGCTTTTCATAGAATTCCTCTTTTTTGTGGAATATAAATAAAAGTAAATGTAAACAATGGTAAATTTTTGTAAGTGCGCTCTAATTGCCGTTTTTTTTGCGGAATGTTGCATTTCTCTACAACACATTTTTACCGATGTAATAATTGAAACAGATTTGAGTGTTTAATTTTTACCCAGGTTGGTTTGGCGTGTGGGTCGCTATAGGGAGATTCTATGAATTTGAATCGTGTGGTCAAGCTTTCGCTTGGTGCAGGTCTTTTGGCCGCGGTTTCTGCTTTTTCCGCTCCAGACCCGAATTTTCACATTTATCTAGCCTTTGGTCAGTCCAACATGGAAGGCCAGGGGAATATTGAACAGCAGGACAAGTCTGTTGATAAGCGCTTCCAGATGTTGGCAACGGTTGATCGTTGCAATGGTCGCGCGTTGGGCTCATGGAATGATGCCGTCCCGCCTCTTGCGAACTGTTCCGGAAAGTTGGGGCCGGCAGACTATTTCGGCCGAACCATGGTCGAAAAAACAGACGAAAAGATTAAGGTCGGCGTTATCGTTGTTGCTGTAGCTGGTTGCGATATCGGTCTTTTTTCAAAGGATAATTATCGCAACTATACTGGCGGACAGAGCTGGTATACGGATCGTGTAAATGCATACGGCGGCAATCCGTATGGACGTTTAATTGAGATGGCGAAGAAGGCTCAGCAGGATGGCGTTGTCAAGGGAATTATCTTCCATCAGGGAGAAACGAATGCCGGTGACGGAAACTGGCCTGGTAACGTCAAGAAAGTTTATGACAACATAATCAAGGACTTGGGCCTGGGTGACGATGTACCCTTCCTTGCAGGTGAAGTCTTAAGGAGTGGTTCCAGTGCGGGAGCCAACAATAACATTGCAAAACTCCCGCAGCAATCCAAGAATTTCTATGTGATTTCTTCGGAAGGGTTTAACCAGGCTTTGGGAGATGGACAGAATGTACATTTCACTTCGCAGGAATACCGCGACTTCGGTAAGCGCTATGCAGAAAAGATGATTGAAGTCCTTGGCGATAAGATTAAGCCGGTTGAGGAGGCGTCTTCTAGCTCCGAAGCGGTGTCCAGCTCCTCTGTTGTTTCGAGTAGCTCCTCTGTGCCTGCTTCTAGTGCGACGGTCCTTGCAAGTAGCTCCGATCAGACGGGAATCGTTACTGCCGCAGTTCCGGGTGTCGTTTCTGTCGGTGAAGTTTTCAATAGCGGCAAGAACGTGTTTGTGCCGATGAATTTGTCTCGCGCAGGCGCCGTGAAAGTCGCTGTCTATTCCGCACTGGGCAAGGTCCTGTTCAATTTCTCCGGTCGCTACGATGCCGGTGAGAATCTGATTACCTTGGATAAGAAGAGTTTGCCGGTTGGTGCCTATACACTGTCTGTCCAGGTGGATGGAATGCGTATTGTCAAGAAATTCGATGTAAATCGATAAGAGTCCCTAATGCATCCTCAAGGACATCCTACTTCGCGGTGGGATGTCCTTGTTCTTTGTGGTCGTTGCTTTGTGCGAAATGTTGCTTTGTGGATGCAAATTTGTACGAAATTATGCTTCTTTGCGAAAGCTATTTGATGGGTGGACTATTCGATGCTTAGAAGCGTCAGTTCGTCGCCATCGACCGAGAATTTGATTTCGTGACCCGCGAAGGAGAATCCGTAGATGCGGTCAGGGGCGTTCTGGTAATGCGGGCGTGGGTCTTCGGCGAGGATTTCGAGCAGGGCCCTTTGCTTGCTAATTTCTAATTTGTTCAGAATTTCTGGCGCCGCTGTCACGTGAATTTGGTCTCCGATGACAGCATCGGCGAAGCCTCCTTTGGCATCGGGGATGGAGTCGGCGTAGGGAAGATACGGCTTGATGTCTACAATCGGGGTACCATTCATCAGGTCGGCGCCGCTCACGACGATTGTCGGATTTTCCTTGTCGAGTCTGATTTCCTCGATTTTGACGCAGGAGAGTGCGATGGGATTGGGACGGAAGCTGGAGCGTGTCGCGAAGACGCCTAGACGCTTGTTGCCGCCGAGTCTTGGGGGTCTTACGGTCGGGCTCCATGTGTCTCGGATGTTTTCTGAGAAAATCCAAACGAGCCAAAGGTGGCTGAAGCCTTCCAAGCCGCGTAATGCGTCGCAGTTCCTGAATTCCGGCTCGAATTGGATTGTGGAACGCAAGTCCTTGACGAGTCCGCTTTGGCGCGGAATGCCGAATTTTTCGGTGAAGTCGCTTTGGATTTTCGCTATGATTTTGAAATTCAATGTTTGCATGTTTTCGTCCCCCCTATTTAGAAAATTTTGGATGGTGGCTAAGAAAATCGATGCAAATTTTAGTGAATAGTGAACGGTGAAGAGTGAAAATGTTTGCAGCAGTGGGGCGCTGAAGTGGAAGTTGTGCAGTATGGATGCGTTTCCATGTTGCTGTCATCGCGTGCCTGCCTGTCGGCAGATGGGCCCGCCTGTCGGTGGACTAGTCTGCTTTTGGCGGGCAGGTGGCGATGCGACGAAACGGTCCGTTTGTGCTTTTGCGAATGCGAGATGTGTATTGGGTATGGGTTTTGCATCTAGAAAAGCGCAGATTCGGATTTAGTGGCATGGAGCTAGGATATAGTTTTGCTGCAAGAGATGCAGATGCTTTTTTGCAGATGTGAGATGCAACTTTTTTGCGAATGCGAGATGCGCGGAGGCTTGGGGCTTGAGGGAATGTTTGCTTACTCATGGACTCACTATCTCGTGTACATCCCCTTTAGGGCCCCGTCATCCCGGCCCCCGAGCCGGGATCCCCTCGCTGCATCCCTAACGCATCTCGCTTCAGAATAAAACTGCGGCGAAGCCGCCTCACTTTCATCTCATAACTTATAACTCATAATTCATAACTCAAGCCCGCCCCGCGCGAAGCGCCAAACTATTACCTA
>JAZLIJ010000031.1:0-11157 GCA_045617325.1 Fibrobacter sp.
TGCATTTTTATTTTCGAGCGCCAGGTTTGGCATTTATGCCATGTCCAAGCAACAATGCGCAAGCGAATCAAGCAATCGTAAACTCGTTTACGATTATTTGTGAGCGCAGCCATGGACGCTGAAAGCGTCCACCTTGGCCGCGACTCTCGACCTACGCATTTGTGTTCATTGCACAATCGCTTCGCTCTTGTGCCAAATGCTAGGCTCGGAAATGTCCAAGCAAGCTTGGCCGCTTCGCTCGCCTTACGCATTTGTGTTCATTGTTCATTGTTAATTATTTTATATAAATTTACAGTATGAAAAACAAAGCACTCAAATTTTCTTTTTTTGCGGCAATCGCGGCACTTACCGCCTGCTCCGGCGGAAACAAAAAAATCCTTAACAACGACACCAAGGCGGCTCCAAAGTCCATCGTCATTCTCTACGATAACGACGTCCACTGTGAAGCAAACAGATACCCGGCCATAGCAGGATTCCGTGATGCCATTGCAGCAAGCGATACAGCCTACACAGCGCTTGTCTCCTCCGGTGATTTTTTACAAGGAGGCACATTTGGTTCCATATCCCAAGGAGAAAACATTGTCAAGATGCTGAATTCTTCGAAATACGATGTCGTCGGCCTTGGCAATCACGAGTTTGACTACAAGACTCCCCGCCTTTTAGAGCTAGCCAAGCAGATTGAATCCGCAATCGTGAGCGCAAACTTCACCGACATGCAAGGGAAGCGTATTTTCAAGCCGTATATCATCAAGCAATTTGGCGACAAGAAAATCGCATTCCTTGGCATCGTAACGACAAGTGCGATGTTATCCGAATCCTACTCGTTCTTCGACAAAGACGGGAAACAGCTTTACGATTTGCATCCAAACGATATTGTCAAGTACGTTCAGGACGCCGTTGACAGCGCACGCGGAGAAGGCGCCAATTACGTCATCGCACTTTCGCACATGGGCGAAGAACCGCTCAAAGGCGTCTTAACTTCGCAGGATCTAGTTGCAAAGACAACAGGAATTAACGTTGTCTTGGACGGGCATTCTCACTCGACCATCGAGCAGAATTGGGTTATCAATGCAAAAGGTGACAGCATACTCGTGACACAAACTGGCACCAAATTCCAAAACATCGGCAAGTTGTACATTTCTCCTGACGGCAAATTTAAAACAACTCTCATTCCCATTGACAGCATCAAAACCATCAGTCCAAAAGCAAAAGCCACCTTCGACAGCATCGAAAAATCTCTAAGCGCAACACTCAATCAGCGTATTGCCGAATCCAAATACGCACTCACCATCAACGACGAGAATGGAAAACGCGCCATCCGCAATCAGGAAACCAACCTCGGAGACTTGGTCGCTGATGCGCTTCGATCTGCACCAAAGAATATCGTTCAAATCAGCCTTGTCAATGGCGGAGGTATCCGCGCAGGCATAGACGCAGGCGAAATCACCTACAAGAACGTCCTTGACGCAATTCCATACAATAACGACATTTGCATTATCCAGGCAAGCGGCCAGCAAATCATGGATGCTTTAGAAGTATCATCTGCAAGCGCCCCTGACGAATTCGGCGGATTCCTGCAAGTTTCCGGACTCCGCTACACCATCGATACAAACGTCACCAACACACTCGTCATCGACACCAGCGACTTTTCGCTGAACGTCACCGGAGAACGCCGCGTAAAAGATATCCAGGTTGAAAACCGCGACGGAAATTTCAGTCCTATCGAAGCCAAAACGCAGTACATCGTATGCACCAGCGTCTACCTCGCACGTGAAAACAACGAAAATAGAGCGTTAAGCAAGGCTCCCATTCTAAAGGACCGATTCATGACCGACACCAACGCGCTCATCAAATACCTGTCGGAAAAGCTCAACGGCACTGTTCCTGATGCCTACAGCAAGAAGCAAGGCAGAATCACAATACGCTAATTTCAATATTTTCATAACAACAGAAACGAAAGCGGAAGCCCAAGACAAGGACTTCCGCTTTTTTATTGAATTTATCAAAGACGAAAAATTACTTACTGTAGAAACTCCCCTTTGAAGAGGGCTTCTTATGGCCAAAGTGCCGACCATTCAAGTCGAAGTAGCTTTTTTCTGTAGCGCGGAATTCACCGGTACGCGTATTGATAGAGCCAATTGCAGTGCGGTCATTTTCAACCACATTCCCATCGGAATCCACCATGACAACAGTAATCGTTTCCGGCAAATTCCTCTCAACGTTAGCCGTCATAGCAGGGGCTACAGCACGAGCAGAATTCAAAGCTGCGGCATCCATACGCGGAGGAGGCGCCAAATACGGAGCAACATGCATATAAGCGCGGAAAGGATAAATATAGGCACCGGCGCCAATCCTTCCGAACTCGCCTACCGCCCTTTTAGAATTTTCGTTGTCATGAAGTCCTGCATAGCCACAAATATATTCCAAATCCTCATCATCTTCCGACCACGTTTTGTATTCGTATGTACCAAAAACATCCCAGCCATTACACTGCAAAACGACATCATCGACAGGAGGCTCAAACACGCCGCCATCAAAGACAAGTGCAGAGGCATCCGCATCCGTCTTGACAAGGTACAGCTTGTTCGATTCAAGAGACGTCGCAGGAGTCGAAGAAACAGGCACTTCATCGGCATGGCAATTTGGGCAACTCACTACAAAGGGATAGAATTTAACGCCAGCGGGAATGGTTTTTGACGAAAACGGCAGCACCATCGTCGAGAACACGTCCTTTTTAAGAGTACGCTTGAGCGTAACATTACCAGAGACGGTCTTGCTAGGCATACTCGCCGCCTGTTTGGAATAACCAAAAATCGTTGCAGAATTTCCATCCTTGGCAAACAATACCGCAGGAGCATAAACAACATAATTTTCCCCATTGAACGTCACATTGACTTTTCCAGACTCATTCACTATACTGGATGCATCATCAGTCACCAAAGTCCCCGTCACCACAGGTTGACTTTCCACCTCCATCGCTAACAGATACGGAAACTTAAATACAACCGACTGATTGTCGAGATACCTTTTTCCACCACTCCAAATTTCACTGGAAAAACTTTCAGGAAGTTTATTCTTGGCGACCTGTTCCGTAGTCATGCCAACGACATTCTTTACAGGATTTTCCTCATACCTCGGGAACATGTGTATGCAATTGGGGTCAAACGCATCGGCATCCACAACAGCACTGCAATTCTTGCAAAAGTCGGTGTCGAAAAAACAGTTGCTAATGCGACCGTCATAATTGTACCCGACCACGCCGCCTACAAACGAGCCCGTTCCAACCACAGAGCCAATATTGTAGCAGTTGTCTACAGTGATATCGGTTCCGCTTTCATAATTTGAGATATAGCCGACGACACCGCCGACGTCGTCCCCGCCTTTTACCGAGCCTGTATTGTAGCAATCGCTGATAGACAAATTCTTTCCATATCGAGCGTACAAAGAAGCAGTTACGCCACCCACAAAGGAACCGCTTCCGGTCACAGCCCCCGTATTGTAGCAGCCGCTAATTTTCAGCGTTCCGCCTTCGGCAATGCTTACACGGCCAAATATTCCTCCAACATATTTATCTCCATTCAGCGTCCCCGTGTTGTAACAATTGTTAATGGTGATGACATCATTTTCAGCGTCATTGCCTATTTCACCCACGACACCGCCGATTTCAGAACCAGAGCCCACTATAGTTCCAGCATTATAGCAGTTTTCAACAGTAATGTTTCCGCCGTGGACATACGTTCCGCCATCCGTGTACAAGACAGCGACAATTCCGCCTATATAATTTTCGCCTTTGATATACGAATCGACGACACCCACATTTCGAATCACTGCACCACCGGCAACAGCACCAAACAAGCCCACATATTCACCCCCATTGACATACAAGCCACTCACAGTATGATTTTCATTGTTGTAGTGGCCATCAAAGGAGCCAATAAAAGGATGCTCCGCAGAACCTATCGGAATCCAGTTTTCAAAGTGAAGTGAGCCAAGATCCTTGGGTTCGGAAAGTTCCGCGACTTGTTTCTGCACACCGTTTTCGGCACTTCCATTCAGCCGAATATTCGCTGTGAGAATTGCGTGAGCATCCGGCTGTCCATCGGTTTCTGCATTCACCTTTTCTGCAAAAGCCTTAAGGTCAGCAGCGTCTTCAATAAGATACGGATGTTCCGGTGAGCCATCGCATGCTTCACTTCCAAAATTACCATTCGCAGCAATGGCTAGCCCCGAAAAAACAGTTACAAGAGAAAAAACGAATCCCTTGTGAATACTCCCCATATAATCTCCTTTTTTAAGCATTTGTACAAAACATACAATGTGCAAAATATAGATATATTTCGTCCCGATTTACTTAAAGAGTCAATGAAAAACAAAGGCGGCTTATCCTTTTTGCACGTTTCATTTTGATTATCAACAACATTTAAATAAATGTAGAACATTTTTTTGCAAACAAGTTTACAAAAAAAACGCTGCGGATGCAGCGTTGAATAGGCAAGGAACCTCGGAAAAATAAAGAATCGTACAGGAGAGTCACCTAGAGTTTTTCATTTTTCCCGAAAAGCGAAATCGCGCCAATTCCAAAAGCACTTTCGACTACCGGTTGTTCAAGTAGTCCAGCACCTTCTTCGTGAGGTCGTTTTCCTTTTTCCAAAAGAGAACGGCGCCAGTCGCACGGTCAACGACCATGTCGTAGCCTTCTTGCAGAGCGACTTCGTTCACGGCCTTGCGAATCAGCTGGATGATAGGGCCACTGATTTTTTCATTTTCCGTAATCAGTTCGCCATTGCGGCCATAGACGCGATCGATGAAGCTCTTCAACTCGGCGTCCTTTTTGCTGTATTCCGCTTCGAGTTCGCGCTTTTTTTCGTCGCTAAGCATCAGCACCTGCTTATCCAGTTTTTCCTTGATGAAGGAGAGTTCCTTCTGCAGCAAGTTCGCCTGCTGTTCCCACTTGGCGACTTGGCGGTCATATTCCTCCTGCGCCCTCTTGGTTCCCTTGAAGCCGTCAAAAATCAGCTTGGAATCCACATGGGCAATGCGAAGGCCATCTTCTGCAAAAGTTGCGCAGGTAAAAGCCAATGCCAAAAAAACAATCAACTTGCGAATCATATTTCCTCCAGCCACTCGGTTCGTTAGAAGCCCTGGCCAATGATAAAGTTGAATTCCATGTCGCCTACCTTGGAATACTTGGTTCCGTAGGAAGTTTCACCCGGATCAAGCGGCCATGCGAAATCGAAGCCAATGATACCGAGCATCGGCACCACGACGCGGAAACCAAAGCCAATATCCTTCTTCAAGCCCGTCGGATCCCATTCGCGGAGCGGATTCTTCTTCGGCTTTTCCACCTTTCCGTAACGGTCGTAGCGTTCGCCAAACACGTTACCCGCATCAAAGAAGAACGGCAACAGATAGAACGTCTGCGGCACAAGGCCAAGCTGCAATTCGGCACCAATATACTGGTAGCTGCGGCCCAGGCGTCCATAGCCAATTGAACCGGAGCTGTAACCGCGCATCTGACCATCGTAGCCAAGGACACCGCCCATTCTGTAAAGCGTACGGTTCTGCAACTTGTTGCCGAACATGACACCATACTCATTCGTAAGAGCAATTGCCAAGCGGTCACGGAACAGCGGGAACCACCACTTGATGGAAAGGTCTGCCTTGATAAATTCAAATTCACTACCAAAGATGCCATCAGCCACCTGCACATCAAGCACATAGCGGGAACCTTCCGTCGGGAACTGCGGCAAGTTCTTGTCATCACGAAGCAAGCGGAAGTTGAACGCCGATTCAATACCGGTGTAGACAACATAACTATCATCGATATTGTCGCCCTGGTCGTTCATGGTCCAGCCGTAACCAATCTGACCATAGAAGTAATCATCCGGCCACTTGAGACGCTTACCGACGTAAATATTACCACCATAACGCGTCACATTCGGTTCGTCATAGTTATCTTCATAATTCCACCATGTATAGTTAAGACCAACACCCAAGGTGATGGGCTTGTCGAGGAACCACGGCTCCTGGAAGCTGATGCCAGCACTCTTCTTATCGACGCCGTATTCCAAGTTAAGAGCGGCGGCCTGACCGTTACCCATGCAGCAGTTCGGGATGGAGACGCTTGCGGTACCCACGAAGCCATCGCTTTCGCTATAGGACACGCCCAAGCTGAACTGACCGGTACCGGCTTCCTTTTCCTGCACGGCAAAATCCAAATCCACTTCCTGTTCGCCCACGACCTTGATATCGGGAACGACCATGTCGAAGAAGTTCAGCTGCATGATTTCGCGGAAGCTGCGCTCCAAGGCGGACTGGCGATAAGTGTCGCCCGGATACAGACGGACTTCGCGACGAATCACCTTTTCGTTCGTCTTCGTATTGCCGCGGATGTGCACCTTGTGAATCTGCGCCGGAAGACCTTCGGTCATGCGGTAAGTCAAGTTCACCGTGGAATCGTTTGCAAAACTGCGTTCTTCTTCGTACTGCGCAAAGAGGTAGCCGTCTTCGCGGTAGGAATCAAGGAGCGCCTTCTTCGAAGCTTCGTACACATATTGGTCAAAGACCTCGCCGCTGTCCAAGCGGAACACGTAATCGAGCATCACATCGCTCTGAACTTCGTTACCGGAGAAGTGGACTTCGCCCATGTAGTAGCGTCGACCTTCATTCACATCGATATGCACCACAATGTCGCTTGAGGTCTTGATATTATCGTACTTGTTCAAAGCGGAAATCATCTCTTCGAGAGTGTAACGCACAAGCAGCTTGCTTTCGTACTTGGAGCGTTTCTTTTTCTTCAGGAGTTCATTGATTTTCGGATTGGTCCACTTCATACCGGAGATGCGCTTAATCCACTCGTTGCGTGAATCTTCGTAACGGATGATGTCGTTCAGCATCTTCCAGGCATCTTCCTCGTTAAGGACCTTGGGCACCGGTCGAGTAACCTTCGGAGTCATTGTAGCAGAGTGCATCGTCCTGTGATAATGAGTCACTTGCGCCGTCGGCTTGCCTGCCATTTCATAAAGCGGCGAGGAAGAATCAGCCATCGCGGCATTCAGCTGCGTGTAAAGCGGTTCAAGACGTTCTCCCACCGGCACCATACGTCCGAGGTAGAAAAGACAGGAGGAATCAGGCAGATATTCGGCGCGATAGTCCCTCAGTTCGGCATCGAGATAGCCAAAGTGACGGAAAGCGTTGAGGACGGAATCGCGGTCGGCATCAAAGACATTCTGCTTGAACTCGCCACCGCCCCACCATTGGTCCTGCTTCGTGAGCATGTGCTCCAGAATGTCTTCGACAGGAACATGGTCGTTGCCCTTCACATCGAAGCGACGGACCTTGACCTTGGAGCCTTCGCGAATGATGAACACGACGCGATTGCGGTTTTCGTCGGAATATTCCTCACGGTAACCCACTTCGGCAAGCAGAAAACCTTCGGAGCGATAATACTCCAAAAGCAACTGGCGAGTGCGTTCCAGCTGGCTCTTGCTGTAAACCTGTCCAGGAATCATGTGAATTTTCAAGCGGAGGTCTTCATCAGAAACCTCGTCGCAGCCATCCAGCACGACCGTATCCAGCGCCGGGAGTTCCTTAATCTTGAAAATCAAGTCCACATCGGAGCCTTCGCCCACATAGTCAATCCAGGCGGTCACATCGTCAAAAAGCCCGGAATTGTACAAGGCAGTCACCGAAGCCTGCACCTTCTCGGAAAGAGCCGTCGGCGAGTAACTCTGACCATCGCGGATGCCGATTCGCCCCAGTACGGACCTTTCATCCATATTCCTGGTTCCTTCGACACGGACCTTGTTGATTTTATTTTCAACCATATATTTGTCGGATAGCTGCGACATGTCCAAAAGCTGGGCATTAGCGGCACCCGCCAAAGCAAGTACAAATAAGAGCGAACGGAAACGCAGAATAGACCTACCTATAGTACAGATTAAATTTTCAAGCCCAAAAATACAAAAATTCCATCTTATCGCCCACAAGGAAAACAGCAAAATCGGGGTTTACCCTCCAAAACGCCTAGGCAACGACAATTTTTCTCAAAAACAATCAAAACCGCAGCAAAAGTTTACTTTATCTGTATTATCCAGACATTTTTGAACACCCCCTGTTTATTATTGGCTCCCCTTACGTTAAAAATCGATGATAACCCAAACAACACTTTAGGATTCACCGCCTTCGTCAATAGATAAACTTCGCGACAGACAAGGTTCGACGTCGCAAGGCATTCTCGCCACGCAGGGAACTCCGAATCAAGCGCTTGCACCACGACAAACAAGGCGAGAAACGCAAGAAACCTGTAAACATGCACGCCCAAGCTGCAAAAATAAGCTTTTGCAGTGCAATTTTCCCCAAACGCACCAGCCAATTCGTGAAATACGCATAATACGCATATTTGGCTGGTGTCCGCAACCCCAAGCGCTTATTTTATTCAATTTTCACGAGGCTGGACGCAGAAAACTTTTTCACTTTTTTAATATACGGTGAAAATAAAACTCTAAAATTTCGTTCGCACATATCACAAAAACCAGCAATTCCAAGGTCCCAACCAAATTCACCATACCCACGAAAAACACATTTTACTATCTTTCACCCCGAAAATAGCGGATTGGAACATCTGCGTTACAAAGGATTATTATGCGTTCTACAGCATGGAATGACGAAGAAAATCGTGTTTTGCCAGAAATGGCTCTTGACTTTATGCCTGAAGAAAAACTCCGCGAACAGCAATTGCAGCGCCTGCGCGCCACAGTGAAACTCGCCTACGAGAAGGTTCCCTTGTTCCGTGAGCGCATGGACGAAAAGGGCACCAAGCCCGAAGACATCAAGACTCTGAAGGACATTGTCAAAGTTCCGTTCTCCATGAAGAAGGACCTGCGCGATACTTACCCATACGGACTCTTTGCCGTCGATTTGAGCGAAGTCGTGCGTCTGCATGCTAGTAGCGGCACCACAGGCAAGCCGATTGTCGTCGGCTACACCAAGGAAGACATGGAAGTCTGGGCGCAGGTCGTGAAGCGCGGACTCCTCGCCTGCGGTTTCAGAAGCACGGACATTGTGCAGAACTTCTTCGGTTACGGCCTCTTTACAGGCGGCATGGGCATCCACGGCGGTTTCGAAGCCCTGGGCGCAACCGTCATTCCTATTAGCGGCGGCAACACCGAACGCCAGGTGATGCTCATGAAGGACTTCGGCGTGACCGCTTTGGCCGGTACCCCGAGTTACTTCCTCCGCATCATGGACGTCGCCGAAAAGATGGGCGTTTCCATCAAGGACATGGGCATCAAGCGCGCCATCTTCGGGGCTGAACCCTGGAGCGACGGCATGCGCGACTACATCGAAGAGCAGACCGGCATCAAGTGCTACGACATTTACGGCCTTTCCGAAATTGTTGGCCCGGGCGTGGGTTGCGAATGCGAATACTGCGACGGCATGCACATCTTTGAAGACCACTTCTACCCCGAAATCGTGGACCCGGAAACCTTGGAACCGCTCCCGGACGGCGAAGAAGGTGAACTCGTCATCAGCACACTTTCGAAGCGCGCCATGCCGATTCTCCGTTACCGCACCCGCGACATTACCGCCATTGAAGCGACCAAGTGCAAATGCGGCCGCACCATCCGCCGCATCCGCCGCATTGGCCGCCGTACCGACGACATGATCATCATGCGTGGCGTGAACGTGTTTCCGAGCCAGATCGAAACGGCACTCCTCCGCGCAGAAAAGGCCCTCCCGCACTACCAGATTGTGCTCGACACGAAGAACAACATGGATACGCTCGAAGTTAAGGTGGAAGTGACCCGCGACATGGTGAGCGACTCCATGAGCGCCATGGAACAGCTCTCGAAAAAGTTCAAGCACTCCATTGAACAAATTATCGGCATTTCCGTCATCGTGACTCTCTGCGAACCGGATTCCCTCCCCAGGAGCGAAGGCAAGGCGAAGCGCGTCATCGATAACAGGAAGAAGATTTAAAATAGTGGTTGGTGGTTAGTAAGCAATTATAAATGATGAATTATGAGTTATGAGATTTTAGTTACGCGGCGCAGCCGCCAAATTTTCTCTTGTAATTTATAACTAATAATTTATAACTAAACCCTAGCCCCTAGGTCCTAGCCCCGAGCCCCTAAAAAATTATATATTGAGTTCAAGGAGAAAAGTCCTATGAAGATTCCTCAAGTTTCAGTTTTTGTTTCGAACCGTCCCGGACGCTTGAACGCGGTTTGCCGCTCCCTCGCCGATGCGGGAATCAATTTGCTTTCACTCACGCTCGCAGATTCAGGAGAATTCGGTCTCATCCGCCTCATCGTGAACGAAGCAGACAAGGCGGTGCAGGTACTCGAAAAGTCGGGCCTCAGCGCCACGATTTCAGATGTAGTCGCTTGCCCTGTCGCAGATAAAGTCGGCGGCCTCGCCGATTTCTTGAGCGTCCTCGACGACCTGCAGATTGACTACATGTACGCTTATCCTTCGGAATGCAAGACAGAAACAAACGTCATGATTCTTCGCTTCCAAGATACAGAGAAGGCGCTCGCCCTCCTCGCCTCGAAGAAATTCAAGACGCTCAACACCGAGGAACTGCTCGGATAAATTCAGCGAGTTTCCAGCTGAAACCATCAGCGCAAAATTATGCATTATCCCTGAAGGCAATCGCTTTCAGGGATTTTTTGGCTCACTGGATAAAGTCCGTGGCAAAACAAGTTGCAAAAACAAAGACGAAAGGATGAAATGCAATAATAAAAAGCCGTAAGCAAGATGTTTATTCAATTAAAACGAAGAATGGCTGTTGTTGTGAGAATAAAGCGTCGGTCACAACTTGACGAGGCGAACGACGCAACCATGCTTGCATGGTTATGGTTGAGCCGTTAAGTTGGCGCTCGCGCAACGATGGGGAGGTGCAGGCTAATGAACACAAGAGCTTTTATACGAAACTTACTCCTTTAGGAGTTTAGTTCAGTTATCCTCTTTGTGTAAGCTCTTTGTGTGAATTGTCTTCGAAGGAGAGAAGGGCCCGTGCGGCCTCGCACAAATCCGTAAGCCGAAGCCAACAGCCAAACTTGTTTGGATACTGGAGAGGCTAGGATTTGGGGTTTACCCCACTCCGAGCTGGGGCCCCGCCCTATGCGATGTTCAAAAAATAGAACGATTCCG
>JAZLIJ010000032.1:0-4490 GCA_045617325.1 Fibrobacter sp.
ACTTACTGCGCCTCCCTTTGGACGTCGACCAGTTTCCAGGACATGGGGATAATCTACGACTTGAATCATTTTCAAGGATTTCGGCACACTAAACTCAGCAGGAGTTCCAACAAGTTCCTCCCCGCTGAAGGGGGCGTAGTCGATGAACCAGTTTTTGAAGAGGGCTTGGGCTTGTTTCTCTAAATTATCGTTTATTTGATTGTTGAGTTCGATTTTGTCATCGAGGCTGGATAGGATGCCGGCGATTCGTTGCTGTTCTGCGAGTGGGGGCACCTTTATGGTAAGTCCAAGCAGTGCTTCATTAGTCAAACTTGCGCGTGTACTCATTGAACCTGCAAAAGCCTGAAATTTCTTTCTGAATTCAGGATTGCGCATATAGTAGCCAACATATTTCGGATATACATCAACGTCCTTATTATATTGACGCATTCTTTTGCAAAAACCATTATAGGTCGCTTTTGGAATATCCTTTAATGCAACGCAGCTCATTCCAAGTTCATCAGCGGTTTCGCTCGTTCTTGTAACAAGAATGTCTCCTGCTTTAATGGAATAGCTTTCTTGCTCCGCTTCTGTCGTTTGAGCCAAATCTTTCACAACGTCAGGAATGAACCATTTGTTGAAAACAGTAGAGAACGAGATAAACGGAAATCCAAAGCCAAAAAACTCACGACCTTTAGAGAGACCGTTATGGACTTTATAAATTTCGCCAAGTTTGAATTCTTTCCATTCACTCATAACATTATCCTTCTAGATTCAGCTTCTTCGAACCTTAGAATTGTAAGGGACTAAAGCTCCAACAATTCTATATCGACTTCGTTCAGAATGACACCAAGAGTCTCATCTGCTTCACTTTATACCTCAAGGCGATGCGACCTCATTTTTTATTCCGAGTTTGTCCACGGCAAGCGCAATAAGGCGATTGGCCTGGTCAACAAGGTATAGCGGGATATTCAGAACGTTTTCGTCGAGGGTTAGGTTTTTCATGGAGAAGCGGACACGAAGTTTTGTATTTTCGCCAAAACGGTTCGCATAGTTTTTCATGCTGGTCGAAACGATGTTTTTGCCTGATTTCACTTCTACGGGGATAACCAGGTTTTCATGTTGGATGACAAAGTCCACTTCGTACCTTGAATTTTCATCGGTCCAGTAATAAATATTCTTGCCGTATTGTTTACGCAACGCCTGCAGCACATAGTTTTCGGCAAAAGCTCCGTGAAATTCCGTGTAGAGAGCATCGCCAAGGATGACAGTTTGTGAAGTCACTCGTGAAAGTCTGCGCAAGAGGCCTACATCGACCATATAGATTTTGAAGGCTGACAAATCTTCGTATGCAAGCAAAGGAATTCCTGGTTTCTTGATGCGAGTTACTTTATGCGCAAGCCCTGCATTTACCAGCCACATCAGCGCGTCCTCGTATTCGCGGGCGCGGGCTCCGAGTTTTGCCGTGCTGTACATGAACTTTTTGTTTTCACGCGCAAGCTGTGACGGCACGGATTTCCAAATCAGGGATATTCTTGGAAAATCACCGCGATCGGCATGGCGTGCAAAATCACGTTCGTAAGAATCGTTCAGTTCATCGAGCCCGTATTCCGCCTGGATGGAATCGTAATTTTGAACAAAATTCTTGACTACACCGGGCATTCCCCCGCTTACAAAATACTGCTTGAGTTTTTCTTCGAGCGGGGTTGCAAACGCAAGCGGAATATTTTCTAGCGAGTCAATGGACTGCATGTAATAAGCAAAGTTCTCTGCTCCCGAGGCAGCCAGATACTCTTCGAAATCCATGGGATAGGCATCCAGGAACTGAACCTTCCCAACAGGGAATCCATCCTTCGAAAGCGATACTCCGAGCAACGAGCCTGCACTTGCCACCGCATATTCCGGAGCGTCTTCGCAAAAATATTTGAGGCTATTCAGCGCCTTGCCACAGCATTGGATTTCATCAAATACAATGAGCGTTTTTTGCGGTTCTATGGGAACGCCGCTCAACAGGGAAAGTTGTGGTATAAGGCGTTTTGGGTTCTTTGTGCTTTCGAAAACAGAAGCGAGGTTTTGATCAAAATCGAAGTTGAAATAGGCTACGTTTTCAAAGCAGGTGCGGCCAAATTCCTTTAATGCCCACGTTTTTCCGCATTGGCGAACACCCCGCAATATGAGCGGTTTTCGGTCTTTGCGATTTTTCCATTGCAAAAGTTCATCAAGAATTTTTCGTTTCACAGGACGCCTCGTTTAAGAGCTAATCTAGAATTTTTTGTAGAAAATGTGACAAAACAACACAAAATACTTGTAGAAAACGTGATAAAATACACATAATCAACGAATTTTAATATTTTCAGGTACTTGCTCTAGATTGTCACGTCGCCTTCGGCTCCTCGCAATGACGTTTCGAATAACCCTGCTTTGGATCCTACCGGTCGCGATGCTCCCTCCAGGATGACAACGCTAAAAGCGAGATGACGTGTAGCTGTCAAGGAATTGGATGCAAGAAGTTCTCGAGCTTTTCTTTGCTTACGGTGCTTTGCAGAAACCCTTTTCGCTCGGTCATGCAAAATTGCGCAAGCGCATTTTGCGCGACTCTCGCTTACGGGGTTTTAGGGGTGTCCCCTAGGAGAGGGGGGAGCGGCAGACTCTTCGAGTCTAGATCCCGGCTCGGAGGCCGGGATGACGAGAAGAGGCTAGAGCGAGGGGGAGGCCTCCCCCTACATCACAAGAGATTGCTTCGTCGCTTTCGCTTCTCGCAATGACGGGGAAGGCGAGCTTGCCATGCGCAGTTAAAACCTAACCACTAACCACCAACCACTAATCACTAAATCTTAAATCCGAGGGCCTCCAGGTTCTTCTTGATTTGTTTTTCGAGGTCGTGGCTCTTCGTGAACATTTGGGAAAGTTCGCTCGTGAGGCGGGTCATTTTCTGGTCGAAGGGTTCGTCGTCTTGCGCGGTTTCCTCGATGCCGACGTAGCGGCCGGGGGTAAGGATGTAGTCCTGGGCAGCGATGTCCTTGGTTTCCACAACGGCGCAGAAGCCTTTTTCGTCCTGGAGTTTGCCTTTCTGGAATTTCTCGAAGGTGCCTGCCAGGCGTTCGATGTCCTGGTCGCTCAAGTCGCGGTGCTTGCGGTCGACCATGTGGCCCATGTTGCGGGCGTCGATGAAGAGGGTCTTGCCTTTCTGCTTTTTGCCGCGAGTGATGAACCAGAGTGTCACGGGGATGGTGACGCTGTAGAAGAGCTGGGTCGGCATGGCGACGATGCCTTCCACGAGGTCGGCTTCGATGATGCGTTTGCGGATTTCGCCTTCGCCGCCGGTCTGTGTGCTGAGGGCTCCGTTTGCAAGGACGAGGCCGATTTTGCCGCCGGGTGCCAGGTGGTAAATCATGTGTTCAATCCAGGCGAAGTTGGCGTTGCCTGCAGGGGGCAGGCCGTATTGCCAGCGGGGGTCGTTCTGGAGTTGTTCCTGGCCCCAGTTCTTGAGGTTGAAGGGCGGGTTCGCCATGATGAAGTCGAAGCGTTCGTTGGCGTGGAGGTCCTTGAAGAAGGTGTCCTCGTGGTGTTCGCCGAAGTTTGCGTCGATGCCACGGATTGCCATGTTCATCTTGGCCATTTTCCAGGTGTCGGCGTTGGCTTCCTGGCCGAATACGCTGATGTTGTTGCGGTTGCCGCTGTGTGCCTGGATGAACTTTACGCTCTGTACGAACATGCCGCCGGAACCGCAGGCGGGGTCATAGACGCGCTTGCCTTCGGTGGGCTTGAGGATTTCGACGATGGTCCTTACGACGCTTGCGGGGGTATAGAATTCGCCACCCTTGACGCCTTCGTAGCTTGCGAACTGGGCGATGCAATATTCGTAGGTACGGCCCAAGAGGTCCTTGCTGGCCTCGGTGTCGCTCATGTCCATGTTGCTGAACACGTCCACCACGTTGCCGAGCACGCGTTTGTCGAGTTCCGGGGCGGCGTAGTTCTTGGGGAGCACTCCCTTGAGGTTCTTGTTGTCCTTCTCGACGGCGATCATGGCTTCGTCCAGGACCTTGCCGATTTCGGGGGTGTGGGCTGCGGCTGCGATGCGGTTCCAGCGGGCGGCCTCGGGCACAAAGAAGATGTTCTCCTCTACGTAAAAGTCGGGGTCGTTCTCGAAGCCTTCGCCATCCTTCACGAGTTCGTCGTAGCGTTTTTCGAACGCCGCGGAAATGTAGCGCAAGAAGATGAGGCCGGTGAAAATCTTGCGGTATTCCGCCGCCGGGATGTGGCCCCAGAGTTCGCAGGCCGCGTTCCAGATTTGCTGTTCGAAGCCAATCGCTACAGTGTTCTCGGAAGAAGCTTTCTTGGAGATTCGTGCCATGTATATACCTTAAATGAAAGGCTCTGTTACGCCAAAGTGTTGTTGGTAAATGACGATTGTCATAATTTGACATATTACTGATGTATATTTGCTGTATGGACGTAAAGACTCCGCAGATGGAAATTGTCAGGCAGATGATCATGGGGCTCTCCAAGAA
>JAZLIJ010000033.1:0-22029 GCA_045617325.1 Fibrobacter sp.
AACTCTTCATTGATTTTCTAAAGTCTTGGTCCTGTTTTCCGTAAATTTGACTTCCAAGAAACTTTCTTGGGCCGTCACAAAGCACATCTCCGATTCCTTCAATCTTCCCGGAAGCTTCGCTGAGTTTCCGTCCCGTCCGGCTGGATTTCCGTTTCTTCGTTTCTGTCCGGCCCTCTCGGGAACGGCGCCAATTATAGAATTCTCACGGAGATTTGCAAGGGTGTTTTCGCAGATTTTTGCATATTTTTTTCTGTTTTTCGCTGAAAACGGCTTAAAAACGGCATCGGACACTGATTGTGTCCACATTGATAACTTTTTATCAACAGGCTTGTTTCGGTTATCGGTGAATATTCCTTTGCGGGCAGTTTATTTCCGTATCGAAAAACCAAAAAAAAAGCCCTGTTCTTCTCCTTGAAGCAAAAAGCTATTCGTTTCTTCGGATTAGTTCCAACAAATACCATTTTCATCTTTAATACGGCAAACAAACCAAATCCAGCCAACTAAATCCACACTAAATTTTAAGTGTTGCATCCCAATACAACGATAAAGCAACGTTTTACACACTCAAAAAGAAATTAAGAAATAGATTTACGCTAGGCATTTTGCCCAAAAGAAAGGTGAGTTAGTATGGATTATAAAAAAATTTCTCTCGCTGCAGTCCTCGCACTCGGCGGAACAATGATCAGCGCTCAAGAAATCGCAACATGGTCTGGCGACCGCAAAGCCGCAGTTTCTTTCACTTTCGATGACGGCGCCCCGAGCCACGTGAGCGATGTTGGCCCCACATTCGACAAGTACGGGTACAAAGGAACATTCAACCTCGTGGTGAACTGGAGCCCGAACTGGAGCGGCTTCCAGGGTTTGGCGGACAGCGGTCACGAAATCGCCAGCCACAGTAATTCCCACGGTCAGAACATGAGCGGCGAAGAATCCTCTTCCAAGAGTTCCATCGCGGGCAAGATTAAACAGAAGTACGGCGTCATTACGCTGGCTTACCCCAACTGCAACGTTCCCAACGCCAGTGCCGTGACGCAGAACTACATTATCGGCCGTATCTGTAACGGAAGCTGGCAAGGCCAGGCAGACATCATGGGCAAGGACGGGCCCTCCGACTGGACAAAGGCGTCCGCCCTCATGACCGGTACCGAAAACGGCATCCAAGGCAGCGGCTTCACAGACAAAATGAAGCAAGCCGCAGGCCAAGGCGGTTGGGTCGCTTTCCTCACCCACGGCTTGCAAGGCAAGAACAACGGCAGCGCAACCTACTCCCCGACAAACCTCAACGATATTGAAAATGCGCTCAAGTGGGCAAAAGATAACGATGGTGATTATTGGGTCGCACCCATGGGTTACGTAGCCATGTACATCAAGGAACGCAAGGCTTCCAAGGTGAACAAGAAGAGCGGCGACGCCAACAGCATCACTTTCGAAGTCACGCACAACATCAAGGACAACATCAGCGCCTACGACTATCCGCTCACAATCAAGGTCAAGAACGACAACAACTGGACTAAGGTCAAGGCAACGCAGGACGGAGCCGACATCGAAGCGACCATCAAGGATGGCAACATCTATGTGGACGCAGTCCCGAACAAGGGTGAAGTCAAGCTCGTAAATGCGGACGCTCCTGCCCCGGCATCTTCTTCCAGCGAAGCGGAGAAGCCCTCCTCCTCTTCTGTTGCGCCGTCATCCAGTAGCGTTACCCCAGAATCTTCTTCTAGCGTAGACGCCTTGCCGGAACTCGCATTCGAGGCAAATTCCATCTCGGCCTATGTTGACCAGAACGGTTACATCACCGTGGGTAACGCCCAGGGCAAGACCATTACCGTAATCAACAGTCTCGGCCACGTCGTCCGTACGACAAAGGGACTTGGCTGCGAACAGAAAGTGTTCTCCGGTGCACAGGGCATGTACATCGTCCGCATCGGAAACAAGGTCTGGAAGCTGAACATCAAGTAAGGGTTTTCTCTCAATTCTCTCCAAAAAGGGTTCCGATTCGGAACCCTTTTTTGTACGCACTCCGTCTTTATTCGTTATAGTCAAGGTAGAAAACGCTTAACGAAACCAAGCCTAAATCGATTCTTCAACAAGAAAGGTCTCCAATTTGAATTTTCTTCAAAAGGAGCCTTTTAAAAAAGTTTTTCAAGCCAGTTATTTTTCGACGCCAATCATCTGCGGTTCACCCCGGCCAGGAAGCGGCTTGAAGATTTTCACAGACACGGTCTCCAAGGCGCCACCGAAAGCCTGCATTTCACAAGTGAACAGGTAATTCATGCCGGCCACCACCTGCGTTGCAACACTCATCGGCTTCAGGTTCAAGTAGCCGTAATCCTTTGTGGCTTCGGCAAATACGGCCAAGTCCTCGTCATTCACCGGACGCTGTTCGGAAAATCCGCCACAGAGCATTTCCTCGGTCTTTCCGCTCGTCAAGGCGCCAAGGAATGTTGCGACCTCATCGGCAACATTCAAATCGGTGTTATTCACTCGCTTGTTAGAAATGCCGAACGAAAGAGCCACATTGGCATTCGGTTCCAGAGTTCTTAGTTCAGCAGAACTCGCCTTGCGACCGCCGCTTCCGTAAGTGCAGAAGGGCACCACCACCTTGCCTCCCAAGTCGTTGGAATCGAGGAACGTATAAATCGGCGGCGCAAACGTTCCGAACATAATCGGGTAGCCGAGATAGATGGTATCGTACTTATCCAAATTCAAACGGGAATTTTCAAGAGCCGGCCACGTTTTGCTTTCGCGCTCTGCACGGGCGGCAGCTATCGTACTGTCATAAGTTGACGGATACGGAGTCACCATTTTCAGTTCGACGGCATCTGCGCCAAGCTGCTTCTGAAATTCGCTTGCGACTTTTTTTGTCGCTCCAGTCTGGGAATAAAAAACAACGACGGACTTCGAGGTCTGCGTCTGAACTTGATTCTGAAGTTGCTCCGATTCCGTTTTGGTACCACTGCAAGCAACAAGCGCAACGGCTACCGAAGCGGCAATTAACGACGAACCTGCTTTAAAATTCATAATGATTCTCCTTTTGATGTTGGAAATCTATCAAAAATTTTCACCATCAAATTCATCCATTTCAAAGACAACCGCATCTAGAGCATAAAAAAAATCCTCGACACCATCGAGGATTTCAAGAATTGTGACTCAACATCCGATTCTCAAGTATTGAATTCCATGTCCGGATGCTCGGCCATTTCGTCAACCTGAATCTGATGCAAGACGACACGCCCTTCCACAAGACTCTTCTGAACATCAATGAGGCGCTGATTCCAGGAACCGCGGAACATGATATCCAGGGAACGCTTCGCCAAAATGAAGGGACCATCCACCAGCATGTCGGCAAAGGAGAGCAGTTCAAACATCTCCGATTTCTCTGCAGCCATTTCAATGAGGCGTTCATACGTGTAACCCGTAAAAATGACAAGGTTCAAGTCACGTTCCTTGATTTCGCGAGCGAGAGGCACAAGAGCCGCCGCCTGGTCCATCGGGTCGCCGCCACTGAAAGTCACGCCATCCAGAAGCGGATTCTCCTTGATCATCGTGATAATGGCCTCGCGTTCGATAAAGTGACCGCCATTGAAGTCATGAGTTTGCGGATTCTGGCAGCCAGGACAATGATGGTCGCACCCCTGCGTAAAAACAGTCAAACGGATGCCCGGTCCATCCACGAAGGATTCCGGCTCTATACCGGCAATACGAAGCGGCGGATATTCAAACTGTTCCATAGCAAGATCCCTTAAACACAAAGGTGCCCGCGCCCAAAACGGCACGAGGCAACCAAATTTATCAAAAAACTTGTTCCGTGACGATAAGCCACGAAACAGGCGAGTTCATTATACACCGTGCTTTACTCGATCGTTGACTTCGGCACGCTTAGCATTGTTGAAGCGATCGACCGTACCGACGAGATAACCGGTAATTCTACGAATGCGCTCGAAACCAACGCCTTCGCCATACATGGACATTTCTTTTTCAGACATTTGATTCTCCTTTTTGATACTTATCTGATGCCGCGGAATGCGGGCATCGCCGGGAACTTCTTGCGGAGTTCCTCAATTTTTTCCTTTGAAATCGCATGACCTTCACTGCGACCGCATCGTGGACAACAGTCCCCAATGACTCCGACAAACCCGCAAACGGGGTCGCGGTCCACCGGATGGTTAATGCTACCGTAACCAATGCCTACCTGCGCCATATAACGCACAATCTTTTCAAACGCATCAAGATTCTTTGTCGGGTCGCCATCAAGCTCGATATAACTGATGTGGCCTGCGTTCGTAAGTGCATGGTAAGGCGCCTCGAGCGAAAGCTTCTTGAACGCGGAAATCTTGTAGTAAACCGGCACATGGAAGGAGTTCGTGTAGTAATCGCGGTCGGTAACGCCCGGAATGATACCGAACTTTTTCTTGTCCATACGCACAAAACGGCCAGAAAGACCTTCGGCAGGAGTTGCCAAAAGACTGAAGTTGAGGCCGAGACGCTTGGATTCCTTGTCGCAGAATTCGCGCATGTGCCCGATAATCTTGAGGCCAAGTTCCTGGGAGACTTCGGATTCGCCATGGTGCTTGCCGGTGAGCATCACCAAGGTTTCAGCAAGACCGATGAAGCCGATAGAAAGCGTACCATGCTTGATCACTTCCTCGACGGTATCATCCCAGCCGAGCTTGTCGGAATCAATCCAGACACCCTGTCCCATGAGGAACGGGAAGTTCTTGACTCTGCGACGGCTCTGGACGGCAAAGCGTTCCATGAGCTGGTCGCTCACCAGTTGCAGCATGCGGTCCAGTTCCTTGAAGAACAGATCCACGGACTTCATCTTGATGGCGATTCGCGGAAGGTTGATGGATGTAAAGCTCAAGTTGCCACGGCCGAAGCTGATTTCGCGACTCGGATCGTAGTTGTTGCCAATGACGCGGGTACGGCAGCCCATGTAGGCGAATTCCGTTTCCGGATGGCCTGGCTTGTAATACTGCAAGTTATACGGAGCATCCTGGAAGCTGAAGTTCGGGAACAGGCGCTTGGCGGAAACGCGGCATGAAAGCTTGAACAAGTCATAGTTCGGGTCGCCCGGATTCAGGTTGACACCGTCCTTCACGCGGAAAATCTGAATCGGGAAGATGGCCGTTTCGCCACCGCCCAAGCCTTCTTCCGTTGTAAGAAGAAGATTCTTCATGACCATGCGGGCTTCCGGTTCAGTACACATACCGTAGTTGATGCTCGAGAACGGAGTCTGGGCACCGGCACGGCTGTGCATGGAGTTCAGGTTGTGAACAAAGGCTTCCATAGCCTGGAACGTGGCCTTGTCCGTTTCTTCGTAAGCCATCTTTTCGGCGAACTTCTGGGACTTCATCACGATTTCCATGTCAAAAGTCTTGCCTAGTTCATGAGCCTCGGTTTTCACAAACTTTTCATTCGGTTCCAAAGTCGCCACCATGCCCATTTCAGCCATTTCGGCATGAAGCTTCTTCACAACAGGCAAGATCTCCTCTTCGTTTTTCCCCGTATAAAGCATCAAGGCCTTCACTACATTGGAGAGGTACGTCTTGCGGTAAGTGATGCGGACTCCATCGGCCATGGCGTAATCAAAGTTCGGAATGGACTGGCCACCATGTTGGTCGTTTTGGTTACTTTGAATAGCAATTGCAGCAAGCGCAGCGTAACTGCGGATATCCTTCGGTTCGCGAAGATGACCATGTCCCGTATTGAAGCCATTCTTGAACAACTTAATGAGGTCAATCTGGCAGCATGTCATGGTGAGCGAGTAGAAGTCCAAATCGTGAATATGGATATCGCCTTCCATGTGGGCGCGGCTATGTTCCGGCTTGAGCATCATCATCGTGTAGAAGTGCTTTGCGGATTCGCTACCATACTTGAGCATGGTGCCCATGGCGGTATCGCCATCAATATTTGCATTTTCGCGTTTAAGGTCAGATTCCTTAGCGGAACTGAAAGTGATATCACGCAAAGTCTGCATCAAGCGGGTGTTGACTTCGCGAATACGAGAACGCTCTGCGCGATACAAAATATAACACTTGGCCGTATCGACAAAGCCATCTTCTGTAAGAGCCTTTTCAACAGCATCCTGAATTTCCTCAATGTCCGGCACATTCTTGCCAGCAGATTCCAGGATGCCAACAGCATCGGCTGATACCTTCAAAGCGGAACTCATCAAGACATCATCGCTTCCAAGCAAATTCATTTGCGCCAAAGAAGCCTTAATTTGTTCGTCCAATTCGCCCGAGGCTCGGAAAGCCTTGACTACAGCATCAGCTATCTTTTCTATGTTAAACGGCGTCTCGCGGCCGTCACGTTTTTTAACCGAAAAAATCATCAAATTCAATCCTCGATTACCGGTCTAACCTCGCCTCTAGGACATTGAAATTATACAATATCTTGTGCCAGTAAGCCGGAGCCATACACAATATGTGGGCTATAAGATAATAAAACTAACGAAAATAAAAACCCCTTTTTCAGCAATAAAGATAATTTTTTTGTAATATTTACTTCTGTTTATCAACATCACAAAACTATGAACAATCAAATAACAATACTTCTTTCGCACCCTAATTTAGGTAACTCCATATTCAACAAATACTTAACAGATATCAACAGGGAAAATGTTAATTTTTGCATACATACACTTGACAAGCATCAAATAGACGGAAAGTTCAATTTTGAAGTCGAAAAAGATATTCTGAAAAAAACAGATGCGCTTGTTTGGCAATTTCCTATTTACTGGTACAATTGTCCAAGCAGCCTGCGTGACTGGCAGGACCAAATCCTGAGTCCCATCGTCTACAGCGCGGACAACTTCCTAAAAGGGAAAAAGGTACGCGTAGTATTTACCGCAGGGGCCGCCGAGGCAGAATACAGCCACACAGGCCTCAACCGCTACACCGCAGACGAAATGCTCCGCCCCTTTGAAATGACGGCAAACGCAAGCGGCATGATTTGGCAAAAGCCGCTCGGATTCTTCGGTTGCAGCCCGGAAACATCAAAAGCTACTTTAGAAGCAATGGCGGCTGTATACGAAAAAAGTCTCCTGGAAATGCTATTCTAGTGCCTATTCGGCCCAGTGGTTTCCATTGTAGTTCTTTGCCGTATCGGCGTCCATGCCAATTTGACGAATCAAGTCTTCCATGCTCGCAAACTTCTGTTCCGGACGCAAGAAGGCTAGCAAGTCCAGCACCATGTGCTGCCCGTAGATGTTCTCGTCAAAATCCAGCAAGAAAGCCTCTATCGCAAGAAAATGCGTCCCCGGAGCAGAAGGCTGCGTCCCGATATTCACAACAGAACGGAAAATGCGGCCATCCTCAAGGCGCGCACTCGCCACATAAACTCCACCACGCGGCAGAAACTTGTAGCGTTCCACCTGCAAGTTCGCCGTCGGGAATCCTATCGTATGTCCAAGCCGCTTACCAACGACAACAGTACCCGACAAGCGATAAGGGCGCCCCAAGTACGTCTGTGCACGGGAAACATCGCCATTCAAAAGCGCATTCCGCACAGCCGAAGAACTCACGCGTTCGCTCTTGTGCAAGACAATCGAGAGCATCTGCGTGCTGAGCTCGGGGAACGCCGCCGTAATCGTCTCGTAGTTGCCCTTGCCACCGGCGCCAAAGCAATGGTCATGCCCAAAGAACATGGAGCATACACCACGCTTTTCAATGAGTTCCTGACGCACAAAGACGTCAAACGGGAGCTTCGCCACTTCAGGAGTAAACGGAAGCACCAGAAATTCA
This sequence comes from Fibrobacter sp., assembly GCA_045617325.1. Taxonomy (GTDB): domain Bacteria; phylum Fibrobacterota; class Fibrobacteria; order Fibrobacterales; family Fibrobacteraceae; genus Fibrobacter. Next base: position 7,749 of record JAZLIJ010000033.1, read on the forward strand.
AGACCGATACTTTCAATAAATTCGCGTTTTTCAGCAGTCGTCGTGAGAAGCAGAGGATCGCCCGGTCCACGCAAAACGTAGTTGGAATGCGGCTCGAAACTGATGACGGTCGGCACAAGGTTATTGACTTCGGCAACCGCCTTGAGCGTGCGAAAAAGCGCCTGATGCCCCAAGTGGCAGCCGTCAAAGTTGCCCATCGTCACAGCGCGTTTCTTGAGCGGAAGCTCCTTCAAGTCATCATTCATTTCAGCATTCATCTCATCACCTGTTCACTTGCCTTAGCGGCATCGAAATGTCTCACCAAAGAGCAGCGAAATCAATCATCTGCAAGGTAAAATTTCGGCCAAATCCGCCCCGGTTCGTAACGGCAAAGACTCAGAACGAGACCGTCCTTGTTGGCGGCAAAAAGCCGCCCCTCTTCGTCGAGTCCTTCAATAGGAGAACGCCAAGGCACCCAGTTTCCTTTGCGGATGGCGGCAATCTGGTCATCGTTCATCAGCACCACCGGGAAGTCAAGGACGTCGTCCACCTTCACCAGGTGATCTCGCGTCAGTTCGTCGCCACGGACAGCATGTTCAAGCGAAACTTTTCCGATGCGGTGGCGGCGGATATTGGAAACACAGGCAAAAGTTCCAAGAGCACGCCCCAAGTCGCGGCCCAAGGAACGAATGTACGTTCCCTTGCTGCAAACGCATTCCAGGTCGAATGTCACAAAGCATTTTCCTGTGCACCCCTCGGTCACGCCACCCTCGCCTATGATTTTCAAAGACTCGATATGGATGCGGCGGGGCGCAAGTTCAATCTGCTTGCCGCGTTCCATCCAGTCACTTGCGCGATGGCCGTTGATTTTCACGGCGCAATAGTTGGGCGGCACCTGGTCGATATCGCCAATAAACTGCGAAAGTACAGCCTCGAGCGCGGCACGGCTGACTAGTGGCTGGAGGTTAGTGGCTAGTGGTTGGTTTTGCTGCTGAAGATGCTCTGCGCACTTCATTTCAGCATTCATCTGCATACTTGACGATGAAGCCAACTCACAAGAAGCAAAGCAGACTTCGCCATCTACTTCCAACCTGCGCAAAGCGCCATTTTTTTCACTGTTTACCGACCACTGCTTACTGTCTACTATTCGCCTCTCGTCCTGATTCACCACAACGCCGTCCCATTCAAGGGTATCAGTCTCGTAGCCCAAATGCAAGCGGAAAGTGTAGCACTTATCCTTCGCCTCGATATACGGAAGCAGGCGCGTCGCGCGGTCCACAGCGGCTATGATTAGGCCGGACGCACGAAGGTCAAGTGTACCCGCATGACCGACGCGCTTAGTACAAAAGACCCTTTTCAACGGGAAAAGGGCCTTAAAGGAAGTTTCACCTGCAATCTTGTCCAGGAGCACAAAGCCGGAAGGGGTCAATTAAAGCTCCCCTTTCTGCTTCAGCTCGGCAAGAATGCCTTCAATTTTCATGGCGTGCTCCAAGTTTTCGTCAATCATGAACTTGAGTTCAGGAATCTTGAAAATCTTGAGAGCCTTGCCTAAAACGCCACGGATGAAGCCTGCAGAATTGTTCAAGCCGACAATCGTATCGCGCTTTTCCTTATCCGAGCCCATCACGGAGACAAGAGCCTTCGCATAGCTCAAGTCCTCGGTGATATCTACGCGGGTAATGCTTGCAAGAGTGCTTACACGAGGATCCTTCAAGCCCTTCTGAATGAGCTTTGAAATTTCCTCGCGGAACTGCTCGCCAAGTCTATCGGTTCTACGACTCATGACTAGCCTTCCTTGTTCGCGGCAGCTTCAGCCAGCTTCTGCTTCTCTTCGGCTTCTTCACGGGCGACATCTTCCAAGGTACGGGCGACCTTCACTTCCTTGAAGAAGATCAAGCTGTCGCCTTCCTTGATATCGTCGTAACCCTTGAGGCCGATACCGCACTCAAAGCCACGAGCAACGCTCTTGACATCGTCCTTCATGCGCTTCAAGGATTGTACTGCGGTAGAGCCGAGTTCCACGCCATTGCGGTATACACGAACGAGGCTGGTACGGTCGACTTCGCCATCGGTAACCATACACCCGGCGATAAGACCCACCTTCGGAACCTTGAACACCTGGCGGATTTCGGCTTCGCCCACGAGTTCTTCGCGGAGAATCGGCTTCAAAAGGCCTTCCACAGCGTTCTTGATATCTTCGATGCAGTCGTAAATCACGCGGTAGTTGCGGATTTCGATGCCTTCCTTCTGAGCCATTTCACGAACCATGAGAGACGGCATCAAGTGGAAGGAAATAATGATGGCCTGTGCGGTCGTTGCGAACAGGATATCGGATTCCGTAATGGTACCGACACCCTTGCGGATGATGTTCACGCGCACTTCCTTGTTGGTAAGCTTCTCGAGAGAAGCGGCGAGAGCTTCTGCGGAACCGCCCACGTCGGCCTTGACGATGAGGTTGAGTTCGGAGAGCTTGCCTTCCTTCTTGTCGTTGAAAGAATTTTCCAAGGAAACAGTCTTACGGGCGCGAAGGTCGCGTTCACGAGCGGCCATGCGGCGCTTACTTGCAATTTCACGTGCGGACTTTTCGTCTTCCACAACGATGAGGTCATCACCGGCCTGCGGCGTACCGTCAAAGCCAAGCACCTGGCAAGGAGCGGAGGGACCAGCCACCTTCATCTGTTCACCGCGTTCATTGAACATGGCGCGGACACGACCTGCGTAAATACCGCAGACAAACGGGTCGCCCACATGCAAGGAACCATTCTGCACAAGGATTGTAGCCATGGAACCCTTACCCACGTCGAGCTTGGATTCAACAACGGCGCCACGGGCATGGGCATCCGGATTTGCCTTGAGTTCCAGGACTTCAGCTTCGAGAGCCAAGGTTTCGAGGAGGTCGTCCATACCCTGACCGGAACGTGCGGAAACTTCGATGCAGCTTGTCTGGCCACCCCACTGTTCCACTTCCACGCCGCGTTCAGCGAGCTGGGCGCGAATCTTGTCCGGGTTTGCCGTCGGAAGGTCAATCTTCGTAATAGCGACAACCATCGGCACCTTTTCGCGCTTTGCAAGTTCAATACATTCAACAGTCTGAGGCATCACCATGGAGTCAGCGGCCACAACCAGCACGATAACGTCAGTCACCTGGGAACCGCGAGCACGCATAGCACTGAAGGCTTCATGACCCGGGGTATCGAGGAACGTAACCTTGCCCTGCTTTGTCGTAACTTCGTATGCACCGATATGCTGGGTAATGCCACCGGATTCGCCGGACACCACATGCGTCTTACGAATCCAGTCGAGGAGAGAAGTCTTACCATGGTCAACGTGTCCCATGACGGTAACCACCGGATGACGCGGCTGGAGATTTTCAGCAATTTCTTCTTCAACACCGAGGACTTCTTCTTCGTATTCTTCCATCAGCTGAGCTTCATAGCCGAATTCGTCGGCCAAAAGCTGGATAGTTTCAAAATCAAGACGGGCGTTGATGGTCACCATCATGCCCATTTCCATGCACTTTGCAATCACGCGGGCCGGCATCTGGTCCATAAGACCGGCGAGTTCGCCCACGGTGATGAAGTCGGACGTCTTGAGAATCTTCTTATCTTCACCGGAACCATTGTCGGAATGTTCCTTGTGGTAGACTTTCTTGACAGGTTTCTTGGAGAGGTCGGCCATCACACGGGAGACGTTCTGGCGAACGACATCCTGCTGCTGTTCCCTCTGCTGCTCCATGCGGTCCTTGTTGTTGCTACGACGATTCTTGTCGTTATTGCCATGGCGATTGTTCTGGCTCTTGCCGTTCCCCTTCCCATTGGAAGGCATCTGGCCGGCCATGCCATTTCCACTGGAAGCATTGAAAGCTTCCTGCATGGAACCGCTGGAGAAGCCGCCGTTACGGCCAGTATAGCCGCGGCTGCTGCTGCTGGCATTGCCACCGTTGCCACCACCTGGGCGACGATTGTTATTGCCACCGTTATTATTATTGCGGTTATCCTGACCGTTGTTCTGCAAACGGCCGAAAGTACCGGTATAACCCTGTCCATTGTTACGGTTGTTGCCATTCGGACGATGCCCGCCGCGAGATGCCTGAGCCTGCTGACGGGATTTTTCGATACGAGCGAGAATGGCAGCATCGGGTTTGAAAACCTGAGCCTTCATCGGAGGCTGTTTCAGTTCCGTATTGGCGGTCATCATGGTCGGAGCCTGATGGACGGCGGGAGCCGAGGCAGCAACCTTCGGCGGAACGGCCGCAGACGTCTTTTGCGGCATGGGCTTCACCTGCGGTTTTTGCGGCTGCTGAGGAGCAACAGGCTTCACAGTGGCAGGAGCAGACTGAACCGGATGTTGCTGAGGAGCGACAGCAGGCTTTTCCACAGGAGCAACCGTCTTTGCGGCGGGAGCGGATGCCGGCTGAACAGGCTGTACTTCGACCGACTTTACCACAGGAGCTGCAGGCGCCGAAGCTTGCTTTACGTTTACCGAGTCGGCAACCACCGGAGCGACCTTAGCCACAGGCGCAGGTTTCACAGTTGAAGCGACAAATGCGGGCTTCGGATCTTGCTTTACCGCAGCCGGCTTTGTCGAAGCATTATGGGAACCCGGTCCCTTCTTCAAGCTAACCTTCAAACCAAACTTCGTCGTAGAAGTCGCAACATCCCGTTTCTTCGCAGGAGCGGAAGATTCAGCTTCGGAAGCAGTAGGCTTCTTCAGATTTTTATTGCGGGCATCCTGTTTCTGCTTTTCGGTTGCGGCTGCCGCTTCGATTTTAGCAAAATCAGCCTCGTCCACTTTGGACATGTGCGTGCGAACAGTAACTCCGGCATCGCGGAGCAGCTTCATCACCACATCGACCTTCAAGCCATGAGCTTCAGCCCAATCTTTAGGTTTCATCTGAGTATTATCATTCATGAATTGCCTATCCAAATCCTTTTCTTATTCTTCCGTTTAAACTTTTCCTGCGCAGGACTCTTAAGCGTTGAAATCCTTACGAATAGCGGAACGTCTCATTCTCTTTTCGTCATCAGAATTACAGGCAAGGACGCGATTCTTGGCGTCATCATCCATCTGAGACCATTCCTGTTCACCATGGACATCCAGCTTGCGCCCCACCAAACGACCGGCGAGTTCCACATTCTGGCCACCCTTGCCAATAGCCTGTGCAAGGTTTTCATCGTCAACGATAACGACGATACGATCCGTATCCTGGACAGTAAACATCTTGAGCACGTTGGCCGGAGCAAGGGAACGTTGCACATAAACATCGAAGTTTTCGTCCCAGTGGACGATATCGATGCGTTCGTTGCCAAGCTCGCGAACAATCGTCTGCACGCGAGCCCCCTTCATGCCAACACAGGCGCCGACAGGATCAATCTTTTCGTCGCGAGAATAGACGGCAATCTTTGCACGACGATTCTTGGAGTCGCGGGCGACACCTTTGATTTCGACGGTACCTTCGTAAATTTCAGGAACTTCCTGACGGAGGAGCGCTCTAAGGAAGTCGGCGTTTGCCCTGGACAAAATCACCTGGGCGCCATTCTTTGCAGATTCCTCGACGTTTGCGATGACGGCCTTCACCGAGGCTCCTTGAGCGAGACGTTCATGGGAAATCTGTTCGCTCATCGGAAGCACACCTTCAATCTTGTTACCGAGATCGACAATGACATTACGTTGTTCCAAACGAAGTACCGTGCCATTGATGATAGTGCCAATACGGCTACGATAGATATCCATGATACGCTGACATTCAGCACCGCGAATATGCTGAGTCAAAAGCTGTTTTGCAGTCTGGATTGCCTGGCGACCAAAGGAGGAGGTCGGGAGCTCAATTTCAAGGCTGTCGCCCGGCTGGGCATCTTCATTGAAGTCGCGAGCCTCTTCGACGAGCATGTAGCCTTCGTCCAATTCTGCGACTTCCTCGGCAGTCATGTTCGGATCGTAGTCCGGATAGTCATCGACAACTTCTACGCTCAGGAACACATGGACTTCGTTTGTCTCCATGTCGATATCCACGTTAATCTTCTTGTCGATATGCAGGAATTTGCGGGCCGCAGAAATGAGAGCCTTCTTGAGGGCGTCCAAAATCACGGTATCATCGACACTCTTGTCCTCAACGACTTCTCTGAGCACGTCGAGCAAGTTGACCTTAGGTTCGTTCTTCATATAAATAGACCTTCCTATTAAATTTTAACATCCACTTTTGCCGCAAGTACCTCGGACCGCGGTATGACGATGTTTCCCGCATTTCCTTTGAGCGAGAGCGTCAAATTTTCTTCATCCGCATCCAGCAGTTCACCCACCACAGGCTTGCCCGTAGAGCGGGTCACGCGGAGCAGGCGTCCCTTGTTACGGTTAAAATCCGCCAAAGACTTGAGGGGGCGGTCGAGTCCCGGAGAGGAGACTTCCAGCGTATAAGCGCCCTCGATGAGTTCGGGATCCAAATCCAAAGCATCGGAAAGATGACGGCTGACATTGGAGCAATCATCGATAGTAACACCTTCGGGTTTGTCGATGTAAAGCCGCAAAGTTTTGCGTTTGCCGGCACGGAACATATCGAATTCCACAAGCGTAACGGCAGCAGATTCGCATGCCTCGGCTATCAGTGAATTCAGCTTTTCTTGGGCTACCAAATAAACCTCTTTATATTAAAATAGACGTTCGCTTACGGAATCCTTCAAAACCTTGTGGACCTTGATCCGGCGGTTTAACAGAAAAATTCCACGAACAGTCTAAAACCGAGAACAAATAGAGAAAATTACAAAGAATTGTTCAACCCGACAAAATGCAACAGAGGGGTTTTAAAGTGGAGTTTCCATAAATCTTTAGGGAAAAATGTATCTGAGCAAAATATTTTTCTCTTTTTTCAGGAGGCATTTTGCAAAATGCCGTTACACAATCCGAAACTAAATTATTAATTTATACAAAATCAAATTTTTGGGGGATTTAGCTATATCTAAGCAACTTATTCAGAAACGGCAATCAACCCGAGGAATTGGCCAAAAGGAGTAAGAAGCAGATGTTTTGCTGCATGGTGTATTTTTCGTTTATCGCCTGCGGTGACGATTCGGCCAGCAGCGCTAGCGATGAAGAAGTTTCTTTGAGTTCTTCCTCTAAAGGCGTCATCCTCCCTAACAGAGAAGTCGGTGACGATGATGGCCGAGAAACCGAATATCGTCGTTCTGGTCCTTGGCGAAAACGACTAGAACATCGATGCGAAAATTGAGCACTACCGCTACGATAACGACACGACCAACTGTGACCAGATGATGCAGTTGCCCAGCCGCAACACAAAAGTCGAATAAGGCGAGAGTCGCGAAAACTCTCGCATTTCCATAACCGAGCGGCAAAGACCTCCGCTCGCGCCATCAGGAGACAGAACATTCCACTCAATTGGAATGAATGGTAACAGAAGTAAAAAAATTAATTATCTTATAGGTCGTTATGGCATACGTACTTTTAATTCTCGCAAGCATCGCCGGTCTAGCCCTCTGCGGTTTTTACTTGAAAAAGAACATCATCCGCATCAGGGAAAAGAACAAGAACGAACCGAAGGCTTACAAACGCAAGCTCAACTACGTCCTGACCGGCTTATGGTACGGCTACTTGATTGTTTTCTTCGCCGGCCTGACCATCAACAATACGATTTTCTAGTAGACCATAAAAAGCGGTTGGTAAACAGAAGAATAATAGCGGCTATGCCACTAGTTTTCTCAGACGCGAGATGCTTGAAGAATGCTGCGGTGGGATCCCGTGTCGGAGCACGGGATGACGGTTCCCTAAAGGGAAATTGCTCGGGATGACGGGTGCCAATTTCTGCGGTAAAATGCGAAAATAGGGGCTAGGATTTAGGATCTAGGGGCTAGGGGGAAAGTTAGGCGGCTTCGCCGCAGTTTTACTCGGAAGCGAGATGCTTTAGGGATGCTGCGAGGGGCTCCCGTGTCGGAGCACGGGATGACAGTTCCCTAAAACATCTCATTTTATGCTCCCTGCGGCGCATAATGCAATTATTAATTATGAATTATAAGTTATGAGATGAATGTTTGGCGCTTCGCGCGGGTTTATTCTGATGCGAGATGTATTTGAGATGCACAAGCGAGGTCCCGGCTCGGGGCCGGGATGACGGTTCCCTAAAGGGAAATTGCTCGAGATGACGTTGAGGGGGATGCACAAAAAATGCTCAAGCAGATTGCTTCGTCGCTCCACTCCCTGCCCACCGGCAGGCTGGCTCGCAATGACGTCCCCACACAATTCACCCTAACCGCACCCTCGCCTTACGCATTTGTGTTCATTGCATAGTCACTTCGTTCCTATGCCAAATGCTAGGCTCGGCAATGCGAATGCAAGCATTCGCGCTGCTCTCGCCTTACGCATTTGTGTTAATTGTTAATTGTATTTCAGCCAGCGTTCGTAGAGGAATAAGGCGATGAAATTCTTACCGTCGATGAACTTGTGAGCGGCCTCCTCGTAAGGGAGCACCTCGGTGCGAATCCACTCGTTCTCGTCGGTGTAGACCTGGTTCTTGCCATCCATGGCGTTGAGTTCCTCGCGGGTCACGTCGCGTTCAATCGCATAAAGCCGGATGCGTTCGTCCAAAAGGCCGCAGCTGCCGGCGAATCCGTCGCTTGCGCCCTTGTACCAGAAGTCCATCAGGTCAATCAGCTCGGAATCGTCCGCCTTGATTTGCGCCTCCTCCTCGAGTTCCGAAAGCGCCACCTTGCGGTAGTCGCCACTCCAGTCCAGAATGCCCGCCGGGATTTCCAGGGACGCCTGCTCCGAAATTGCAAAACGCGGCTGCCGCACCAGGAGCAGATAGCGTTCGCCTTCGCAGCGCAGCACCACCAGGACGCCCACCGCATTGCCGCGAACAAGCACAATCCCGTGCACGGGTTTTCCGTCGGGCAAAAAGGCCGTCGCATTCAGCTTGATGAACAACGGCACATGGCGCTTGCTGAAGTAATCCACCGAGGCGATATGCACCTTCGCAATCTTGAACTTTTTCTCCGAGGCCGCGAGCCACTCCTGGTAAATGCGGCTTTCGATAATCAGTTGCTTGTCCTCTTCGGGAATTTCTGCGGCAAAGGAATACTCAATCATTTTTTCTCCAAAGTATCGACGATAAGAGTGTCCGGCGCCACGTCGGCATTCTTCCAAATTTCATATAAACTATCAATCAATGCAGTATCGGATACCATCTGGCCCACCGACAAATTGTAAATCACAAGATCCTTTCGCGAGGCTGGCACCCATCTCTTTTCATCCGATTCCGGCACAAAGAGTTCCCTTGCAAATGGAGCATACGCCCCCAACGTGAGGCTGCCCCAGACAAAAGAATTAAAGCCGCCGTATTCAGGGATTTCCTCTACATAAAAAGAGGTTGTATTCCACACCGTATCCAGCCTTTCCTGCAAAGTTCCCAAATGCGTGGAATCGTCCTTCCACTTAGTAGAGAGGCAATAGACTTCGTTGGTATCCGCACAAGTCGGGCGAACTCGCACCAAAGTCGTATCCTCAATGTACCACATCGACGGGAACAGTGTATCGTTCACAACCGAGTCGCACATGTCCACACGCGAAAGGCATTCCTCCTTCATCGTGCGCCAATAATAAGAATGGACGGTCATGGAATCCAGAAGGCGCAATACCGAGGGCGAGTCCTTCGTCCTGAGCGGAAGCAGGTTCCCCGCGCCAAAAGAGGAGTCGAGAAAAATGCGGAAGGTGTCCCGCTCAAAAGCGCCCTTACGCACCAAGATGGAATCCATCAGCGAGTCATTTTCGTTCAAGACGCGAACTTCTGAAAATCCAGCAGCAATCTTTCCATCCAGCAAAATTTTCACGGTCGTATCGGGTCTGTACATCGAAGAAGGACAATCCTCATCAGTTGCATGGTAGTAGACTTTCGGCCTAAAAACCAGGAGCGTATCCTCGAAACTGTAAGAAAGGTCTATCGACGAAAAAGCGCAATCCGAAAAAGACCAGATATTGCGGAAACTGAGCAGTAGCGTATCGGACGCCAGATGCAGAATACTTCCGGAATCAATACGGGCCTCTTCAAAAAAGCCCTCGCCCTCATGGTCTAGTTTTTCGGAGGAAATGTCCAGAGGCCCATCTCCATCCTGCGTACACGAAGCGAAAATCGCGAAAGCGGCGGCGCAAGCAAAGACATGGAATTTATTCATAAAACTACAGCAAAAAAAGCGACTTAAAAATCCAACGACTTTTCGAATATAGCAATTCCAGCAGAATCCACAGGATGCGTGGACTTGAAGAAATCGTTCCATCGAACAAACCGTCCATTCTGGCGTACCGTCAAGAAGAACGAGGCATTGCTATGCGGGGCAAGACGACCTACGGGTTTGTCCACAGGAAGCTTCGAGCCCACCTTGGGAGTCGCATTCCACGAACCGATACCGAACATGCGCGAAGACCAGCCTCCCCCATGATTCAGTTCCACATAATTGCCAAGTGAATCATGCCCAGCCTCAAGTACCACACCGGGAAGAATCGGATAAATCGGAGCCTCGCCTAGACCATGGAACACGTCTGCAGACAAAAGCGCATCCTGACCTTCGAAGTCAAAGTTTTCTGCAATTGAGAGTGCCGACCATCCCAGTGGAGCATGCGGACACGGTCCAGGGAAACGGCATTTCGTCTTGCGAGAAACCCAAATCTTGGCGGAATCCTCGACATTCATACGCATAAAGACCTCACGCGTAGAATCCTCGAGCATCACCATCGATACATCGTAAAAATCATCCTTCGAGGCAATCCAATGCAGTTTTGTCGAAGGGGAACTTTTCAACGAGGCCACGTAGCGGAGGAACGAACCAGGCAGGTTTACCGAATCGTTTACAACCCATGAGCATTGTACGAAATTATTTTTGAGCTTAAAGGGCATCCCAGCGTAGGATGTGCAAATCGTTTCCCACGTTACCGGTTCCTCTTCAACGGTCTCGCCCGGAAGCGGAAGCGCATCCACTAGGCGATTCAGCCAGCCGCCAAAATAGGCGAAAAGGGAAATTCCAATCAAAAACAGAAGGCGTATCAGAGGAAACTTGTGATTGCTTTTGTTCCGTTTTCTCTTTCGCCGGTATTCATTAAATTCTACAGACATCAACTATATCACTAAATAGGCGATAACGCCTAGGATTATTCCTATTACAACAAGAACAACAGCAATCTTCCCGGACGACGAAGGTTCTTCCTCAAATGCGGAAAGCGCTGCGTTCACATTCGTCACAGTTGCAGGCGTAATCTTCTTTGGTTTTGTCGAAATCGGTTTACTTGCTTCAGCGGATTTCGACTTTTCAGAAGATTCCTTTGCGTCCAAGCCATGCGCCGCAGCGACATGATTCACCTTGGAGGGCACTTTCACCACCTTCGCCTGTTTTTCTTCAAGAGCTGGTGGCGGCACAGTCAATCGTTTAATTTTTTCAAATGGTCTCGGCGGAACAGCATCTTCAATGGTAAAAGTAGCTAGATCTTGCTCTGTGCCGAATATTTTGAAAACTCGGTCCATCCCCATTTTTTTAAAAGAGGCGATGAGCGTTTTATTATCAGCAATTACTGCAAACTGGCCTCCCACCTTACGCAAATCCTGCTGGCACATGGAAAAAGCATTGTGAGCATCGCTATACACGAAATCAATGCCTGTCAAATCTACAGCCAAGAACTTGAGTTCATGATTAAAATCAAGTAAAGTCCGAACATCCCTTTTGAATTGTTCTGCATCAAACGCGCCGATAGGATTCAGCGGCGCAGGAATCAAAACAAATACACCTATATTTCGGTTACTTTTTAACTGAGCCATATTCAAAATATAGACTAAATTCAAGCAAAATCGAACAAAAACAATTAAATAAAATATTCTGTAGGCAATATAACCGGCTGGAATACAAACAGAGTACAGACGAGAAAACACCCCTTTTAGAGGTTATTTCATGAAAAAGCACTATTCTAGAATTTCGTCGTCTGTTTCTACGACTGGAGCGGCACGAACCGCAGGTGAAGTTTCAACTGTTTTCTCAGCTGCTGGTGCAGGGACATCCTGAATTTCCGCCTTCACAGGCGCAGAAACAGGCTGAGTTTCCTTGACAGAGGTCTGTTCAACAACAGAGGTTTCCTCTTCGCGAGTTTCTAGCTCACGGGATTCTATCTCCGGAGATTTTTCCTCTTCCACATCAACAGGTTCCTCGGTTAGAACTTTTTTTGACGCTTCACTAGGTTTCAAGTGACCAGAATTTTCAACAGGGACATGGCTGAACAAATACGGACAAACGCTCACGCTCACACGATGCACCGGAGAGAACACCGGATGCGACTCAAACGCATAATCGATTTTCACAAAGCGGGCGACAGTCAAACCGGCACCAGCAGTTACACTTTTGAACGTAGTAAAGCTGCTAAGACCCGCACGAAGACTGAGTCCAAAATCAAAATTAAATTCAACACCTCCACGACCACCGGAAAGCCAGTCAATCGGATCTTCCCAAATGCGGTCGCCGCCGTGTTCATCTTCGTCCAGTTCCAAATCCCTGAAATCATGATGGAACAATCCGGCGCTCTGCCAATAAAAATTGAGTTTGCCGTAAAGATAGCTCACAGGAAGGCTGTAGCTGGCCGCAAGGTAAAGTTCAGGCGCAGTGTATTCAAATTCACCGGAATCCCATGTCGCAGCAGAAGAAGTCCAGCCTTTCAGCAAGGCGGAAACAGCAAGGTCGTCACGCAGCCAATAGCGGGCACTCACATCTCCGCGAAAGCCCCACCCACTTTGGTCCATGTCTCGATACAGAATATGGAATGCAACACCCAGGTCCAGTTTATCCAACAGGCGACGTCCCCAGCTCACAGAAACAATCCAGTCCGCAATGGAAAGCGTGTTGTAATCGGATCCTTCGGGAACAGGTTCACCTTCCCTGATGTAGGGAATGTCGTCGGCGCCAAAACGCGACAAGGCTACGCCAAGCCCCTGTCCATCGGACAAGGGAATTACGGCTGACGCAAAATCGAACTTCGAATCTTCAAAATAGGCGGTATGCGAAAAAGACGCCCAAAGATGCTTCACAGATGTCAGCTGGTAAGCGTTGGACATGAGTCCAAGATAATCACCATCAACAGCCATCGTCGCTGAACCCAGGGCCGCAGAGCGGGCACCAGGCTCAATATCCAGGGACGCATTGGCTCCAGCCACATGCGTTGCAGCAAAGGACGGCGCTATGGCTACAAGAAAAAGGGAGGCGGCCCCAAAGGCAGCACACTTAGACTGAAGAGATAAATCGCTATTTTTTTTCAACTGAAACATCAACATCGACAAGATAGTTATTTTGGTTGTTGAAAATACAAAAAATTATGTCACTGGATGAATACACACGAAATTTCCTCGTCTATCTGCAAACGCAACGCAGGTATTCGGTGCGTACTATAGACACTTACCGCAAGTCCCTTGAAAAATACCTTGCAACGATGCCCGAGGGCGTCACCTTGGAAAGATTCTCCGAAGCAAGCATCAAGAATTTTGTTTGGGACATGAAAATCAAACAGAAGCTTACACCGACTAGCATCTGTGAACATCTCGCGGCTCTCAAAAGTTTCGGAAAGTACCTGGTACGCTCCATGATTCTGCAAAAGAACCCGGCAGAAAACACTCCCATGCCGAAGCGGCCGAAGCGGCTTGTCGCCTTCTTGAGCCAGAAGGACCTCTCCGAGGAGAAGTTCCCCGAAATTGAGAATCCGACGCTGCAACAGATTCGCGCGAGGTTCCTCCTGGAACTCATCTACGGCTCCGGGCTGCGTATTTCAGAGTGTCAGGGGCTCCGTTGGGCGCAATTACGAACAAAGGAGAGTCTCATCCGCGTCGTCGGCAAAGGAGACAAGGAGCGCATCGTCCCAATCACCGACGCGCTGGTCGCATGGGCGAAACGATTCAAGGCCGCAGAAATTTGCGCCGGACACGCTCCAACCGAAACATCCTACGTATTCCTCAGCGAAGATGGCCTGCCCTTCAGCGTGAGGACGCTCAGAAACGACATCCACAACCTGCTCCGCGACATCGGCTGGGAAGGGAAAGCGAGTCCGCATGTGCTCCGCCACAGCTTCGCGACCCACCTGCTCGAAAACGGCGCCGAAATCATGAGCGTCAAGGAGATGCTCGGTCATGAGAATATTTCAACGACGCAAATTTACACGCATGTAAACGCCGAGCGTTTAAAGCAGGCTTTCAAGAAGACGCACCCGAGAGCGTGAAGCAGAAAGAAGAGGAAGTTTGGCGGCTTTGGCGTGGGGTTAGTGCGAGTTATTAATTATAAAA
>JAZLIJ010000034.1:0-22435 GCA_045617325.1 Fibrobacter sp.
TAAAATGACGAATTTTCAGAAGAGGCTTTTTGAAGTGCGGGATGAAAAGTACGCTGCGTTTCAGGCGGGGCTTACTCCGACGGTTCCTGCGGAATTTTTCATCGGTGTGCGTGTACCTGTGGTGCGTGCCTTGGCAAAAGAACTTTGCAAGGACGACGAATGCGGAAAATTTATGCAGGCTCTTCCGCACAAGTATTACGACGAAAATATGCTTCATGGAATTTTGATTTCGCAGATAGCTGATTTCGAAAAATGTATTGCCGCTGTGGACCGCTTTTTGCCGTATGTGGACAACTGGGCTGTTTGCGATACGATGTCCCCGAAAGTATTCCAAAAGCATAAGTCGGAACTGCTCCCGAAAATCCGCGAGTGGTCTGCTTCAAGCGAGACCTACACATGTCGCTTTGGCCTTGAGATGCTGATGAGCCACTTTCTGGATGCGGATTTCAAGCCTGCGTATTTGGAAATTGCGGCGGCGGCTCGCAGCGAGGAGTACTATGTGAAAATGATGGTCGCCTGGTTCTTTGCGACGGCTCTTGCAAAACAATGGAATGCAACGATTCCCTACATCGAAAACCGCGTTCTTGCGCCTTGGACGCACAACAAGACGATTCAGAAGGCAATTGAAAGTTACCGAATTACGGACTCGCAAAAATCGTACTTGCGCAGCTTGAAAATCGTTTGACCATGCGCCAAGTTGCGATGTTCTCCTGAACGTTGTTGCTGCAGTCGTCTTGGATGTTGCGAACTGTTCCGCTGCTATGCGTTTTTTGGGGTAAAGCCGAAGCGATTCAACGAATTCATTTGGATTTGATAGGTGAGGTGTGCGTTTTTTGAAAAAATGGACTCCAAATGTTGAAAATTGTCTCGTTTGGAGCCCATATTTTAACTTTGTTTGTAAGTACTTTGGCCGGTTTGAATTTTTTATGGGCTCCAAAACACCCTAAAAATGTGGAATGGAGTCCATCGGACGATGAGTTTTTCTGTCAAAAAGCTCTTGTTGATTTAATTTGTTTGTAAAAATGGACTCCAAATGTTAAAAAATACCCTGTTTGGAGCCCATTCTGGATGAAATATGGCTGATAATACCCCAAAATTTGTCTCCTCGCCACTCATGGCTGGATTGCGCACCCTGCTGTTTGTCGTTGCGTGACAGTCTGCTTCTTACAGACTGCAATCTCCCATTTCCCCAAAATATTTATAAGTTTATGTATGTGACGCTTTTGGGGAGACTGTATGAAAGCCACGAAATGTGAAGAATTTTTCTCGATGATGCTGGATTCCTGCTATGATTCCGCTGAGTATCCTGCGCTTAAATTTTTGATGCAAAAATGGGGCGCGCAAGGGGAAAAACCTTTCAGCGGTTTGCGTATCCTTGTTGCGACGCCGATTTTCAGAAATACGCTTACAGAATATCGCGCCTTGGTGGCAGGTGGCGCTCATCTGCTGGTGGGTTGTTGCGGCTTATGTGATGCGAATATTCTCGAAATGCTTCGGCGGTGGAATTTTGAAGTTGTCACGCCGGAGCAGGCGCTTGCGGCGGAATCCGATGGCGAGTTCGTGGATTTGGTCCTCGACTGTGCCGGTAGCTTTTCGAATCTTCATCCGAGAATCGGCGCCGTGGAATTGACGCGTTCGGGAGTCCATTGCTACGAAAATGCCGAATATCCTGTGTATGTGGCGGATAGCGGAATCATCAAACGCATAGAGACTTCTCTTGGTACTGGTGATGGTTTCTTTCGCGCTCTCAAGGAACTGGGACTTGCTGATCTTTCTGAAAACGAAATGGAAAATTCTGGTTTCGATGGCAAGAAAGTTGTCGTTTTCGGTAGCGGCAAGGTGGGTTCGGGTATTGCGCTGCAGGGGGTGATGCGCGGTTGCGATGTTTCTGTGGTGACGGATTTGCGTCGCTTGTCGAAGGTCGAAGAATCGAGTATTCCCATGAGCGATTTTACGCCGCTTCTGGAACAGAATGGTGTGCAAGTTGTGGACTGTCATGACGAGGCTACTGCGAAAATGCTTATCGAAAAGGCCGATTTCGTTGTGATGGCGACGGGGGTGAAAAACGCTTTTGCGGGGTCGAAACTTACGGATGCGCTTTTGAATTCGGGTGCGAAACTTGCGAACATGGGCGTGGAAGATGAATTTGGCGATGCCATTCCCGCAGAAAGGGTGCTGAATGCGAAGATTCCATTGAACTTTATGCTGGAGGAGCCGACGCATTTAAAGTATATTGATGCCTCGCTTGCTTTGCATGTCGCCCTTGGCGAACGCCTTGTACTTGAAAAACGCGGAATCGTTCCTGTGGAAAGTGCTGCGGATGTCCTGCGCAATCCTCCGCAGGAGTTGGAATCGCAACTGCTGATGGTGACAATGCAAAACGGCCTCATTGGAAGAGAACTCTGCGAAATGCTGGGCTACGTGCCCGAGGAATAATTGCGTTTTTATGCAACCTGAAGATTGGAAAAAGGTGACTGAACTTTGTGACAGGCTTTCAAATGTCACTTACGAAAATTTGACGAAGATTATCCGCCTCGAAAAGACGGGGAGCGCAACTGGCGCCCGCAATCTGGACGATAGTGACCAGAACGACATTGACTCGTGGATGGGCGGCGGCACTTGTTTCAGCATGACCTGGCACCTTTACCAAGCGCTTTCCGATATGGGTTTCAAGCCGCGTCTTGTCATGGGGCACAAGCGCAAGGAACGCAACATCCACTGCGCCTTGATTCTGCCTGACTTAGAGGATAGTAGGCAGTGGTTGGTAGGCAGTAGACAGGAGTCGCAGAATCAAGATGCTTCAGGCGTCATCGGCGGTACTTCAGATGCGTCTGCTCTATCGTCTATCGTCTCTAGGCCGAAGGCCGTTCTTTCCGCTAAGGAATACCTTCTCGATCCTGGTTACTTGATTTTCGATCCGCTCCCGATGCCGGAACCTGCTCCGTTTGGCACCGGTGAATCGTTCTTTCCGCTGAGCCCGAACTGCGTGCGCCTTGTACGTCCGACCGCTGAATCCATGGAACTCTGGACCGGTGGCGCCGGCGGCCCCATGAAACTGCGCTTCGAATATCCCGTCGAGGGCGTAAGCGTCGAGGAGTTCAAGCATCACTGGAACGAAAGTTTTTACCGCGAGATGATGACGTACCCGGTGTTAAACCGTTTGGACCGTCAATTGGGCGTGCAGTACTATTACCAGAAGGGGAATCTCGTCATCCGCGACAAGGCGGGCTCCAAGATGCAGCGCATCGAACCTGCCGACCGCGTGCAGACGCTCAGCGATATTTTCAAGCTGTCCCCTGCAATCATCGAACAGGCGCTTTCGATACTGGATAAAAAATAGCGAATTATGTATATTCCTCACAACCATCCATCAAAAGGAATTTTTATGAAGAAAATCGCCCTCGCCCTTATCGCCGCCGCAGCCATGGTTTTTACCGCATGTGGCCCGTCCAAGATTGAAATGCAGGAGATGTCCGTCGAATGCGACGTGCAAATCGAAGTTCGCCAGGTGCTGAACGATTCCATCAGCCTTTACGTGGGCAATATCCTCTACTTGAACGCGAAGCAGGTTGTGGGCGAGGAACTCTTCCCGCTATCTATCAGTACGCGCCGCCCGGATGAAATCGAAAAACTTGCCCCGACGGATGTCGTGAATTCTGAAGAGGAGTTCATTGCCTATCTGCGCAAGGCCGCACCCGACATGATGAAGGTAGGCCTTGTCATCAGCGAAACGGCTGCTAACGAAATCGGCTTTGACGAATCGAAGACGGTTGAAAAGATGAAGGCGATTTTCCAGAAGATGAACGGCGGCTCGCTTCTCCTCTTCCACGAAAAGGCGGGCGAACTCACCGACGTGAAGAAACTGTTCTAAGACGCAGTTCGCGGTCTTGCTAGCTGCTTGTCATGCCCGGCTCCGACCGGGCATCTTGCGTTTTATGAAGTGCAGAATTGAAGCCTACATCACTAGATTTTGAAAAATGGAAAAACCTCCTTGAAGACTCTTCTATTTCTTTGTAGATTTGTCCTATATAATTGGGGGTCTATGATGTTAAAAAAGAATCAAATCACGAAAACCGCCGCTTTGTTTCTCCTTTCATGTGCGGCCTCGACCTTTGCCGCAGCGGAATATTTTTATTCTCTCCTGGATTCCAAGGGAAATGTTCTTGTCAGCGAAGACAAAATGCCGGTAGGTAAAACCTACAACTGCGGTGGCATTGACTTGACCGACCCGCTGAAACCAGGATTGGATCTTGGCAAAATGTGCGATCTTGCCGATGGAGAATATTTCTTGCAGCTCCGTTCCGTGAATGGCGGCGAGGAAAAAGTCCAAAAATTTGATTTTAAGGTCACATCGACAAAATATTACTTCTCGCTTTTGGATTCCAAGGGTAACGTTGTTATGGGCGAAGACAAAATGCTTGCAGGCGGAAAATACTACTGCGGTATTGACTTGTCCAACCCGAAAAGCATTTCCGTAAATAAGAGCGCCTTGTGCGACCTCGACGACGGCGACTATATTCTACAGTCCCGCACTACGAATGGCGACAAGGACAATGTCCAGAAATTTGAGTTTTCTGTTTCTTCCGCCTCCACAGATACGGAATACTTCTATTCCCTTTTGGATTCCAAGGGCAAGACCGTCATGGGCGAAGATAAGATGCTTGTGGGCAAGACTTATTACTGCGGCGGCATCGACTTGACCGACGCCCTTGCGCCTAAGGTTGACCCAAATAAAATCTGCGATCTCGCTGAGGGTGATTACACCTTGAAATTCCGTTCCAAGACG
Source organism: Fibrobacter sp. (assembly GCA_045617325.1). GTDB lineage: Bacteria > Fibrobacterota > Fibrobacteria > Fibrobacterales > Fibrobacteraceae > Fibrobacter. Next base: position 4,787 of record JAZLIJ010000034.1, read on the forward strand.
GGTGACAAGGAAAGTACGCAGAATTTCAATATTTCTGTCGCATCCACAAAGTATTATTTCTCTCTCTTGGATTCCAAGGGCAAGGTGCTTATGGACGAAGACAAAATGCTTGCTGGAGACAAATACTATTGCGGTGGTATCGACCTGACTGACGCCACAAAGCCTGTATTCGACTTGAACTCGGTCTGCGACCTGGCTGATGGCGAGTATGTGCTACAGGAACGCGTCCAAAGAGGCGAGCAGGAAAAAACAGAAAAGTTCAGCTTTACTGTAACATCGACGAAATACTACTTCTCGCTTCTGGATTCCAAGGGCAAGACCGTCATGGGCGAAGATAAAATGCTTGCTGGTCAAAAGTACTATTGCGATGGCATCGACTTGACGGATCCTTTGAATATCAAGGTGAATACGAACATCATGTGTGAACTTGAAGGAGGCGACTATGTGTTGCAGAGCCGTGTCCAAAATGGAAATCAGGAAAAGAAGCAGGAATACAAGTTCTCCTTAATCATCACCAAGGTTTACTATTCCGTGCTAGATTCTAAAGGTAAGACCGTTCTTGGCGAAGACGAAATGCTTGCTGGTGCAAAATATTTCTGCGCTATCGACTTGACCGATCCTGCCAATATTTCGATTGAAGCTGAATTCTGCAATATTGAAAAAGGCGACTATGTTTTCCAGCGCCGTCAAACGACTACAGGGAAGGATGATGCTATAGAACAGTATAAGTTTGAAGTGGCTGTGGTAACGACTTCGCTTTCTGGTTTGTCTTTGCGCACTCCTGTGGCGAAACTTTCCGTTTCTGGCCGCATCATGCAGATGTCCTTGGAAAATGCCCGCGCCGACTATAGCGTCATGGATCTCCAAGGCCGCGTGATTGCCAAGGGCGTTTTGCAGTCCCGTGCGACTGTTGCCGTGCCGATGGCCGGAACCTATCTTGTGAAAATCGGTTCTGAAGTCCGCAAGGTGAACGTCCGCTAACGTTTTTGAAATTCTCCTTTGTTCTAGGCACGTCTTCGGGCGTGCCTTTTTTGACGAAAAATCCTAGCTTTTTTGTATCCTTGCCGAACCCCCTCTTTTTTTCTAAATTGCGCCTTCAAATAGGACAAGTGAAAGTTTGAGTGTATGGCGGAGGCTCATTTGGAGCAGTTGGAAAACAGTAAATTGAATGCGATGGGGACGGCGAGCATCCCGAAAATTGTGATGCAGTTTTCGATTCCGGCGATTATCAGCATGGTGGTCGAGGCGCTTTACAATATCGTGGACCGCTATTTCGTAGGCCAAGGTGTCGGAAGTATCGGCATTGGCGGTATCACAATTTGCTTCCCGATAGCGCTTTTCATCATGGCGATGTCCATGATTGTGGGCGTTGGCGGCAATACGCTCTTTTCCATTCGCCTTGGCGAAAGGAAGTACCAGCAGACGGCCATCATCCTGAACAATTCCTTTGTGCTGCTCATCATCATGGCGGTTGCCGCGTTTACGCTTGGACAGATTTTCATGACGCCGCTATTGAAGCTCTTTGGCGCAAGCGACCAGCTATTGCCGGTGGCGTCAAGCTACATGCGCATTATTCTGCTTGGAGCGTTTTTCCAGACGATTGTGCCCGGCATGAACCATTTCATCCGCAGCATGGGGCATCCGAAGACGGCGATGACTCGTGTGATGATTGGCGCCGGCAGCAACGTGTTTTTCGACTGGCTCTTTATCATGAAGTTCCACTGGGGCATCGAGGGGGCAGCCTGGGCGACTATCCTTAGCCAGTTCATCGGCGCCTTGGCGGTGATGCAGTTCTTTGTGAAAAAATCCACCCCTGTGAAAATCAACCGCCGCTGCATGAAGTTGCGCGGCCCTTATGTGCGCAAAATCTTCATTCTCGGTCTTCCGCCAAGCGTGATGCAGATAACCAATAGCCTCATGAACGCCATCCTCGCATGGAGCCTCACGAACTACGGAAACCAGAGCCTCGAAACTGTCAACGGCATGTCGGGCGGCGACCAGGCGATTTCCGCATTCGGCATCATCAGCAGCGTCGTGACGGTGATTATTCTCCCGTTGATGGGCTTTGTAAACGGGAGCCAGCCGATTGTCGGCTACAACTACGGCGCCAGGAATTTCGCCCGTGTCCGGGCCACTTTGAAATTCACTATGATTTATGCGACGGTGTTCATCGTGCTTGCGTGGGGCGCTGTCATGATTTTTACGAAGACCTTTGTGACTCCGTTTGCCCCCGGCGATGCGAATATGCAGAATCTTGCGAGCTGGTGCATGCGCACGTTCATTGTCCTCATGCCGTTCGTGCCCATCGGAATGGTCTCCGGTAACTTCTTCCAGGGAATCGGCAAGCCGTGGCACTCCATGTTCTTTAATGCTTGCCGCCAGGTGATTCTCCTGATACCGTTCCTCATTATCATGCCGCATTTCTTTGAACTGCGAGGCGTCTTCATGGCGCAGCCCATTGCCGATGTTGGCTCGGCTGCAATAGCTGTCGTGATGCTCAGGTTGCAGCTGCGCAAGATGCCAAAAGCGGATATTGGCCTCGCGTAAAAATATTCAACTCTTTCTTTTCCATGCCCGACTCGTTCGGGCATTTTTCGTTTTTTGTTGCTTGAAATGCGTTATTCTGAAAACGCCACCTGATTTCTGCCGTTTTGTTTTGCGATGTAAAGCAGCTTATCGCTTTCTGCGATCAAATCATCGATGGTGGTTATGTCCGCGCCTTGTTTGCTTGAGAGTCCTAGCGAAATGGTGACGGGGATAATTGTGTCCTTCCACGAAAAACGGTGGCGCTCAATTGCTGCGCGAATTCTTTCGGCGCTTTTCTGCGCATCCTTTGTTCCGCCACAGTTAAAAAGCATGATGAATTCCTCTCCGCCGTAGCGAGCGAGCAAGTCGGAATCTCTTTTTTCTTCTTGTAAAATTCGTGCAATTTCCTTGAGTACGAGATCGCCGCACTGGTGACCGAACGTGTCGTTGATACGTTTGAAATGGTCCACGTCTATCATGATGGTGTGGACGTAGCAGTTGTTTCTGCGTGCAAAGGAAAGCTCGCCGAGACTACGGTCCATGAAGGTGCGGCGGTTGGAAATCTTTGTGAGAGAGTCCCTTGTCGCGGCTTCGAAAAGATTGCGGTCGAAGGCTTCTTCGTTCGGATCCTTGAATTCCACTTTTAGCACCATTCTGCCGATTTGCAGGCGTTTTTCGGAATCAAGCTTGCTCTTTTTCATCACGGGACTTCCGTCGACGAAAGTTCCGTTGGTGCTGCCGAGGTCTTCGACGCATACTTCGATCCCGTCAAAGGTTATTGCACAGTGCGTGCGGCTGACAAGTTCGTCCTCAAGCTTGAACTGGGCGTCTTGCCCGCGTCCGACAATGGTGCTGCCCATGGGAAGGGGTGTTTGCTTGAACTGACTTTGCGGATAGAGCACAATCAGATATGGGCGACGTTTCGCCTTCTCGAAGCTGATTGTATTGCCCTGCGACATGATGGTCTGGTCTGATTCTTGCATTTTGCCCTCACTCTTGCATATTTAATTTAGTATTTCTTTGAATGTTTAGGCTTGTTTACGAAAAATGAGCGTGATTTTCGCTGTCTAAGCTGACGCTGGTTCGTGAAAAAGAAAAGGCTCGCTGAAAAGCGAGTCTTTTTTAAAACGTGTAAAATTTAAATTACCAGGAAGTGGGATTAAATTTTGTATAGTACAATTTTGCTTTTGATGTTGTTTCGATGTCTTTTGCGATGGCGTTTCCGCTGTGGTAGCCGTCCACAATCACTTTGGAGTATGGGGCGACGATAGAACCTCTGAAGTTATTAATGGTAATATTGTTTGTGCCGTGGTTGATAAAAAGCAGACTTTTATCGAGGTGCGTAAAAAGGTCTGGGTCGCTTGCTGAGGCCCTGTTAATGAAGTCGTAGACTTGCCATGTTGAACCGTTTTTGACGTGGATAATAGTTGCTTTTCTAGGGTCTAGCAGTTTTACTTTGATTTTTTTCCGGAATTTGGTATAATATCGAATTTGTCGAAATAATATTCCCCTGCAGGAATATAGAGATTGCCTTCCACTTTGCGGATGCTTTTGCCGTTATAAGATGTTTTGAGAGTGTCGTATTGATTTTTTAATTCGAATCCTGAATTTTTAAGAGGGTAGTTGGCTGTAATAGTGTCGATGGTGAAGGGGAGCTCGCTTGCAGAAGTTGGCATGCCTTTGCTACGCCATTTGCTTGTTGTGAAATTTTTTACTAGAGTTCCGACTGATGCGTCAAGGGAGGAATAAGTTTGTGGCTTAACATTTGTTTTGGAAATGTCGTAATAAATGGTGTCTATACGAGCTCTCGGATTTATTGTGAAGTTGCCCTCTGAAAGCGTGTAAACGTTCCCAAATTTACCTTCCAACGTATAATGTTCGTTGCCGTTGACTGTCGCAATGTTGCAGTTTCCACTGCCTCGGTGACAGTCATTGACTGGGTAATCCCAATTGAATTGGTTTAATGCGTAATAGCTGAAATGATCCTTGTTCCATTTGGTGTAGTTTGTGTAATTGCTTTTGGTGATGTGATTGGGTGTGCTTGCTGCAATTACTTCCCCAATGAATGCTAATGTTATTATTAATGCTTTATTCATAATGTCTTCAGTAATGTTGTTTTGAAAAGCTTGAAAAATTTAATAAATTAAATATAAAGTAAAGTAACGATATGTTACTTTAAATGTTATTTATGTATTACTTTTTTGTGCGTGGTTATGTGTGTTGAAGATAAAAAGTGCTTTTTTCCTTTTTTAACGTTGGATTGACTGTCGAGGTTCGATTGTGCAGATGCTTTCGTATACGTGAGAATATTACTGAATTGTACGAAAAACTTTATGTTATGGTTTACCAAGAGTGCTTTTTGAAAATGTGGCGAAATGTTGCAGCCGGGCCTAAAATGAGTAATAAAAGAAAGTGTTGGAGATGCTTTGAAATGAACGCTGACTCTTGAATAAAAAGATAATTTTGTTTTAGAACTCTTTTAATAAAATCACGGAGATTGATGGAAATGTTTTAGGATGGCGCGTGGTAAAACGTTAATGTCCTTTTTTGTTTCTTGTAAATTATTTTTTTACGAAAACGGATTTAGGGCTGTCCTGCTTTGTTTATAAATGTTAACGATTGTTGCAAAAAAGCGTGATGTGGTATGCGAAAAAATGCAGGATTGCAAAAGAAAACTTATTTTCACATAGTTTTGGAAAAAAGTTTTTCCTTTTTCTAAACAAAAAAGTAAATTTCATGGCGGTGTGGCTTACAAAGAGGCCGGTCTTTTTGTTGTGTCACTGGTTGTGAAACCAAAATGGATGAGAGAAAACTATGAAAAAACTAAAAATAGCCCGTGCTGGTTGGTTTTTGGGACTACTGACGCTCCTAGTCGGGGCTCAGAGTTCTTTTGCATTAAAATGTGAGGGGAAGATATACTTCCAACCGCTAAAATCTTGGACTCAGGCATATATCTATGCTTCTGGACAGCATATTCCTGGAAAAGCTACTGATGGCTGGTTTGTGTTTGATGCTGCCAGTGTTGGTGGCACCGAAACGGTTTTTATTTTCAATAATACAGGGAAGGATTATCCGGTAACCTGGTTCACGAGAACGTCTACGTCTAGCGAACAAAAAAATGACGCTTCGATGTTCTCCTGCTCGGACTTCAAGGGCGGCGAAACCCTCTATATTTATCCAAATCCCGCTGATACTTCAAAAACGGCCATCTCCGTTGATCCGCCTAATGCAAAACGCTTGCATGTGCTCTTGCCGGGTGACGATGTAGAGTGGATGGCGGCAAATCCGTTAATCAGCTTTGATGGCACTTACAAGAATTCGAAGCCGCTTTCTGCGGATCCGGACAACTGCGGCTGGTACACCTACACGTGGTTCAACCAGGAAGTGACCGACAACGTGCTCTTTATCCGTGATGACGACACCAAGGTGGAACATGCTGTGGGTGCTGATGGTTTGAATGCTGAAACGGCGACTCCGATTGTCCTCTCCACGTGGTTCGATGTACTTGAGACTAGTGATCTGTACTTTGTTCTAGATGATGGCGTGTGGGATGACTTTGACCTTCGTACCACTAATGGCTTTTCTAGCAAACCTGATAGCACCTTGGAAGGGTCTTGCGAGTATAAGCTTGCTGCTATTATTTATGATAGTGACGCCTCTCTCCATCCGGCATTCTCCTGCTTTACGGGGGATGGAAATACCTATGCCGAAAATTGCCAGCATGGCGCACAGAATGTGAGTGAAACTGATGCTCAAAAGGCAATTCAGGCTTGTCTCGGTGTAAGACAAGGACTTGTTGAAGAAACTTTGGGTAGTGATAACAAGCCGGTGCTTTCCAAGGCTGGTGAAAAATGCTTTATCAGCAAGGATCTCTTTAATCAGCTCTTCAACTATACGAAGGGTGTGAACGAAATGAGCTGCTTTGATATGCCGTTCAAACGCGCTTCTGATGGCAAGTGGGAATTTGATTCCGATAACTTCCAGAGTGCTGGCGCTCCTGTCAAGGGTGGCTTCTATCCGGTAGAAAATTCTACAAATGAATCGGTCCTGCTTGCAAAACCCGACCAGACTCCGGTTCCTGCTGCTCGTACTAAGTACACTGCAGAAGGCCCTGTTTATTACTGCCCGGAACTGCGTGCTTACGATGAAACTGAAAATATGCCTGTTATGGACCTGGCTTGTAACGGCCCCGGTTGGAGTGGCGGACATGATTGCGAGGGCGTTTTCAATGATGGTAACGGAACAGACGCTTTCTTTGGAAAATATTACAAGAGCTCCGATCCGAATTCTCAGCAGTTCCAGGTCTTTGGCTGGTCCTGCGCAAACAAGGCTCCTAATGGATGGACTTATTACAAGCAAGGTACAGAAACCGTCGTTGCTGATCAAGCCGCTCAGGGTGCTGATTCTCGTTGGAAATCTGTTGGGTCTGATGATGCTGGTAAGGCTGGCCGTAACCAGCAGTTCTGCTTCGAATCCCATGCAAACTTTGTCTACAAACCGGGTCTCCGCTTCAACTTCCGCGGTGACGATGATATTTGGGTGTTTATCGATAAGAAACTTGCTGTGGACCTTGGTGGTACTCACTTGGCTGCTCCGGGCTATGTTGACTTGGATTCCTTCAAGGGTAAGAGCGGCGAGCTGAAATCCGGCAATACTTATGACTTGGACATCTTCTTCTGCGACCGTCGTACGACTATGAGTAACGTCCGTATCAAGACGAACATGTACATCAAGCAGTCTGTTGACCTTGAACCGAAGACCGTGAGCAAGAGCAATGGCGAAAGTACCTTTGAACTTTGCTATGAACAGAAGGGCGACGGTTCCTGCACGTCCAAGATTCTCGGTGGCGGTAGCGATACCAAGACCAGTGGAAAGAAGTGCGGCGATGAATTGGTTGCTGAGGGCAAGCAGATTGACTACTATGTCATCAGCAATTCTACCCAGAAGAGAGTCATTGATGTTGATGAACTGGCTACTGCCGATGTTCATTGTGGTGGTATTAACTTGACGAATCGTGCGAAGCCTGTTATCAGCGAAGGCATGATGCGTGGTTGCAGCTTGAAGCCGGGTTCCTATACGCTTCTTGCTGAAATCGATGGTAAGACTTCTACCAAGGCGATGAAATTCCGCGTCAAGGGTAATGTGGACGTTGTGACGCGTTCTGCTGAAGTCATCGATTCCGTAACACAGGCTGCTATTGCCAACTATGACTATAAAAAGCAGGCTATGGCTGTTTCTCCTAAGGAAGACGGTTCTTACGACAAGAGCCAGCTTGTTCCGCTCCTGATTACTTCTTATTCCGACCCGTGTGACGGTGTTACCGGTGCTTGCGACAAGCCTTTGCAGATTGATGCCGCTGCTGCTGGTAGTGCCTACACGCTTGCCTTGAGTGATGCGGCAACCGGTGCTGCAATGCTGGATGTCGTTGTGTTCAAGGCTGATGCTTCGGGTAAGCTTGTGAGTGTCCCGTTTGATAAGGGCACAAGCACTATTTCTGGCACGGTTGGCAAATCGGGTATCGATACCCTCTATGTCGGCATGCCGTTCGACGCTATGGAAAAGGCTGAAGTCAAGATGGCAGCAAAGATGGGTGCAAGAAGTACTGCTTATGTGACATTCTTTGTACCGAAGCTTGTGTTCGTCGATTCTGATTCCACTGTCAAGGTGATTACAGGTGATCCGCTTGTCGTAGATTCTATTCGCTGGGTGGGTTCCGCTTACGAATTATATGTGATGGCTCTCAATGCCGATAACTCGCCTTGTGGCGAACTCTGCAACTTCAAGTTGACTGTGAGCAGCATTGCCGAAAAGACTAGCCCAGGTGTTGAAGCCCTGTCTGGTTTGGAAGTAGTCAATGGTCGCGCTACGGTTGTCATTCGTTCTTCTGTTGAGTATGTGCAGTGCGAAAATCCTGCTTGCAGAGGTGTTGCGTCCTTTACCCTTCTTGGACCGGCCCCTGCGCTGATGTCTGCAACCTATTCTCCGATGCAGTTCCAGAACCCGCCTGTTCCTGTCCCGGTTCTTGCCGATATCTTCGACGTACATGGTTCCCAGAGCAATTTGGAAATGAATATCCCGGCTCCATATTTTAGTGCTGACCAGGAATATCTGGATGGTATTGGCGACTCCTTGGTAGTTTACTATCATAGAAGCTTCTATAACCATAAGGACTCCCTTCCGAACAAGTTGGAAGTGTCCTGGGGTAGCGACACTACGATTGTTCTAGATAAGGAAGCCATTTGGGCTGGTAGGGCTTGCGGTGTTGAAAACGGTGCTAAGGATTCTACGGAATGCTTGCCGCGTCTTACCTTTGGTGGCGTGAAGTTCTCCAAGGATGTCAAGACTGGCGGTGTCGGTAGCTTGAAGTCCTGGGCAACGTACTATGCTCGTGGTGATACCATGACTTCCGACTTCCCGGGCCAAATTCAGGATCGTATCGCTCCTGTGATTCTCTCTGCCAAGGTGACTACTGATACTTCCGATGCTGAACTTTCCAAGAGAAAGGCTATGCTCTCGGTCAAGTTCTCCGAAGCTGTCAAGAAGACTGACTTTGCGAAGGATGTGGGTGATAATGTCTTCACGTTCTTCCTGAATTCCGAAAATCCGGCCAGCTTCCATGAAGGTCTGACTTCCGGTCCTCTGGATCTCGGTAACGCTAGCGACTCTACTGTCTCTGCAACGATTGTTTACTCTATGGACAAGTCTTTCCCGCAGTCCGGTGACTATATTCGCTTCGGTGGCAAGGGTGAAAAGGGCTATATCGAAGATCGTTCTGATTACGATAACGATACAAGCTATGCTTCTATTCGTGGAGCCGATGCTTACTCTATTAACTGGAATGCTGCAACGGCTTACAATGCAGAAAAGCGCTTGCCGTCTCCATGGGCTCTTATTACTGGTGACGTTTCCTCTTACGCCACGAGACTTGCTGAAAACGGTGTTACCGGTATTCCTGCTGATAAGGCTTCGGAATGGGCTGACAAGGCGAAGAAGGGCGAAATCAATCCGGTTGACATTTTCGCTGTGGATGGCTTCAAGGATGAAGGTACCGTGTTTGGCGAAATCAAGAATGGCGACGGACAGTTTGCCGGCTACGGATTTACTCCGCATGGCTGGTTCGTCAAGTCCGATATGGGTTCCTTGATCGAATCAAAGGAAGCCTATGTGAACGTGAACAAGGATGATGTCTACTTCCAGTACGAAGTTCAGTACTTCACGAACCTCGGTAACTATGTTGGTTCTGATAAGGGCAAAATCTACTGCACTGACAAGATGAACGAGGAGAAGCTTGGCAAGAAGTATTTCAATGGCGGAAACTGCGTCGATAACCACAGAAACTTCGTCATCGTTTGGAATATGCTTACTGATAAGAACCGTCTCGTCGGTACTGGCGCCTACATTTCCAAGTTGACTTCCTTTGTCAAGCTTGGCGAGCATGGCAAGAAGAACAAGACTGAAAGAACACAGATGTGGGGTGTAAGACGTGGCGCCAAGGGTGCTGTCGTCAATCCCTAAAAGTTCTTCTTTAGGCGAAAATCATTGAAAAGAGTCCTCCACTTTGTGGAGGACTTTTCTATATTGTGAATATGCGAAAATTCTTAATTCTTGCCTCTTTTTGCGCCTTGGCTTGGGCCGGCGATCCGACTGATATGGATTCCCTTTTCCGTGGCCACGAATACAAGCCCGTGTTGAATGCATCCCTCAGGGATACATCCTCCAATGAAATTCCTGTGCAGGCAAAAGCCGAAGGCAAGAACAGCAAGTCCGATGGTTTTTACATGCTGCAGTTCGAGGCTGTCGGTGATTTTGACTCTGCCCAGCGTCGCAAGGCGCAGATATCTGCAAGTACGGGGTATTCAATCCAGATTGTTTTTGATACTCCTTTCTACAAGTTGCGTGGTGGCGGATGGAATACGAAAAAGGCTGCTGAAGATAAAGCACGCGAACTTTCCGCTTATAATATCAATGCGTTTGTTGTAAAAATCCGTTAATGCGGCTTTATAAATGAAAATGAATCCCCCTAGTTGGCTAGGGGGTAATTTTTTTCTTCGAAATATTTGTGTATGGCGACTGGTAGGGCTAAATCAAACCTAGCAGTTCCTTGATATTCTGCTTGCCGGCATTCAACAGGAGCGCTTGCTCCTCGGGAGGGACGTATGCGAGTTTGCGTTCGAAATCAGGCCTGGAGGAACGGTCCCTGAGGACTGTTTTTGTTTCGTTTACGGTATAGAAGAAGGAGCCTGCTTTCGTGAACATTTGCTGTAATAGCGCGTTCTTGATAGCATCATTCAGCGTTCTGCGGATGATTGGCCCCGCTCTGTCAATACGATGGAGTTCCAGCAGTCGGTGCGTGAGAATTTCTTCGTGGATGGGGCTTTCGCGATCTACGTAGAATTTCAGTTGAATGGTCAACAGGGAAGGAGAGAGTTCCGCAATCGGCCTGTCGTGCGGAGTCCCTTCGATTTTGGGATGGATCACCTCGTAAGGAACGATGTTGTCGGTCATGCCGGAACAGGAGAAGTCTTCGTCATCCTCGACCGCGTCTTCTTGTGGTGCTGGTACGCTGGCTTGTTGTTTTTCGATGGTCGCCAACAAGCGCTTTTTTTCTTCGTCGTTGGAAAGAATCCAAAGCGGAAGTCTTACGTTGATGATTCTCCAGCCCAGCTGGCTAAGGAGGTTGAACCTTACGATTTCCCTGTCTTCTACGGATTCCCTGTATTGGCAGGTAGTGCAATCGTCTTCAATAACGACGAGATTTTGTTTTGGATTTCCTGTACACTGAATGATTGGGCCTATGGGGATTCTTCCACGGGAGGCGTATTCTTCTACTGGAATATGCTTTTCGCGGAGATAGTCCAGAACTTCGTGTCCGAGCTTTGAATCGGTCGGTCTTGTGTCGGGCGTGATATCGGTTATTACATCGTCTCTCAGGTTAGAAATCCAGTCCCAGACGAGACCCGGCTTGGCGTTTGCTTGCAGTGCAAGATCTGCCTTGGAAACGACAAGGTATAGTTTTTGGGTAGCAAGTGTTGTACATACAGAGAGTTTGTGCTCTCCGGATGTTCCGCTGGCTTCGTCAATATCACAGCAGACGATGATGACATCACGATGCTTCTGGACGGCCTTTTCTGGTGTCTTGATGAAGAATGCGTCTTGTGCGAGGCTGCCAAGGAACTGTGTCGCTGCAGGGGATTTTGGAAGTGCCTGAATTGCCTTGGCGAGTTTTTCGCAGGTGGCCTGATCGAAGGCTATGACGCCGAGGCTCTGGTTTGGCTTGCGTTCTGCATGTGAAACAACTGCCTGGGCGATTGCGTTGACTTTATCGACGGTTTCCTTCAGGAAAAGGCGCCTTACCGCTTGACGCGATGGTGATGGCAATTGCTTGATTTTTCTTGCGTATATTCGTTCGTTCGCAAATTCCACAAGGGAGGCATCGGCATATAGGCTTGTGAAACCGATTTCCCTGTTGGGACCATATTTGCGGAGAATTTGGCCGAGAATGCTTTTTAGGAAAACTGGACTCTTGGAGGGCTTGATGTTCTTGTCTGCTGGAAGCGGCTCAAGATACGGTGTCTGCGGATCGCCCATGAATATGGCGCGCTTTGAGAGGATGATGCCCGGCATGGATTCTACAATGGAAGTACAGTCTGCGTCCAGGAACAAAGTTACGTCATAAGTTTCTCGTGGAATGAGCTCGAAGGATTGGGCTAGCCCCACGTTGTTCAAAAGAATGGGAACTTTACTTAGTTTATTTCGAATGTAGTTTGCGTTTGCTGTGCAAAGTTCGCTACTCAAGGTGCGGAACTCGGCACTTTTTTGTAGTCTTGCGCCGGGCATAGCGTTGAGTAAATCTGGACAGCTGTTGACTGCCTGTTGAATTTGGGTACTTGACCAGTAGAGTGCAAACGACTGGGACAGCTCCCTGTAGACCCATTCCGGATGCTTAAGGAACTCTGCCAATGATTTGCTTGTTTTTTCGACTTCCGTGATGAGTGTGTTTAACTGCATGTGGACGTCGAGGCTGTTCCATTTGTCGCTCCATGTCGGAATGATGTTCGCCCACTTGTCGATGCTTTCCTTTTCAAGCGGTGTATCCAGCTCCAGCGTGATGCTAATGTTTTCAAGAATGCGCTTGAGCTCCGTAATGGATACAAGCAAACTCTCGAATTTTTCAAAGTAGGGCTTGATCAGGTGCCACTGCTCAAGTAGCTTGATGAGCGTCTTGTACTGGGCGTGGTTCTTGAACTTGTTTTTAAAGTCGTAGAAGTAGCGAATCTTGATGGTCAGGAACGCCCAGTTGGATTTCTCGAACAGCCAGTCCTTGCCCAGAAGATGATTGCCGATAACGGCGCAGCTCTTGTAGGCTCGCCTGTTTTCTTGAAGCGTGATAAGGTTATCGACACCTTCGAGAATTTGTGCGTCTGTGCTGTAGTTCTTGGGATTCTTGAATAGGGTCTGTAGCTGTTTCTTGGCTTTGCGGTACTGGTCGGACAAGCCTTTCAGTGGCGACTTGTAGTTGCTTGCGAAGATGTCTCTGTTTTCAAGAACGTTTTCGTCGATAGCGGAGTCCACGTAGATGTCGGACGTCTGCCTGCGGTAGTTTATCCACTTGCTGCCTGCGGAGGGAAGAGCTTTCAAATCATCCTGATAAGATTCCCAACCAGAGGAATGGAGGTTCCAGTTTTCAAACTCCGGTGTCTTGTCGTTGAAAGCTTCCTGGATAAGCGCTATTGTTTCGCTAAGTTCATCCAATGTGATTCCGGATGGGAACAAGTCTGTCTTTCCGAAAATTTTGGCGATTTCACGAATTTGTGCTGTAGCTTCCTGAGTGGCCTTCAGGTCGTCACGGATGGTGTACAGGTCGTCGGCCTTGATGTTTGTCTTCTTGACATCCTTGAATGTTTCGCTTGCGTCGAGTCCGCCTTCGCTGAAATAAAGCTTTGTGATTTGCTCAAGGGCTGCATGGAGCGACTTGAATTGGCTGTAGTCAAGGGCCGCCGTGTCATCAAAAACCTTTTCGGGAATGTTTGTGCTCGCTTCGCTAGATTTCTTGTATATATGCAGTAGTTTCGCAAGCGATGTATTGGACGGTTGAAGCTGCTTGTTTACTGTATTGTAATAGGAGACTAGCGACTTTCTGCATTCGCCGAGTTTCGCTAAAATTTGGTTCCTGTCGAGGGAACTGTTCTGCGCCATTTTTGGGAAAAGCGCATTGAGAAATTCCTGCTTTGTGGTAGCCCTTCGGCTGATGACTAGGACTTTCTTGTCCCTGGCAATGATGTCTGCCGCTATGTTTGCTGCGGCTTTTGCTTTTTCGGATCCGGGGAGAGTCTGGATGGCGTACGCAATCGTTTTTTCGTTCTGGGCATCGATGACGGCTTTATTTGTTCCCGAGTCAAGCGTATGCAAGAAACAGTGGTCTGCGGGATTGTACAGGTTGTCGTAGGGAACGTCTTCAAAGAGCGAGTCCGTAATCGGAAATTCGCCGTCGCCAAGCAGGGTGTTGAATATGGGACGCTTGATGATTTCCGCACGCTTCCACAGGGGACGCAAAAAATTCTTCATCAGCAGGACTTGCATGGAGTTGAAGAAGGCGAGGCAGATGCCGTTCCTTGTGAATTTCCACTTGTACTTGCCGGTAACCGCTTTTTCGAAAAGACCGAAGTAAAGTTTGATGTCAAACTTTCCATTGATGACTGCGTCGGTTGCTTTTGGAAGGGTGACGATGTTTTCGAGTTTCCTTCGCAAGACGACGTTCTCGAGAGGGCGTCGCCTTGAAATTTGTAGAAGGCGGCAGCTAGGATCGGTTTCCAATGGAATGAGAAGTGCCGGTGCGAGAGCGTTTTCGTCGTACTTGAGGAATCCAAGCACCAGGTAGAGGTCCGTATCGCAGAAGTCCTCTTTTTTCTCCTTGAGAGTCGCCTTGAACTGTTTCAGGGCGGCTTCCTTTTGTGCGGCGGAGAAATTTGCTGATACGGGAAAGAATGTTTCCAGCGAAATTGGAGCCCCTTTTTCGCTCCATTTGGTGTAGAAAAAGTCGCTTGCGCTCAGGATCAAAGGAGACTGGTTCTCTCCTTTTGCGGAAAAATTCAGCAAAGAGTCCTGTGCAGAGAAGTGCACAGCTTCGAGCTGGATTTTTTCAATAGATATTGGCTGGTCCTGAGACATATTTTGAATATAATTTTTTTTACGAGTCTTGTTTTGGTAATTGGGCTTGAATGATTGAAATTGCCGTTTTTAAAGAAATTGGGGCATATTTCTGGATGAATCCCATTTTAGCACAGACTTTACCGAACAGCATTTCGGGGGTAAGGCCTTCTTCCTTGTCCTGTCTTAGACTGTGGGAGAGTTCCCGCTTTGAAAGTTTTTTCCCGTTGGAATCGACGATAAGCGGATGGTGCATGTAAATGGGGGGCGTCTTTGCTCCAAGGAGGCTCCTCAGGGCAATCTGCCTTGCTGTAGAGTTTCGAATGTCTTCTCCGCGGATGATATGGGTGATGCCTTCGTCAATATCGTCAACGCAGACCGCAAACTGGTAGGTCCATTGCCCGTCGCGGTCCCGAATGGGGAAGTCGCCGCATTGCAGGTGCGGGTTCTCGGCGAAGTCGCCAAGCCTGAGATCGTGCCAGCGGATGACTTCGTCCGGCATGATGACGCGCAGGTTGTAGGCGGCAGGTTGTAGGGTTTGCTGCTGGAGGTGCGAACTTAGTGGTTGGTGGTTGATGGTTGGTGGTTGGGATTGCGGCTGGAAATGCTCGGAACTTGGGAGATGAGCGGATGTCGATGAACTTGCCTCAACGTCCGGCATCCCTGCTGAAGAAAATCTCTCGTCTAAATCCACTTCGCGCGAAGCGCCATTATTCCCGCTGTCTACCAACCACTGCTTACTGTCTACTAACCCCTTGCATTTCCCCTGGTAAATAATTTCTCCGGTTTCACTTTTGGGATTTTCTGCCTGGAGTTGTTTCCTGCTACAAAAACAGGGATATACCAGACCATGAAATTTCAGGTTTTCGAGACTTTCCCGGTAGAGTTCTGTTCGTGCGCTTTGAATGCTTTCGCTATCATATTCAAAGCCAAGCCATGCGAGGTCTTCGCGGATGCCGTCGATGTAGGCTGGACGAGTCCTGCTTTGGTCGTGATCCTCGATGCGCAGGTGAATTTTTAGGTTCCATGCTTTTGCTGCTGCCCAAACGTATAGTGCGGAAAGCAGGTGACCTTCGTGCAGGTAACCTGTGGGGCTTGGCGCAAATCTGATTTTTCCGGTCACGCGCGAAATATAATAAAGGATTGCGGAAAATGGGGGTAAATGTGACGAAAGTCTCTAATGAAAAGTTTATGAGGATTGTGTTGTGAGGTATAGCCTTGTTTTTTATTTATATTTGTGGTATTGGATGAACTGTATCCTGTTCATCATCATGGAGTACGCTCTTATGTCTATAAAGTTCGTCAAATCGTTTTTGGGCACCGTGGCTGTTGCGCTGATGTTCTGTGTTTCCTCTAATGCGGAAGATATCGTCGCGACGACATCGAATGGTTCTACAGTGATTCTGCACGACAATGGTCGTTGGGAATATTACCACAATAATGCGAAGATTCGCGACATTCGCACAAGTGCCATTCCTGAGGATGCCAAGTATGAAGTTTCTGTCATGTACGAGAGTCCGGAGAAAATCAAGAAGGATGTTCGCATGGCTATGGACGCCGATTTTGCGACGGAAGAGGAAATTCGCGACAGCTTGAGGAAGGTCCCGAAGGGCGGTATCGTGTATTTCCAGGTGCCGACCAAGCAGATTAAGCCTGGGCTTGTACGCACGCTGACTTATAGTCTGTTCGATACCAACAGGAATACGCCTTTCTTTACGACGACAGTCTCTGATACAGAGGCCATGCCGAGCGAGGATACTCGTGTTTCGAATTTGCTGGTGGTACCGATTTATTCCAATCCAAGGTCAAAGGCCCTGCTTGCAAGAATCGAGGCCCGTGGCGGCATGGATGTCCTGGAAATAGACATCCCGATTAGGTAGGCTCTTTTGCTTCGTTTTGCAGTTGTCGACTTGGAGACGACCGGCGGGAGGCCTGATTGTAGCCGAATTATGGAAATTGGCCTTGTGCTTATGGATGGGACAGAAGTGGTGGGGTCTTTCCATGCGTTATTGGATCCGGGACAGCCGATTCCGCCCTTTGTGCAGGGCTTGACTGGTATTCATGAAGACATGGTTGTTGGACAACCGCAGTTTTCCGCAGTCGCGGAGAAAGTACGTGAGCTTCTCGCGGATAGAATTTTTGTTGCACATAACGTGCTGTTCGATAGTCACTTTATGATAAGGGAACTGAAGCGTTGCTGTATTGTCTACAATCCGCCTAGGCTCTGTACAGTAAAGCTATCTAGGCGCATTTTCCCGGGATTGCCAAGCTACAGTCTGCACAACTTGAGTGAATCATTGGGCTTGCCGGATTTCAATCATCACCGCGCCCTGGACGATGCGATGGCTGCTGCTGAAATTTTGAAGCTAGCTCTTACGAAGGTGGGCGAAGCACGTGTGCTCAAGGAAGTGAAAAATTTGCCGAAAGGGATGTTGTTAGTAGACAGTAGGGAGTAGACTGTAGGAAGTGTTGCTGCAATAAACTGCTGGTTTCTAGGGTCTATCGTGTTCCTATCGTTTGCAGTCACTCTGGAACGGAGTTAAGTGATGGGGGTTGTGGCGAATTATGAAGTATGGGACGAATGTTTGGCGGCTGCGCCGCGTTTTTTACGGATGCGAGATGCATTCGGGATGCGGTTGTGAGGTCTCGGATCAAGTCCGGGTGACGATGAAGGGAAATTGCAGAAGACCGCTTAAACCGCAAGTCCGCACATTTCTAGATGCAAAAATTGTTCATTGCACAATCGCTACGCTCTTGTGCCAATAGCACGCAAGGTTATGAAGCAGCAAAATGCTTGCATTTTGATATTTCATAACCGCAGCTGCGAACGCCTACGGCGTTCAATGCTAGGCTCGGAACAAACCTTTAAGCGAGTAAAGCAAAAATGCTTGCATTTTTATTTTCGAGCGCCAGGTTTGGCATTTATGCCATGTCCAAGCAACAATGCGCAAGCAAATCAAGCAATCGTAAACTCGT
>JAZLIJ010000035.1:0-7333 GCA_045617325.1 Fibrobacter sp.
AAGAATTCCGCTATTTGGTGTACCTGAACAGCCTTGGGAAAAAAGCTGGCAAGTACATCGCACAGACTATTGGTAAGTCTACTGATGAATTGAAAATTCCTGTGACCAAGACGGAAAAGAAATGGAAAAAGGAGTTCTTTGATGTCAATAACAGTCGTTGGGAAGGCTGTGTGCTGTATGGATCGCCGGGATTTATGAAAGCTATGAGGAAGAAACGGTCTTGAGGGAGGCATTCTTGTGCCACCCCAATTTGATGTTCGTTTTTGTGGCGCTACCCCTAAACCCTCGGAGTCATGCTCAATACTCGCTCTATCAGCGGATAATACCCGTCCTTGTCAAAAATCTGCATGACTGTTGTAACCTTACTGCCTGCATCCTTGCTAGATGTTCCGCAGTGGAAAAATTTTTCGGTTGACGACTTATAGTCAAGAAAAACATAGCGGTCGTGGAATATTCCTCCGTTTGGCCTGACTGCAATTTTTAAATCGGGGCGTGCTGCGCGAAAGTCCTCCACCATTCGTTCTGTAATTACGCGGCCGCCTTTCTGGTCGCTGAATATCGTAATCTCCAAGTTCGGGGTTACGCCTCGCTGCAAATCAAGAGTCTTTACCCCCACAAAATCGTCTACGACGTAAATCGTTTTTTGCGCCATGTTGTAAATTTGCGCAAAGGCAATGTCGGCCTCGAATTTTTGACCGTCCCAGAACAGGAAATGCCTGTATGTGCTTGGGTCAGCGAAATAGCCCATGACCTGTTCAAGTTTCAGAGTATTGCCTTGAACCTCGCTTGTCAAACGCGCGATATCACGGGTGTTTTGCGCAGTTTGGGCGCCGAGCATCGCAACGCCGTCGCTCCCGATAAGTTGCTGGTTTTCGGCAATGATGTAGTCTTTCATCTCCTTGAATAGACGAATAAGTGCTTTACTTTGACGAATCGCCAGATCACCATTCAATACCGTCATGAGCATGTAAATGCCTTGCTCTGTAAAAGCATAAGGTAATTTACGAGTTCCGCCACGTCCGGGACGAGATATGTTTGATGTGCAATTTTTGCACATCAAACCCGAAAATTCTTTTTCTGTAAGTTGGAAAACGAAATCATCGTCAAAACGATCTCTATTATTTTTCACCTGACGGTTAAAAAACCTTGTTTCATACCCATAAATTTCCGCCAAATCCGCGTCGAGCATAACTTTCACACCACGAATGGTGTAAATCTTGTCTTTTAACAAATTTTCGCTGATAATGGCAACTTCGCCAACGGGCGTCTTCTTTCTCATGGATCCTCCTGTCGAGCTGATGTATTCACTCTTTCACCAGAATTTGCACTTTTAGCAATTCTTCCCAATCGCTTTGTGTGCGTTTTTCGTGAGGGATTGACCAGAATTTGTCCCAAATGGCGGAATTCTGAAGCATGATGGCTTTGGCTTGCTCGTCGGTGACTAAACCGGATTCTGTGCGGTACATTTTTTGCTCCTTTCTGCGTACAAGCTTTGGCGGAATTGCCGAAAACGCAGATTTTCAATTTTCTCCAAAGATAATTTTTAAAAATGTCACTTTTGTGACAAAAATTCGTCAGGAAAAAATTTTTTTTCGCGAGCATTTTTTTTGCTCGTTTTTTTTCGTACGCTGCTTCCGAGCATTGTTTCATTTTTTTTGAACGCTTCTTCCGAGCATTTTTTTTGCGCATTTTGGTGTTTTTTGAAAATTTTGAGGTTTGTGGCTTGCGACTCGTTGGTTTGGGCGTTTTCTTGTGATTTTATGGATTTTTGACACTTTACTGTCAATTTCTAGAATTATATTTACAAAAAAGGATTTTGTCGCCAAAACCCAAGTTTTTTGTTATATCAGGAATTTTTATGCCAGGTTTGTTTACAGAAGCCACTCGTGTCCAATTGACAGCGTTGCTGCATCTTTCTCGTATTGGCTATACATACTTGGGCAAAATTTCGCAGGCTTCGGCGCTGGCCCCTGCGGCAGAAACTTCGGAGAATTCTTCCACTTCGGTACCGTACGATCCGGAAACGAATATCCTGACTGAAATTTTCAAGCAGCAATTTGCAAAATTGAATCCCGGTGTGGCAAACGCTGCACACGTTGCTGAATCCGTCCTTTTGGATATCCGCAAGGAACTGGATGATGACGACCTTGGTCGCCAGTTTTACAAGCGTTTGACTTCGGTTACTCCGTACCGCTTGGTGGATTTCGAAAATCCGAAGAATAACACGTTTCATTGTACTGCGGAATTCACCTGCAAAAATGGCGATAACGAATTCCGGCCAGATATTACGCTTTTTGTCAATGGCCTTCCGCTTGTTTTCGTGGAAGTCAAGAAGCCGAACAATGCTGGCGGCATGGTTGCTGAAAGCGACCGCATGAACCATGAACGATTCCCGAATAAAAAGTTCCGTCGCTTTATCAACATCACGCAGTTGATGATTTTCTCCAATAACATGGAGTATAGTGCCAACGGTGGAGTCGTCCCTGTGGAGGGCGTTTTCTACTGCACCGCGGCGCGTGAATCGGCGAAGTTCAACTGTTTCCGTGAAGAAAATCCTGCCCGTGCGGCGATTGCTCCGTTTAATAAGGTGTACCCATACGCCCCTGTGAATCCGGATGTCGAAAAGCAAATTTTGATGGACTTCAATGTGCCTGTGCTCAGCCAAAATGCTGAGTACAAGACCAATCAGGGTATCAATACGCCGACGAATCGTGTGCTGACATCGATGGTTTCGCCGGAACGTTTGCTCTTTTTGTTGCGGTATGGCATTGCGTATTTGCACGAACAAAAACAGGGTGATGACGGCGTTCTTGTCGTCAAAGACGAAAAGCACATCATGCGCTACCAGCAGATGTTTGCAGCGCTTGCGATTCGCGAAAAATTGAAGTCCGGCGTTAATTCCGGGATTGTCTGGCACACCCAGGGCTCGGGCAAAACCGCTTTGAGTTTCCACTTGACGAAAGTCCTCAAGGATTTTTATGCCGGGCAGAACAAGGTCGCGAAGTTCTATTTCATTGTGGACCGCCTGGATTTGCAGCAACAGGCTCGCGATGAATTTTCGGCTCGCGGCTTGAATGTATCGACGGCGAATTCTCGCGACGAATTAATGAAGCAATTTCGCGAAAATAAATCCTTGGAGGGAGATTCCGGTGCCGATGAAATCACGGTGGTGAATATTCAAAAGTTCAAGGATGATGCCGAGAACATCGAATTGCCGAAATACGCGACCAATTTGCAACGTGTGTTCATCATGGACGAAGCGCATCGTGGCTACAAGCCCAACGGTTGCTTCCTTTCGAACCTGTTCAACGCCGATAAAGATGCCATTAGGATAGCCTTGACCGGAACTCCGTTGATTGGCGAAGAAAAATCCAGTTGCAAGGTTTTCGGCGAATATTACCACACCTATTATTACGACCGTTCCATTCAGGATGGTTACACGTTAAAGATTATTCGCGAAGAAATCGAGACCAGCTATCGCAAAAAGATTACGGAAGCTTTCGAGACCGTATCTAAGCTGGTGGAAAAAGGCTCGGTTTCCAAGAACCAGATTATTGAACACCCTACGTATGTGAAGTCCTTGCTCCACTACATTATCAATGACTTGATTACTTTCCGTGCGCAGCAGGGCGACAATTCCCTGGGCGGCATGATTATTTGCGAAACTTCGGAACAGGCCCGCAATTTGCAGGCTTCGTTTAGCGAAGTCCTGGCCGAAGTGAATGCGGAACACCTCAATCCGGTCGATTTGAAATCTGCGTTGATTTTGCATGACAGTGCCGACAAGGAAACACTTCGCCAGACGATTCTGGATTTCAAAAAAGAATTCAAAATCGATGTTCTGATTGTTTTCAATATGCTTTTGACGGGCTTTGATGCTCCGCGTTTAAAGAGGCTCTATTTCGGCCGCAAAATCAAGGACCACAACTTGCTGCAGGCCATTACGCGAGTCAACCGCCCCTACAAGGATATGAAGCGCGGTTTCTTGATTGACTTTGCAGATATCAAGGCGAATTTTGACGAGACAAACGAAGCCTATCTCCGTGAACTGAACCGCTATAATTCCGATGCCAGTGGCGACGCCGACAATCCGGACGACGCTTTGCCCGATATGTACCGCCAGGTAATGGAAGACAAGGACGCGCTTATTCAACAGGTTCGTGAAACTCGCCAGGCGTTATTCGAATACTCCACAGACAATGCGGAAGTTTTTTCACAGGAAATTTCGAGCCTCGAAGATAAACAAGTGTTGATTCAACTCCGCAAGGCGATGGAACTTGCGAAGGATGCGTTCAACTTGGTGCGCACTTTTGGCGATGCTGAACTGAAAAAGCAGTTCGAAAGCCTGCAAATCGAGAAACTGCCCCAGATGCTTTCGGAAGTGAACCACCGCATTGCGCTCATCAACCAGAAAGAGGCTTTTGAACACAGCGATGTGGCCCATATCGCGGTGAATGACGCCATGTTGAATATCGAGTTCAACTTCAACTGCATTGGCAAGGAAGAACTCAAGATTATCGATGGCGGTTCCGAACTGCGCGATAAGTACAATCGTGCCGTGCGCGGATTTACCGAAAACTTTGACCACGACGACCCGGAATTCATCAGCCTTGAAGAGGCTTTTTATCAAATCTTCAAGAAGCACGGCTTTACTCCGGCAAACTTGGCGGAATACAACGAAGAAAATGCCGCCATGAACGATATTTTGGCTCGTCTCGAAAAACTGCGCAAGACGAACGACGCCATTCTCAAGTATTACAATGGCGACACCAAGTTCGCCTATGTGCACAAGCGAATTCGTGAAGAAAATAAAGCTCGCGAACCTAAGCATAGAATGCCGATTATTTCGAAATGGGACGAGGAAATCGTCAAGGCGTTAGTCACAATCAAGAAGACCATTGACGAAAAGGTCTATAACAAGAACGACATCCTGAAACACGATGACTATTTTGGCGTGACCGTGATGCAGCAGATTGCTCTTGGACTCCAGCAGTTCGATAATATTGCTCCCGAACAGGACGATTTTGATTTTATTCAATCGCGTATTGCGAAACGGTACATTGACCAGTATAACCAAGTTTATAAAAACTAAGAGAAATTTATGTCGATAAAAGAGAAGACTATTGAACTTATTGATAGCTTGAAAGCCGTTTGCCAGCAAAAGGGCATGGGCAATGATGGCAATGAATACAAGGTCATCACGCAGGTGTTTTTGTACAAGTTCATGGCCGACAAGTTTGGTTGCGAAGTCAAGAAGGTGAAACTCCCTTGCGTAAAGGCTTTGATTGCCGCAGGGAACAAGTGGGAAGAGGAGTATGCAAAGCTCTCGGCGAAAGACCGCCAGATGATTTTCAATTTTTTGCCGCCCGAAGTCCCGCGCTTGCAGCCGGACCATTTGATAGCAAACCTTTGGAACAAGCAGGCCAAGGGCGAGTTCGACGTGATTTTTGACGAGACGATGGTGGATATTGCGCAGAAAAACCTTTCCATTTATTACACCAAGACCTCCAACGAAACCAAAATCCCGATTTTCGAGAAGTTGACGAACTTTGTGACCGACGAGGCGCAGCGAGCCGAGTTTGCCCGCGCCCTGGTCGATAAATTGGCGAATTTCAGCTTTGAAGAAGCCTTCAAGGAACACTACGACTTTTTCTCGGACATCTTTGAATACCTCATCAAGGATTACAACACCGCTGGCGGCGGCAAGTACGCCGAATACTACACGCCAAAAGCCATCGCGAAGATCATGGCGCGCCTTTTGATTGGCGATGAAGCCGACCTCCACAACATTGAATGCTACGACCCGAGTGCCGGTACGGGCACCTTGCTGATGGCATTGAGCCACCAGATTGGCGAAGACCGCTGCACCATATTCTCGCAAGATATTTCGCAGCGCAGCAACAAGATGCTCAAGCTGAACTTGCTTTTGAACGGCCTCGTTTCTAGCCTGGATCACGCCATTCAGGGCGACACCTTGATGGACCCTTACCACAAAAGCGACGACGGCAAGAATTTGCGCCAGTTTGACTACGTGGTAAGTAACCCTCCGTTCAAGATGGACTTTAGCGACAACCGCGATACCATTGAAAGCCGCTGGAATACCCGTTTCTGGGCCGGAGTGCCGAAAGTCCCGAACAAGAAAAAGGAATCCATGGCCATTTACACCTGCTTTATACAGCATGTGGTGAATAGCATCAAGGAAAACGGAAAGGGCGCCATCGTTATCCCCACAGGTTTCATCACCGCAAAATCAGGCATCGAACATACGATTCTCGAACGCATTGTAGATGAACACATCGTGAGCGGCGTGGTAAGCATGCCGAGCAACGTATTCGCCAACACCGGCACCAACGTGAGCGTCTTGTTCTTCGACAAGACTGCAGGCAAGAAGGACAAGGATAAAATCGTCCTCGTGGATGCGAGTAAACTAGGCAAGGAATACAAGGACGCCAATGGCCTAAAGAAAGTCAAGCTCGAAGACGATGAAATCGAGAAAATTGTCGGCACCTTCCGCAAGAAAAAAGCCGTGGAAGACTTTAGCGTGGTGGTCAGCTACAGCGAAATCAAGGAGAAAGGCTACAGCCTGAGCGCAGGCCAGTATTTCGATATCAAGATTGACTATGTAGATATTACCGAAGAAGAATTCAACGCCCAGATGGCAGCCGACACCGCCGAACTCCAGAAAATGTTCGAAGAAAGCCACAAGCTGGAAAAGGAAATCAACAAGCAACTGGCTAGCCTGAAATTCGGGGGATAGAAATTTGAAAAAGCTATTGACATTTGGCGCCCAAGAAACTATATTATGTGCAAGAAAACCTTGCACGCCTCTTCACAATGCGCACCCAGCGAGGTTCTTTTTTTATTTAGGGGGAATTTGATGTCTCCCAGAATTTATAGTAAACCTCCCCAGACTTTGGAGCAGCAGGCCCAATTACTGATTAGCCGAGGGCTTAAAGATGTTTCTAAGGATGAACTCGTAGAGGTCCTTTCAAGGATTAGCTATTACCGTTTACGGGGATATACTTATCCGTATCAGGATAACACTTCGTCTAATTCGGAATTTCTTCCCACGGCAAGTTGGCCCAGCATTAAGAATGATTACCTGTTTGATTCGGCTCTTCGAAATCTTATCGTAGAAGCGCTCGGCTTTATTGAAATTGCTGTGCGCTGTCAGATGGAATACCAACTCTCCATTGCTCATGGTCCACGTTGGTACGAAGATGTATCGCTGTGCCATAATCAGAAAATTTTCAATGATAACCTGGTAGAACTCCGAAAACATTGGAGCCGTTCTCGTGAAGTTTTCAAAACGCATTACGAAAGCGAGTATGAC
>JAZLIJ010000036.1:0-28458 GCA_045617325.1 Fibrobacter sp.
CAAAATTCAAAGCGCTAGTCGCTTTTACATTCGGGTAAATTTTGATTTTTTGTTTTTCATAATCAATGGAGTTAATATTATGACCAAAATAAATCATATCACCCATAAATTCAAATTCAAAAGACAACCATAAACTGCTTATATTGGCTACACTGTCAACAAGAACAGAATCCTTTAATTCATCATCAACAAACAATCCAAAACCATTTCTTTCTTCATTTATCCCTAAGCAATACACATCCTCGCCCCAAGCCCTCACGTCGTCGCACTTTCCAATCCACTTCAATTTTTCGTCAAGACGCTTGTACGTAATCGTCCGCGTCACCGTATCCAAAACAGCATATTGGCAATACGAGGCTCCAGAATCCAGCGACGTAAGCGCATTATCAAACGTTCTTGAATTCATGGAATATGAACCCAGGGCGATAAATTTTCCATCGAGCCACTGGTGAATTCTTTGTACGCTAACCTTTTGGCTACATCCTTCAAAGGACTTACTCAATTTCATCTCATGTGGTTCATCCCCAATCTTCCACAATTTTATGTACTCCCCAAGAACGCCACCCCAGACTATGGAATCCGTCATCTGTCCGCCAAACCAGCCAGACGATTTTTCTTCAATCAGGGAATCACACCACCTCGGTCCATCTTCCTGCACACGGTAATTGTACAGGCAAAGACGTGGATTTCCCGCACCTCGGCCTTCTAAATATTCCCCATTCCATCGTTCCGTTGTTTCATGCCAGAAACGAAAATCACCAACAATCACCAGCGAGTCATCAACAAAACCAACAACCTTCGCATTGCTCCGATCATCATCCCACCAAAATTCCTCTTTGTCGCTGCACCCAAACAAACCGGCGCACATCATCACAGCCACAGCAGCAGCAAACAGTTTCCACCCAACTCTACAAATTCCACCCATGTGGCAACTCCTTTTTAGCACCTCAATGTAGAAAAGATTCTGTGAAAAGGGATCCCGCATCGGGTGCGGGATGACGGTGAGTTGCTAGGCGACGATTAGGGGAGTATTTTCGCAGACAAGATGCAGATTTTAGTAGGCAGTAAACAGTAAGCAGTAGGTAATAGTTTGGCGCCTGCGGCGCGATTTTACTCGAAAACGAGATGCTTTAGCGATGCAGCGAGGGGATCCCGTGTCGGAGCACGGGATGACGGTTGTTTAGTAGACAGTAGGAAGAAGGCTGTAAGCAGAAGGAAGTTTGGCGCTTCGCGCGGGGTTATTCCGAATCGAGATGCATTAGGGATGCTGCTGTAGAATCCCGGCTCGGAGGCCGGGATGACAGGGCCCTAAAGGGGATGCGCACGGGATGACGGCGAGTTGCTAGGCGACGATTAGGGGAGTATTTTCGCAGACAAGATGCAGATTTTAGTAGGCAGTAAACAGTAAGCAGTAGGTAATAGTTTGGCGCTTCGCGCGGTTTTACTCGGAGACGAGACGCCAAGAGGCCTCTGAAAAAAACATTTTTTCATAAATTGGTGGCCCAAATTGAAGATTTTATTCAGTTTGGGCCTACACTCTATTACTTTATTCGTTATATTTTCGCAATTTTTGTGCAGAAATCGTTGTTAGGCGAATTTCTAGTAGGTCCAAAAACTCTTTTTATACCGATTTGGACCCTCAAGTCCGCTCTCAAATGCCAAAAAAGCCAGAAAACACATTAATTTATCTAAAAAACATAGGCCTAAAATGTTGATTTAGCCCCTTTTGGGCCACCATTTTTCCGAAAATAGTCTTTTTGCAGGAAGTAAATAGTTCGCAGCAAGCAATAGTTCGGCGCCTGCGGCGCGAAAATTTTTCCGAAGCAAGAAGCATTAGCAATGCACAAACAGATCGTTTCGTCGCTGCGCTCCTCGCGATGACGTTCTTGCGAGTAAAACGAAAACCGCTCAGACCTCACCTTTGCACATTTCGCATCAGCGGAAGCCTCTCGCATTTACAAACGCATCCCCAAATGCAAAACCAAATCCCAGCTCCTAGCCACCACCCCCAACCCCACACATCTCCAGCTGCACCCCACTATTCCTCATAGAGGATAAGAATTGTAAGAAACTGAAGTTTCAACAATTCTATATCCCTATTCACTATTGGTCACCTCTAAAAATTCAATTTTCAAAAATTTGGTTGCGACTCTTCGCGCTGGTTCGTCGTTCAAAGTGGCAAATACCACCAGTATTGCATAAATGCCAATTCCTGGCCTCAATCATGAGTAAACAAGTTTACTCGCGACACTCGGCCTACGGAATTGTCGCCACTTTTCATTCCTGCCATCGCTCCTGTCTGCCGACAGGCTGGCGGTCTCACTCAAATTTTCTTAACCACATCCGTTTTAGACGAACGCCGCAGAGGCAAGTTTGCTTGCCTCTATGGCTGAGTCGCACGGATGACACTCTGTGTAAAGCAATTTTTAGAGGTGCCCACTTATTGGTTTCGAAAGAAAAAGTTCAGCTAGAGTATAATATTTTAGTGCTATAAGCGAGATGTTTTTTAATGATATGAAAATCAGTTGTTGTTGTGAGAATAAAGCGTCGGCCACAACTTGACAAGGTGAACGGCGCAACCATGCTTGCATGGTTATGGCTGAACCGTTAAGTTGGCGCTCGCACAAATCCGTAAGCCGAAGCCAACAGCCAAACTTGTTTGGATACTGGTGGGGCTTGTTTTGGGGCATGCCTCACTCCGAGCTGGGGCCCCGCCCTGCAAGCAGTTTACTTTTGCATTAAAACACGGAACTTTGCAGGTGAACCGAATGATTTCTCGTTTATGGAAGAATCGTGTCTGTTGTCATCCATGAAAAGGAACAAAAAAGCATTGATGTGGAAACAGATTTGCATTTTATGAAAATATTGAAGGAATCCAGGCGGCAAGCTTACGGTAAGGCCATTGAAAACTTGAAAGAATACGATGTAATTTTCCAGGTTGAAGTTACAGATTCTCTACAAAATACCAAGTGGGAAAAAGTTTCACCGCACATAATCGAATTGCATTCCGATCAATTGGAAGGATTCAGTTGGCAGTTCGAGACAGCGTTCCTTCAACGAAATTCCCTGGATTCACTTGATCAATTGAATCGAATTTTCCGTAGTACGAAATGGGACGATGGGACACAACATTTGATATATGTCTCCAAGCCTCAAAAAATTTTGCAGAAAAACAAAAATAGAAGTTCCTATGCTCGACGTCCGGGATTCTCTTGTGCCATCAGAAATTATGAGTAAGGATTGCTGCGCAAGCTAATTTTTACTGCATCGTAAAAACGCAATGGCGAAATTGTCAATTTCATCTGCGAGGGCAAGTCTATTCGAGCTAAAAAGCGAAAAATGAATTTCACATGCAAAGAAAAAGGCTTTACCGGAAGTTCATTTAAAAAAAAATTACTACATTGTATCTGTATGGTACAATTCAGTCAAACTTCATGGCAAGAATACTCCCTTTCTAACGTCTTGGAAACTCTTTCATACGTTCCCATGAGGGTTGCAATCGACACTCAGCCGATTTTGTACTACACATTCCCCAAAAACTTGGCCCAGGGAGAAATCATCCGCTACACGCTTGTCGCTGGTTTTAACAAAATTCGCTGGACAGGCATCATTAGTGCCATTTCCCAAGAAGAAAGCTCACAGATTACGGTGCGACTTCATAATGGTCCTTTCCGCGGATTTACCGCCAAGCACCAATTTGAATTTGATGGAGCGCTCACCGTCTGCCGAGACGACATGTCGTTCCAAGGATTTTCTGATTTTGCAGAAGGGGATTTCGCGCCTTTAATGAAAAAGGCCATGCTCGTCTATGCCATTCCATCCCGAATTGAAGCTCGTGACATTATTCTCTCTGTAGAATCCAAGAGACAAACGCAGTCTTTCGAAGCTCTCGACCAGTCCGCCACAGCCGGATAAGCCATGTACAAATCACTTGAACAGGCCCTGCTGGATTTAGAAAAAGCGGGAATGCTTAAGCGTATCCACGAAGAAGTGGACCCTTATTTGGAAATGGCGGAAATCACGAGGCAGACTTTCGAGAGCAGAGGTCCTGCACTGCTCTTTGAAAAAGTCAAAGGTAGCCGTTTTCGCGCAGCAAGCAACATCTTCGGAACCGAGGAACGGTTCGACTTTCTTTTCAGAAAAGGCGCTGCAAAAGCCGAAGCGGCGGTTTTATTCAAGGCGAACCCCATAAGCCTGTTCAAGAATCCGCGGCTTTGGATGAAGACCGCGATGGCGGGCATTTGCGCCCTTCCGCATAAAAGCGGAAGCATCGAGGATTTCGAGGAATGCGCGCTGCAAGACCTTCCGCAGATTGTGTCGTGGCCGCAGGACGGAGGCGCCTTCGTTACGCTTCCGCAAGTAGCGACACTTCCCGGTGAACACGCAAACATTTTACAGACAAACGTCGGAATGTACCGCATCCAGATTTCGGGTAACGACTATTTGCCAAATGAATGCGGCCTGCATTACCAGATTAAACGCGACATCGCGCAACATCACCAGAAGGCGATTGAGGAAGGGCGACGCCTGAAAGTCAGCATCTTTATTGGCGGACCTCCGTCGCACTCGATTGCAGCGGTCATGCCGATGCCGGAGAATCTTTCGGAGTTCGTATTTGCAGGCATGCTCGGCGAACGGAGATTTCGCTACTTTTTCCACAATGGATTTCTAGTTTCAAGCGATGCGGATTTCTGCATTCTTGGCGAATTAGAGGATTCGCTGAAGCCCGAGGGGCCATTTGGCGACCATATCGGCTACTACTCCGACAAGCACGATTTTCCCTGTTTAAAAGTCAAGAAGGTTCTCTGCAAGAGAAACGCCATCTACCCTTTTACAGTCGTCGGTCGCCCGCCGCAAGAAGATACTTTATTCGGAGGTTTCATTCACAAGATTACGAAGCCGATGGTTCCGGCATCGCTCCCCGGCGTTCATGCGGTTCACGCGGTAGATGCGGCAGGCGTACATCCACTTTGCCTTGCACTCGGTTCAGAGAGGTTCAGACCTTTTGACGGTCACGAAAAGCGCGAGCCCATGGAAATTCTGAAGACAGCAAATGCGCTTCTCGGATTCAACCAGGCGAGTCTGAGCAAGTACCTGCTGATTGCAGCGAAAGAGGACAACCCGAATCTTGATGTGAACGACATTCCCGCATTTTTTGCGCATGTACTTGAGCGCATTCACCTGGAACGCGACTTGCATTTTCAGACATCGACAACTATCGATACGCTCGACTACACAGGAACAAGTCTCAATCACGGTTCCAAAGTCGTCATCGCAGCTGCCGGCAAAAAAATTCGCGAACTCCGCAACAACGAAAACGATCTGGATTCGCTTATACTGCCGATGGGATTCAAGAACGCAACCATTCCCATGGCCGGCGCATTGATGATTGAAGGCCCTGCATTTGAAAGCGAAAAGAATCCGCAGAAGGAAACCTTCTTCCATTCATTGAAAATCGCATTGGCCGATTGGAATCACAGAAGCGCCTATCCGTGGATAAGTATCATTGATTACAATGCAGGACGCGGCTTGAACGATTTTCTGTGGCTGACCTTCACACGTTCGGACCCGGCGCAGGATGTCTACGGATTCCACGAAAAAATCATTGACAAGCACTGGAGTTGCGAAGCGCCGTTAATTATCGATGCACGCAGGAAGCCGCATTATCAAGAAGAGCTTTCCGTTTCAGACAACATCAAGAAAAGAGCCAGCCAAATTTTACAGGACGCAGGAATCAGGTAAACGATGAATTTTCAGATTTTTAAACAAACTAAATTTGTTGTTTTTCTTTTTTCAGCAATTGCCGCAATAGGCAACTTTACCTACGCTGGCCACTGCGGTTTGGCAGAAACGGTAGAGCGTTACCAAAAGTCATTAAAAGAGCCCAAGTTCGCAAGCACGATTCAGCATGGCAAATGCGATTCCGGCGCATTATACGATTCTGTTTACACAAAAAAGACTGAACATTTTCAAATCATGTACGTGCTAAAGGGGCCAAACGCAACAACCAAGGCCTTTGTAGATACCGTCGCCAAGGCCATGGAAGATGCATGGCATTGTCATGTAGACAAGTTAAAAATGCTTCCGCCCAAAGGAAGGAGTTTTACCGAGCACTACCAAATGGAAGTCGAATCTGGATTGTATCCTGTAGAAATCGTGAACTTGGATAACGAATCCTTCGGTTCTACAGAGCCAGAACAAAGCAATACAAAATACGACGAATCTCAGATTTCCCTGGAAAACGACTTTTACTACGAATCGGGAACCTCCAGTTCCATGGATACCATTTTTATTGACGGAGAAGCGTGCCCCTACAGAAAAGCGACAACGCCCATCATGAACTATGCTCACAATTTTTCCTATGCAAAAGAATGGGCCAAAGCGATTCGCCTCACGTCTTACCACGAATTATACCATGCAGTCCAATTACGTTATTTAAACATTTGGCAGAACTTCACTTTTTGGTTTGAAGCATCGGCATCGGGCATGGAAGAAATCGCCATGCCGGAAATAGACGACTACCAGCGATATTTAGCGGGATATTTCAGAAATACGGAAGCAGGCCAGTTGCCCATTTCGACGAACTCCTCGCAGTTTCTCAGCATCCGATACGGAAACGCAGCATTTTTCCTGTACCTTTACAATCACGTTTCGCACAGTACAGATAAAGAAATATGGGAATCTTTTTCCAGGAATCAAAACGAGCCATTTGAATACCAGTTCAGCAAAGTCGCAGAAAAAAAGGACTTAAAAGCAGACAGCATATTCCACAACTGGGCTATTAGCCTTTCCTTTTCTGGAGAAAATCGAAGCGCCACGGTGGATTCTACATTCTGGATAACAAGCGATCAATCCAATTGGCCGATTTGTAAATATAAGGAAGAACCCGGATACGCACCGTCCCTTAGCGAATTGTCCTACAGCCTCTACGGAGGAAAATCGCCGAACTTGCAGAATTTCACAGGCAAGGCTTCCGTCATTCTTTTCAACGACAAGAAGCCTAGTATAAATTACATTTACAGCAACAACACGATTGACAGCTTGCAAGGAAAAATTCAATCCAGCGACAGCCTCGTATGGGTTTTCAGCCGCTTTGACGAAAATAGCGAATTGCCGACATTCACCAAGGATTCGACATTACGAGCCTACCCGACACCTTGGAGAAGCGGTAGCCTCTGCTTTACGCCGCTCCCCCTCGACAAGAAATTCATCGAAATCAGGAACAGGCGCGGAGACCTTATTCTGCGAGAAAATTACGAGCAGGCGACACATTGCCTCCCCGAAGAATTCGTAAAGGCAAGAATGCGTCCGGGACTTTACCATTATCGACTTGGAAGCAAAGGCAAGCTAAAGGACTTGCTGATAGTTTATTAAAAAAGTGTTAAAGCAAGTCGCCTATCCAAGGGAACAGATTATTCTTGCGTTCCAATGTTTCAAGCAAAGCCAGATTCGACTTGCATTTGGATTTCGTCAAGGCATTCATTGCGGCAAAATAAAGGCTGCAAACATTTTTATAGTGTTCATTTTCGCGAATCTTTGCATATTCCGCAGCGGACTTATTGTGAATCATGAACGCCCAGTCAGAAGCCTGGAACAGCACCAGTTCGCGCGCCATCTGGGCAAGGAAACGTCTTGAAATTTGAAGAAGCGGCTTTTTATGGAAGCCTCTCACAAGTGCCTGCAAATTTTCAATCATCTTGCGCATTCTGAAGAACTGCGGATAGGCGCCACAGACTTCATCGTTCATCCAGACTTCGCCAAAGCCGCCCTCGCCCCAGGACGAGAAAATCGGCGCATGTATTCCGGGGTCCGCCGAAGACTGCATCGTCTGTTCAAGCGAAGCCATTTCAACAACGTTTGAGCGGGCGGCACGTTCAAAGAGATGTTCAATGAATAGCGGACCCTCGAACCACCAGTGGCCAAACAATTCGGCATCGTAGGGGCAAAGGATGGAAACCTTGTTGCCGCCCATGTGCACAAGCAGTTCAGAGACAGTCGCTTCGCGATTGGCGATAAAGAGATTCGCATGGTCGAGAGCGAGGCGAAGCGCATTCCACGGACGATAAATCTGCTTTTCCTCGCTGCCGGTGATGCGGTAGTACTTGAGGCCCGTCTCGATATGCGTTTCGCCGGCCAAAAAGTATTCGCCCAGGTATTCACCGCCGCGTTCGTGAGCGACATCCTTGAAAAATTCGCGATACTCGGGATGCCCTGGGTAACCCGTTTTGCGGCTCCAGACTTCCATGGAACTGCTCTGTTCGCGCCCCATGCAGTAAAGGCCGGCTGGCGTCCTGATGGGTGCAAACACGCCGTATTTAGGCGCAGGCTTCGCCATGAGCACGCCATGCGTTTCCAGGAAGAAATACTTGAAGCCGAATTCCGCCAAGATGAAATCCAGGCCTTCGAAATAGCCGCATTCCGGAAGCCAAAGTCCCTTCGGAGAATGCCCGAAGGCCTCTTCGAAGGCGCGCACCGTGATTCCAAGCTGAAGGCGAATCGCCTCCTTGTCGGATTGATACGCCGGCAGGAACGGATGCGTCCCGACGCAGGTGAGCAAGTTGAGTTTGCCGTTTTTTTCAAGTTCCGCGAGGACGGGAATAATGCGGCATTCGCAGTTGCGTTCCCAGAATTCAATCAAAGCCACTTGACGGCGGTAATAGAAGTTCACGACCTCAAGGCGGTCCGCGTCCTGTTGCAATAGCTTCTGTTCTTTCTCGATCAGCTCCAATTGCTTGTGCAAGTGATGCGTAAAGCGGCTCAGCAAAAGTTCATCGCCGAGCATCGCAAGGAGCACAGAGGAGACGCTTAAATTGAGTGTTCCCGGAATCCCTTTCTGCTCTAGACGCTTGAGCATCTGGCAAATCGGCAAATACGTCTCGGCCATAGCCTCAAAGAACCAGTTTTCCTCAAGAAAACGGTCATAACCGGGCTCGCGCACAAAAGGGAGATGCGCATGAAGCAAAAGATGTATTTTACCGGGAGCAGACATATAAGTAGTTATGAGTTATGAGGTATGAGGTATGAGATTAAATTTGGCTTCGGAGCCGCGATTATCAATCTCATAACTCGTAATTCATAATTAATAATTGGCAAGCGCGCTTATTCCGTTCTTTTCACAACAATCGGAACGATGGTCGTCGGGAAGTCGCCGTCCTTATCGGTAGCAAAGACGGGAATCACCTTCGTGCAATCCGGCAAGTCCTCTTCGAAGCTGAAGGTGCCATCCGGATTCAGCGGGAACGGTTCGCCGCGAACTTGCAGATGGGCATCCGGACGGGTACCACCGTAAACGATGAGACGAGTCTTCACCCACAGGAAGAAGTCCTTGCCGTAGTTCACGGAATCCTTCGGAAGTTCAAGCTTGTTGCTCTTGAGTGCAGCACTGGAGAGTGCGCCGGAGAACATGGAGCCCGAAGAACTGGAAAGCGATTCCAGCCAATTCTTGGCGGACATGCTGGAGAGTCCCGAGCTGCCGAAGCCGCCCAACGTTGCTCCACCGAGGGAAGCGCGAACGAAGACATCATCAGTCTTCACTTCGGAACCACCCAAGGAGAACGTCTGCATTGGGCCAGCCTCCACCAGGGATTCAAACTTACTTCCGCTCAAAATGCCTAGCGTCGCCATGCAGTTGCCAGAATCCTTGTTTTCGATATACCAGCTGCGAGCGTCAGCAGGAACGACAATATCGTGGAATTTAAGATTTTTACGACGCTTTACGGTTAAATCATTTGCAACATCGAACAGACGAATGACAAGCTTGCCCTTGCCGCTTTTTGCACGTTGAAGGCGCTTTTCGGAAACTTCCCAGAAAGCCTGCATCCAGTTCGGGTCCTTCTGCATGAGAACCAGATATTCCGGGTCAAAGGACTGATCGTCAAACAACGAAGGTTCATTGTCTGGTACGACGTTTTTCTTGGACCTTACGCTAGATTTTCTTACGGTCTTGGCAGCAGCCTTTGCAACAGGCTTTTCAGCAGCACTTGCGGAAGCCTTCACGGATTTTTTCGCTACAGACTTTGTCGCAGGCTTAGCATCAGCTTCGGCCTTGGCAGCCTTAGTAGCGCGCGTCTTCGCAGGTGCAGCCTTTGCAGCATTCAAGGCAACCGCAGCCGGTTTCTTAGCCACCTTGGACACAATCTTTTCGGCTTTCACATCGTCCATTTCGGATTCTTTCGCGGAAGACTTCGCCGTCTTTGCAGTCTTTGCCTTCGTCGAAGGTTTTACCATTTTCTTAACTTCAGCCACCTTGACTTCGGCAGCTTCTGTCTTTTTTTCAGTTTTCTTTGCAACCATTTTAATCTCCTTCAAAAAAATTTACTAACGACTGCGCGTCTGTCCCCAATTGCCGATACCAACCAATCCTAGGCGTACGGCAAAGAATGATTCATTCCAGTTGTGGTCATCATCCGTTAAGCGAGCTCCACCCTGGATAGCAACATCCAAAGTCGTCCCCTTCCGACCCAACGGGAAACCAACACCGATAGACCCGCCAATTTCCTTGACATTTTCAATGTACCAATTTTTGTACCATGCACCAGCACGATAAGTCATGCGATCCCAATAAGGATCATAGAACATAGCACTTCCATCCCTCTGGTAACCAACGGACGCAACAAAATCATTCTGTGTCTTTGTAATTTTTCCCAAGTCAAAACTTCCAGCCACATTTTCAATATCATCATCCCATGCACGCCACTGAAAATCCATCATGACATTATGTCGCTTGAAGAGTCTGTAGTTGATACCCGTAGCAAACATAGCGGGAACTTTGACTTCGCGTGTATATCGCGTCGGTTCCAGCGTATCCAACTCGCTAAAACGGAAATCGTAATTCAACTCATTAGACAACGTGTACGAAGTCGTAAACGAGAAGAAATACGAAACCTGGCGTCCGCGATATTGGGCGGATAACGAGTAATAGGCTGGATGATTCTTGATTTCCCAGTCCCCCTCCACATGATCCGATAGTTCTGCACTATTTGTAGCCCAGGAATCTTCCTTTGCAATGGCACTGTTATCGGCACCAAGCGTCAAGCTACGGGTAAGGCTGCCCATTACAAAATGCGCGGACGCACCCAAAGCGAAAGAACGCAAATAAGGTAAACGAAAAGAATAGGACGGCACAAGTTCGTAGATACTGCCATTATATTCCATTTCGGCAAACAAAACTTTTTCCTTGTCTTCTATCTTTTCGCGCAGATTCGATACATAACGCTGCCACAGAGAAAAGCCAAGTGTTCCGTACGCTCCCATCGGGAACGACAAGTTCATCGAAGGCAAAGAAATGTTTGACGTGCTGAAGCTGTGCCCCGAACGACTTGCGGAATTCACATCCAGCAAGAAATTCAAATTAAAGACCACCTTGTTATCAAAAGCCATACGGGACGGATTGATAACAGACACGCCCTCGGCATCACCAGTCTTCGCATGTCCTGCAAAACCGCGGCCAGCAACAGAGGCCACACCACCAGACATTTGTTCTTCGCCAAGGGCATCCATACCTATCATGGATGCAAAAGAAATTCCGGCAAGACAAAGTACGCAGCTAAAAAAATTCTTCATTATTCATTCCCCCGTTTGGAGGCAAGCCAAAGCTTCAAGGTTGCAGGTTTAGTCATCGATTGAGTCATATCGTAGCGAGCATAATCAAACAACGGGAAAATGACATTGACCGTATCAACGACACCATCTACCGTAATCGTATGGTTGCTATACAAGGAATCTTTTTCTTGCAGAATCGGATAGAGTAGTCGCATCATCATCTTGAACGTACGCCCATCACTAGCCTTGTTGATGAATTCTCTCATGCCACTAGTCACCTGTAAACTGAAAGTATTCCCTTCATGAAGAACCAGATTCTGATGACCTCTTTTCTGGATATCCTCAGCATCTGTCAACTTATAAGACTCCATATTGCGGATAGTAGAATCGGCGACAGTCAGATAGGAACCAGCAACAACTTGAATGGGCAGTCCCAATTCAGAACTCCCTTCCGAATCATCTCTTTCATAGGTAATCTGGGCCATGACCACAGCCTGACGAACGTCGTTACTATCCCCGACAGCGTATGGGAAATCGTCACCATAAAATTCAGCAAGGGCTTTCATTATTGGTGCAGACGGATATTCCACAACCAGCGAATCGGTGATTCCGCCGTGCAAAATCAGACAATCAGAGCATGTTTCCTTATTGGAATAAATACTCGCCGCACGCATCGGAGTATACCCATTCTTCGGCATGTAATAAGTCGTATCCTTAAAAGCAACGGGACTATAACTCGGAGAGATATTGTCAATACCATAGAAACGATAAATGTGAGATGCCTCCGGAGCCGACAAACGGAGCTGAAGACGACGATTTCCAACCTTTTCGCAGATATCTTCAATCAAAGCCCCTGGAAGATTAAACAACGCAGTCGTGTCCACGCTCTTCGATGCCTCGTTTATGGTTACCGCAATATCAAACATCGTATCCGCAGACGCATCGGGTTCCCAATTTTTCAATTCTTCATACCATGCAGAATCGGAAATATCTTCCACGGCTTCAACATCTTTTTTACTCAAAACATCAGAAAGTTTCCAGCTCACCTTCAGATTTAGAGTTTCCTTTATCGGAAGCACTCCCTGCGGTAAATCCTCAAACCCATAGAAGGCATCTAAAAAATGGAAAGCCAACAGAGACTTCGTTGAATCCGCACCACTCAGCCTTTTTACAAAAGCACTATCCACAAGAAAATCCATTACGATATCGTGCGATAAATTCGAAGTTGCACCAAGCACCAGCTTATCACGACCGGACACAGGAGCAGAATCCTGGAAAACTTCGGCGGACAACGGCAAAAGATTTTCCACAGTCACCATCTGGACCTTGTAGTTGTTTGGCAAGCCCTGATCGGAAAGCCAATTTGCCAAACCAGAATCATCCGAATCGAAAAGGCAAGACGACAAAAGAATTGCCAAAAAAGACACGAGTACGATATTTTTTCTATTCACTCAAGAACTCCGAATAGCATGTAAAATTGTCGAAGCACAATATAGAAAGTTTAAATCTACAAAAAAAGATAAAATGGCTGTTTGGAAGGGATTTCACACATACAAGCAACTTTGTCCCCAAGATTCCTCAAGACAAAAATTAGACTAAGCTAATATTCGGCATAGACAAAAACGTATTCTGGACAGACATAGACGTGTGAGCCTTTTCACTACACATCTCCAACACTTTTTTCTACATTTACGCCCGTAAAATTTCAGAGGTTATCATGACTCAGTTCAATGCTCATTTTAGAAATATCAACGGCGACGACACGTACCCGCTGACCGACGTCATTTACCGTTCCAAGGTGGACAACAGCCTCCTGGAAGTGGAACACGACCGCAAGGCTCTCGCCGAACGCAGCCCGGAAGAATGGAAGAAGTTGTTCGCAGAACGCCGCATGAGCTTTGAACCCGCCGACCAGAGCGGTATCTGGAGCAAGCGCGAAATGGTCCTCCCCGACATGCCGGTGGAAGACATCGTGACCATGCGCGAAGGCTGGAGCCCGCTCTTTGACGCGGCCCCGCTCGCCAAGGAACTCGGCATCGGAAGCCTCAAGGTGAAGCTTTGCGGCAACTCCCATACGGGTAGTTTCAAGGACCTCGGCATGACGGTTCTCGTAAGCCAGGTGAACCACATCATCAAGAAGAATATCCACCCGATAGACGCCGTCGCTTGCGCCTCCACGGGCGATACTTCTGCCGCCCTCAGCGCCTACTGCGCAAAAGCAGGCATCCCTTCCATCGTGTTCCTCCCGGCAGGAAAGACAAGCACCGCACAGCTCATCCAGCCGATTAGCAACGGAAGCATCGTGCTCGCCCTCGACACCGATTTCGACGGCTGCATGAAGATTGTCCAGGAAGTCACGAAGGACAACCGCATTTACCTCGCAAACTCCATGAACAGCCTCCGCGTGGAAGGCCAGAAGACCATCTCCCCGGAAATCTGCCAGGAAATGGGCTGGAAGGTTCCGGACACCGTGATTATCCCGGGCGGTAACCTCGGTAACGTTTCCGCACTCGCGAAGGGTTTCGAGGACTGCAAGGCCATGGGTCTCATTGACCGCATCCCGCGCATCATCGTGGCACAAGCCGAAAACGCGAACCCGTTCTTCCAGGCCTACGAACGCGGCTTCGACAAGCTCGTCCCGGTACAGGCGAAGAAGACTCTCGCAAGCGCCATCCAGATCGGTAACCCGGTCA
Organism: Fibrobacter sp.; assembly: GCA_045617325.1. Lineage (GTDB taxonomy): Bacteria > Fibrobacterota > Fibrobacteria > Fibrobacterales > Fibrobacteraceae > Fibrobacter. The sequence continues at coordinate 14,235 of JAZLIJ010000036.1, forward strand.
GCTACCCGAAGGCCGTACGCGCCATCCAGAAGACGAACGGCATGGTCGTGAGCGTGACTGAAGAAGAACTTGCAAACGCCGCCCACCGCGGTGACCGCATCGGCCTCTACTGCTGCCCGCACACCGGTGTCGCTCTCGGCGCCCTCGAAAAGCTCGTCGCCGCAGGCAAGATTGCGAAGGACGAAAACGTCGTCGTGATCAGCACAGCTCACGGCCTCAAGTTCACCGAATTCAAGGTCGGCTACCACGAACAGAAGCTCGAAGGTATCGCAAGCAAGTACGCGAACCCCATCTTCAAGGCTCCTGCCGAAATCGGCCCCGTCATGGACATCTTGAAGAAGGAAATGGCTGCTCGCAAACGCTAGTTTGCGAAAGCCATCGCGCGGGCGAAGGTCGCGCAAATGCTTTAAAGCAAACGCTAATCATCATTTTAAACAAATTCAAGAAGCCTCGGGTAAAACCGAGGCTTCTTGTTTGATTTCAAATTTTTCATTCATGCAGAAGACGACTCTTTCAATTAGAAGCGAAAATGGCCTTCAACTTAAAGACAAGAGAAAGCCGCTAGAAACGCGAAATAGGAGTGAAATAGCTAAGTTCCACGTAGATATGAGAAGAGCGTCTAGTGATACGCGGAAGCTCGGAGTTCGAACGAACTACAGTATTTCCTGTAGCAGCCATTTCGAATTCCGACACGGAATCGAATTTAAGCATCCCAAAAGCATCTCGCTTCCGAGTGCACCTGCAGCGCAGCCGCCAAACTTTCATCTCATAATTCATAACTCATAATTTATAACTCAAACTAATCCCTGCGGCGTAGGCGCCATTATTTCCCTGCTTACCAAAAGCTTGCAAGACGAGTGATGCAGAAATGAGCTCGCTCATTTCTATATCCGAGTCGAAACAGCGGACGCCAAAGGCGTCAACCACTTCCTACCGTCTACTCTCTTCCGCAGATTTAACGCGGCATTTTCCCCGCATCCACCCATACAAACTTTTTCGCATCCAGCGTCTGTTCCCCGTCAAAACGATACGCAGCCAAACGCCCATCGCCACGGCACCCGGCAACGCTGAAATCCAGACAGCAAACATTATCGCGAATCAGCCGCGGAAGCCCCGTCAACCAGTAATGCCCAAAAAAGACCGGTCGCTCCTTCTCACCGTAGTAATTCATGCTGCGGAGTTGCGGCACCACATCGCATTTGGGGAACTGCACACCCGGCTGGAAATTCAATTCATTGATAGTCTTGTTCGCAGGATTCATCCACCAGCAAAGACGCGTACGCTTACGCAGCACGCCCTCGCCGTCATAAAATGTCACATCTTTAGGAAGCGATATCTCCGGGCCCTTCAAAAAAATACTCAGCGGATAATACAGAGAATCCTCGTATTCGTCAAACTGGTCATTCGCACGCGCAATCAATTCATCAAAATTCCCATCGGCAAAAGAGCGGATTCCCTCCGCCTGCAACATTGCTACACAATCCGCGTCAAAGCAGGCATGCTGCGCTCGGAACGCATCAGTTTCCAAATAGAACGGCAGCGTCTTCAGAAACTCGAGCATCTCTAGAAATTCCGCCTTGCGACCGCGATACGCATCGACCGTCTTCGCATGAATCGCCACCTTGTTGAAGGAATGCTCCCGCAAGTATCCGCCGGGAATGCTCCTGATAAAATGCCCGCCACCAAAGCCATTCAACTGCCAAAAGCTGAGCGCGTTGAATTCATGATTTCCAATCAAGGCGACAGCCGAACCCGCATCACGCATCGCCCGCACCAAGTTAATCGTTTCGCGCACCTGGCATCCGCGATCCACGTAGTCCCCCAAAAAGACGACAGAACGCTCGCCTCCCGGATAACGGAAGGCACCAGCCGTTTCAACGTAACCAAGCTTCGCAAGCAGCGCGCACAATTCGTCGCAATGCCCATGCACATCGCCAATGAAATCAATCGAATATTGCATAAAAACAAATTAAAATATATCCAAGGCAAATAAACGCCGTACAACACGGAATGTACACAAAAAAGGCCGTCACCGCAAAGGGCGACAGCCAAATTAAAGTTCAAGTCAAAAATTAGTCCTTGTCGTCAAACACTTCGGCATCTTCAGGTTCCTCGACGGTCCACTCGCGGATGTGGTCGGCAATCGCCTTCTGTCCCGCCTTTTCGAGTTCGTCCGAAATTTGGTTGAGCGAGTCCGCATCCTGAGTCGTCAAGTCCTTCTCATACTTATCCACGTAACTCGAAAGCAAACCGTAGCACTTCATGGAAACAAGCAGTTGCATAAATTCCATATCAAAGGAATTGGTGCGGTACTTTTCATGTTCCTTCAAAAGTTCAACGATTTCCTTCTCGTTTTTCAAGGTGCAAAGGCGAGCCAAATTGAGAACCTTCGGATACGATTCGTACAAGTGAGTCGCAATCTTCACGCAATCCGTCTTGCGGCCTTCGCGGTCGGCAACAGCGGCAAGCAAATCGAGGTAAGCTTCCTCATCCTCGGCACCCGGATTCTGCACATCGTTCAGCCACTGCTTCGTAAGTTCAAGGTTTCCGGCGACAAAGTACGAATTGGCAATGTCGATAATCGTCGCGTTGCTCTTCTCCGGATCCTTCAGAAGGGCCGCCTTAGCATAGTTCACGCAGTCGCTCACAGAATCCGCCATATCGCAAATGGCATCCAGTACGTCCTCGCGATTTTCCATTTCGGAACCATCAACAACCTCAATCAATTCCTCAATAAGCGATTTCGCTTGTTCCTTCGACAAGATTTCCGCCAAGGAGAGGAACACCACCGAGCGGCCTTCGCCGCCTACATGGCGCAACGCCAAATCGTGAATCAGATCTGCAACATATTCCTTATCCGCAAACTGAATCGCAAGTTCCACAAAGAAGGTGCCGGCATCGTAGAACAGGCTTTCCCATTCATCCGCCTCGTCATCTTCCGCCTTGAACGAAAGAAAATCCGTGCGCAACGTCCAGCCCAGAAGTTCCAGCTGCACCTTGGCATCCTTGACTTTCTCGATATCATCAATACCCGAGGCAATCGCTTCGAACAACTCGTCCGGACGGTTCAGCAAACGGCTCTGGCCATTCACCACTTCCTGCAAAGTCTTGCGAAGCTTGTCCTCTTTACCACGAAAAGCCGCCTCCATAGCAGGCGACTTCCAAATTTTTTTCTTTTTTGTCATGCAGTAAATTTAGAAATTACTTGCCCCAGGCAAAGTACGGATAGCCGCCAAATGTGGCGTCGTCGCGCACCCAAACCGCTGCCGTACCGTTCAACTTCGCAAGGAAGTCCGCAGTTTTCATCTGAGCGGTTTCAAGACCATCCGGGATTTCGTAGTTAGTCATCTTCTGAGCAATCACTTGGCAATTTTCAGCGATAGTCTTGTCGTAGAACACGTTCGAAAGCGTCGCCGTAGAAGAAATCTTTCCTACAAGGACACCCGCAGAATTCAAGTTCGAAACGGTACCGCTATTGTAACCGGCAGTCACCTTGGATTCACCGTCAGCAATTCCAACAAGGCCTCCAAGCATTGTTACGCTGCCCTCAGCGGCAGTGATAGAGCCCTGATTGAACGCATTGGTCAACTTGACATTTTTCATGTTGCCAACAACACCGCCTGTCGCAAGCACCTTGGACACATCAACCTTGCCCGCATTAAACGCTTCAGAAGCTTCGGAGCCATTCGACATAACACCTAAAACGCCACCCACGGAGCTCAGGGTATTTTCCTTGCCAACGATATCCCCATAGTTGCCGCACTGCGCAAGACGCCCTGCCGAAAGGGAGCCGACAACACCGCCTACATCTTTAAGACCCGTGACTTTTCCTTTGTTCACAGACATCGTGATATTGCCCTTCAGCTCACTCATGCCACTAGCAATACTTGCAATAGTACCAACCACGCCACCAACAGTCGTTTCACCTTCAACGGTTGCATTATTGGTAAGAGCGGCCAAGGACGCATTCTGCACATTACCAGCAACACCGCCAACAACGCCTTTGCCCTTGACGGAACCCGAAACGGAGCCAGCCTTGATATCCGAAGCATAAGCTTCACCCACAATGCCCCCCACATAGTCACTACCGACAACGGAACCCTCAAAATTGCAATTTTCAAAGAGCGATGATTCCGCCTTGCCAGCAATACCACCAGCATAGGAACCACCCGTCACGGAAGCATCCTTCACAGTGATATTGGAGAATGTCGCGTTGCGAACTAAACCGAAAAGACCAACATAGGAGAAGGAAAAATCCTTCATCACTGTCAAGCCCGAAATCGTTTTCATGTTGCCGTCGTAATGTCCACTGAACGGGCGATTCCCCTGGCCAAGAGAACCCTTGCCCCAGATGCCAATCGGAGTCCATCCATCGGTAATGTCGATATCGGCTACCTGTTTGAAGTAGTATTCCTTGAGCGTCAAGGCGGAATCGTTCACATAGAGAGCGATATTCTTGAGATCCTCGGCTGTCGCAATCTGGAACGGATCCTCGGCAGAACCAGTACCGTTCGACCAGGCCGCAGAAATATCCTTGGTCCAGTTTTCAAGTTCTTCCTGAGTCAAATTTTTATAACTGGAGGAACTTTCCACAGAAGAAGAAGATTCAGCATGGCCATTGACGCTAACATCGCTGTTAGTATCCGAGCAAGCGCAAAAAGCCATCGGCAAGGAGGCCGCCATCAAAATTTTTCCAATATTCATCTCATTCCCTTTTTTAAAAGCCAAGGCGTTCTTCGGAGAATTCCTTCACGCCATGAACAGAACATTTCTACAGGAATTTATATAAAAAAAACCGTGACGTTCAAGGCGCCATGGCTTTTTTACGAATTTTAACAGGAAATTGAAGCTCTTTCCCGAGAACTATTCGGCCTTATGATGCTTGTCGTGGTTGGGGCAGCCACAGCCGCCGTTGCCGTCGCAATTTTCCTTGTGGCCCTTGCCGCCACATTCGCACTCGTGGCCCTCTTCTTTACAACGGCATTCATGTTCGCCATCGCCTTCGTTCTTGCCACAGCAGCAGTGGTGTTCGAACGGCTTCAAGTCCTCTTCGATCGCTTCGCGCACGGAAACCACCTCGATAGCGAAGTTCAGGTTCTTGCCGGCGAGTTCATGGTTAGCATCAATAACAGCCTTGTCGCCATTCACGCTCTTAATGCGAATCGGCATCGGACCCATCGGGGTCTGCGCATAGAACTGCATTCCGGCTTCAACCTTTTCCACGCCCTGGAACACATTCAGCGGAACTTCCTGCGTCATTCTCTCGTCGTATTCGCCGTAGCCTTCGCTCGGAATCACCTTCACGTCGAACTTGTCGCCGACTTCATGGCCAATCATCGCCTTTTCGAGACCGACGACAATCATGTGGGCACCCTGGATATACTGCAGAGGGTCGCGACCAGCAGAGGAATCGATGACGTATCCCTCGTCGGATGTTAAAGTGTAATGCATCTGGACAACTGTCTTATCGGCAATTTTCATAAGAATCCTTTAATGGTGAAGGGCGAACCCGTAAAATTGAACGCGCCAAATTTACAAAAAATCAGGAGGCGTCACATTGGCTTTCGCGATATTCACCGCCAAAAGCGTGCCCACTCACCGAAAGAATCGGCGGGAACTGGATGCGCTTCGCCAAGGCGAGCCCCTTGAAACGGCGGTACCAGAGACGCATATCTTCCAAGGCTTCCACCTCGGAAACAAACAGCTTATTGAAGAACACCCGATCGACGCCCAGCGTTTCGCAGAGTTTCCCAGACTTCAGCAATCGCTCAGAATCCTCCAGGTTCTTTTCGCATTCCACCCAGTAGGCAAAAAGCTTGTCGTGGTACGGATAAATAATCGGGTCGCCCTTGCCCTCGTCCACATTCATGGCTTCGCTCAATTCGGCGCTCGCAGGAATGTCGATGGAAGCCTGCGGAATAATCTCCTTGTCGCGGTTGATGTAGCGGGCAAGCGCATAAACCTGAGTCTTCCACAAGTCACCCAATGCGCACATCACGCCGCACGTATCACCGTAAAGCGTGCAGTAGCCGACCGAAGCCTCGCTCTTGTTGCCGTTGCAGGTAATTCCCGCACGGACCACAGACGCAACCGTGCTGAGGACAGAGGCGGAACGGGTGCGCGCCTGCAAATTCTCATGGTTGATTCCCTCGACCTTCATCGCAGTATCGTTACGCACAAAGGAGCATTTCTCAAGTGTATCGCAAACAGAAGCCACAATGTCGGAAATCGGCGCCACCATGTACGGAGTCCCAAGATTTTCGGCCAAATCGCGAGCGGCATTCTTCGTCGTGTCGGAATTGAAACGCGTAGGCATGTTCACAAGGAACACATTTTCCGCCCCAATCGCCTCGGAATAGAGCACCGCGGAAACGGCACTGTCGATACCGCCGCTTGCACCGATGACCATGCGCCCGATATGGAACATGCGAAGATTCTCGCGAATCATCGTCACAAGCGCATCGTGGATTTCGGCAATCTCGCTCGGATACGGTTCAGCAGACTTCGCCTCCACATGAACATTCCAATTGTCATCGACGACGACAAGCGCCTCCGCCTCGGTAAACATCGGCATTTCAAAGACAATGTTTCCGTTCCTGTCAAAGACGCGGCTTCCGCCGGGGAGCGCATAGATGTTCTTCCCGGTATTGTCGGTACCGACGCCATTCACGCAAATAAGCGGTATCCGTGCAGATTTCGCCCTCGCGGCAAAGTCCTTGTTCTCTTCGGCCTTCCTGCCGGCCACATAAAATTCATTTCCATGAGCCACACGGACGCATCCAAGCAGAATCGAATCATCCAGGGGTTCACCGGCAACATAGCACGGCATCGTAGGAGGTACCGAAACCATCTCCTCGAGAGTCGGCTGCGCCTCCCCCGCACTCGGTCCCATCATGACCGACGCAGGAAAGATGACACAATCGGCACCGGCCGCCTTTGCACGCGCCATCGCACCTTCCACCGATTTAACATTCGCACGGACATTGCCCGGCAAAATTTTCATTTGCACCATGTAGATTTTCATAAGCCAAACCTCTGCGGTCACTTCAAATTTTTTGCTATAGAAAATAAAAAAATGAGTCGCCCTCCAGCAACCCATCAAAATGATCTCATCAAGATTTCAGCGTCAACGGGAGCGCCACATTCGGCCTCTTTTGCAACCGCGATAATCCGCAGCCGCATCGTTAGAACGGACTTCCCGGATTGTATCCCAAATCCCTGCGAGCCTCCTCTATGGAAGGCGCTGCATCGTAGAGGAACCCAGCCAAAGCCTGCTCCGCAGAAACTTTCTCGCCCCCAATCAGGTTCTTGAGCCTCGCAAGGCATTTCGAAAGCCACCACGGCAACGGTATCATCAAATGATGCATTTTTTTGCTTTTCAGAACCGCCGAAGCCATCTGCGCCATGGAAAGCGTCCGGGCTCCCGCCAAGGCATAGGTCTTCCCCACAGCGGATTCCTTGAGTCCCGCGACAGCAATGCCCTTCACCAAATCGATAGCGCGAACAGGACGCTTCAAAGCCTTACCGCCACCCGGCATAAAATACACAGGGAAATTGCAGATATAGTCGCGGAACATGTTGAATTCCACGCCGCCACCGCCACCAACGACAAGCGTCGGGCGAACAATTGTCCAATCCACACCGGACTGCACCACAAAATTTTCACCACGAGCTTTACTTTGACCATACGGTGTAAGTATCGGATAAGTCACAGAAATGCTAGAAACATACAAAAGGCGACGTACACGGGCATCGCGGCAGGCAAGCACCACGTTAAGCGTTCCACCAGCATTGATGCGATCAAACTCCCCCTCTTTTGTCGATAACAATATCGCAGCCAAATGATAAACAACGTCCACACCCGAAAAAGACGGTCTCATGGATTCATAATCCGTCACATCACCATAGCAAACTTGAACACCCTGCGGCAGATAATTGACTAAAGGGTCTCCCGGAAGCGTTAGCACACGGACTCTCACGCCACGCGCCATCAGGTCCACACAAAGTGCCCTCCCAACGACTCCCGCTCCCCCCGTCACCAAAGCAAGCATACTAGGCTTCCAACATGTAGCGGATATCGCGCACGCGACTTGCGAACGCTTCATCCTTATCCATCTGCTTTTTAAGAGAATTGATGGCGGCAATGACAGTAGCATAGTCTCTGCCAAACATAGCGCCAATGTTCTGCAACGAATCCGTCGTCAGCTCGCGACACAAGTACATGGCAATTTTTCGCGGCATAGATACAGAAGCACTTTGACTCTTCGACGAAAGCATCGATACTTCCATCTTAAACTCAAGCGCTACAGCCTCCACGATATTCTTCGATGTAAGTTCCATTTTTCCACCATGCACCGATGGAGCCACCAGGCGCTTTACACCGCTCAAATTCAATCGTTCATCACAGAACGTGTTCATTGCGGAAAGCCACGTCAAAAGACCTTCAATCAGACGCACATTCTTACGCGGCTGAATCGAAAGGTAACGACAAATCTCTTCGCGATCGGCAGGAACAAACGGAATATTAGCCGACTTTTTCTGAATCAAATGCATTCGAGTCGTCAAGTCGGGCTCATCGAGACCGACCGCCACGCAAGATTCCAGCGGAACAAGCAACTTTGCCGAAATGCACGGAATGGAAGACTTCATCTGGGCGCGAGCTTCACTTTCGCAATCCGTATCAATCCGCTTGAACTTGGACGGATGACGGTCACACGAAATCACCACCTGTTTTCCTTCCGAACGCAAATGGCGAATCAAAATAGCGAGACGTTCCTGCGTGCGAAGCCCTTTTTCCAAAAGCTGAATATCGTCAAGCAGGAGAATGTCGCAGTTTTCATAACGTTCACGGAACTTTTCAGCAATCTCGCGTACATTGTCAGCCCTGTTCTTGAGCGCAGTCGCAACAGATGTCGCATCCCTCAAAAAATCATAAGCATGGCAATACACAATATTCGCATCAGGGCGAGACATCTGCATTTTTGCAGCAATGGATTGCAACAAATGCGTTTTTCCAAGACCCGTCTCACCATAGACAAACAGCGGATTCAAGGAAGGGTCGCCCGGATTTTCGGCAACAGCCTCACAGGCGCGTAAAGCAGTAGAATTGCACTCACCCTCAATAAAATTGTCAAATGTGTAGCGAGCATAAAGTGAAAGTGGCGTCTTGGGACGTTTCGCCACGACAGGCTTTACGCGTGCAGCAGCCCGAACTACCTCAGGCACAGAGAGTTTCATCTCGGGAATGGGTTCCGAGGGGGCAATCTGCCGGATACGATAATCGATGAATTCCGCACCATAAACCGAGGCAAAAGACTTGCGCAACAGGTCTCCGTAATGCGAATTCACCCAATTTTCACGAAGTTCGTCAGGAACAGTCAGCAGCGCATAGCCATCATACACCCCCTCAAATCCAAGGGCATCCAAAATAACCGTGCCAAAATAATCGCTGCATTCCGCATGGACAAGGTCAAGGACCTTCTGCCAAGGCGACGAAACGACATCCAATAAAGAAACAGTATTGTCCACAATAAAAAACTCAATCGATAATTAGGAATCAAATAGCAAATGAAAAATAAGAAATGATGATTCCAATAGACGTGGATCCTCTCTTTTTTTTGCAAAAGTCGCCCATTTAAACCAAAAAAGCCATATTTATTTTTATCCCCTAAATTTCTCCAACTTTATCCCATTTACCCCATTTTTAATAACGCCACAACAAGAAATTCATCACTAGGAATACAACAACATATCAACAGATATTTTTTCAAGCATCCCTTGACAAAAAAGTGCGATATAGAGTCGCAAAAGCGACCCAAAACAGGCATAAAAGTGTAAAGCGTTGTCATTCAGCATGTTACACTTTTCCGCAAAAAAAATCGGATTAAGCGCGAGGAATACCGCTAGAAAGGCGCACAAAATGAGGGAAGAGTTACGAATTACGAGAATTAGATGCGGTAAAAGCCTTTCTTTTTCATTAAATCCGCATTTCCCGTTGCAGTTCTAGCCACCGACCACTTTTTAAGTGATTGGTAAGCAGTGGTTAGTAAACAGGATTGCTGATATGGAATGCTGAAAATTGGAAGAGGCTTAAAATGAAAAAATGGCGCATCTCCCACAGCTACTGCTGCTGACTGCGCAACTTTTCAAGGCGCTGCTCTACCAGTTTTTCAATTTCAGGCAGCAGACGATCCTTTACGCGGTCCAGATAAAGACACTGCAACTGAATCATACGATTGCGATGGCGCCCCGCAAATTCCTGAATCCAGTGACTTACAGCCGCCTGGCGATCCTGCAATTTGTCATGGAGAGACTGCTGAATGAACGTCCGCTGCACATCCATATACCTCTGCATATTGAAAGGCATTCGATATGTTCGGATAAACTGTTTCAGCAAAACAAGCAGAGAAAGTTTTTCCCTATCATGTTCATGGAGAAAACGAGTCAAATCGTCCAAATGATCACGGAAAAAAGGAACTATCGCTTTATCATCAATCTGATAAAGTTCCAATTCATCCTGTTTTTTCGTTGCTTCATCAACGGCCATATTTCAAATTTATGTTTTACAGAAACATTAAGTCGCATTTTTTCGCACAAAGAAGGCAAATTTTGCCAAATTTGTGTTTTCTAGTCCACACTCGCGAACAAATACACGAGCCTCGGTGCCCGGATTCACCCTATCCACAGCTGCGCCCTTGAAATCCAGCAGGGAAGTCACCTCGCATGGAGCCATCTTCCCCGGAAGCATCAATTCCAGTTTATCGTCCATGGAGAACGGATTCTTCACATTCACTCGGCAGGATTCCGTCTCCGCATCATAATCCAGCACCTGGGCGGCGACACAGCCACCCGCGGCGTCCACATGCGTCGCCTCGTAATTCTGCGGCAGCGGACCGCGCAAGAATCCAGGCATAAAGCCGCGGCCATCCACAAACGAAATCGCCCTGCGGCTCTCGTCTGGAACCGCACCGCCATTCGCAACAGCATCGATTGCCATGCGATACGCGCGCACCACCTGACTCAGATAGTAGACCGAGCGCGTGCGTCCCTCAATCTTGAACGAGTCGAGGCCGCCCTGCACCAGTTCCGGAATCACATCCAAAGCGCACAAGTCGCGACTGCTCATAAAGTAGGTGCCCCAGGTATCTTCATCCAAGGCTATCGGGTCCAGCTCAGGCCTGTCCGTGCGCTGCAACGAGAAGTCCCCCTCGTGCATGTGATATTCCTCACACTGTGGTCCCGGATTCGCATACAAGCGGTACGGCATACGGCAGCTATTGTCACAAGCCCCCTGGTTCGCGTCACGATGCGTCACCCAGTTCGAAAGCATACAACGTCCAGACATAGCCATGCAAACAGCCCCATGGACGAACACTTCCAGTTCAAGGTCCGGAACACGTTCCTTTATCTCCAAAATTTCAGACAACCTCAATTCGCGACTTAAAATAATTCGACGAACCCCAAGGTCGTGCCAGAATTGCGCCGCAAGATAATTCGTCGTATTCGCCTGCACCGACAGATGAACTTCCGTCTCCGGAGACACTTTGCGGAGCCATCCCACAAAGCCGGGGTCGGCGACAATCAAGGCGTCAGGCTTCAGCTCCAGGGCAGAAAGCAGAGCCTTCTGGAAAGCCTCCACCTTCACGTTGCGCGGAATGACATTGCTCGTCAAGTAGAACTTCTTTCCAAGTTCATGGGCATAGGCAATCCCCGCGGCAAGGTCATCTAGATTCTTGAACCCGTTCTCACGAGAACGCAGCGAAAAAGCGGGCTGTCCCGCATAAACAGCATCGGCACCATACGCAAAAGCGTACTTCATTCGATTCAAGTCGCCCGCAGGCGCCAAAAGTTCCGGTTTCTTTACCATTTGAATCCAGCCCTCACAAATACTTTCTTGTCATCAAACAACGTGATTTCACCCAGGAAGCTCACAAACCGCCCTTCGTAGCTCACCGCAGGAGTCAAGGAATACTGCATCTTTGCACCATCAAGGAACTTCTTGTGAATTTTCATGTGGTTATGACTCGGAGTGGTGTCGTTAATCGCACTTCCGTAATCTGTTCCTTTCCAAAACCATGTGTTTCTGAGCGATGCAAAAACATGGGAATCCAATCTGGCATACAAATTCCAGTCAATCGTGCGACTATTCGGTCCGCCCTGATTGCCAAGCGGATACCCCAGGTGCGCAATCTGCGCCGTATTCTTCTCAAAATGCGAATACACATAAGGTTCTACGCGTGCATATTCAAAAATCGTACCGGTCTCAAGCTTATGCCCCTTGATGTAGAAATCATGAGCCGCCTGGAAACCGGCCATCCATGCCCATTTCGCCTCGATGTTGTCGTTCTTCACAAGGCTAATCGGCGATTCCATGTCATCTAGGAAAAATTCCGTATAAATACGCGCCGCATTGAAAAGGCGATAGTTGAAATCAAAAGCCAGGGCTCCGTTGTTGCTGTTCTCGGAATAGTTCCCCTTCTCCATGAACAGAGGTGCTGTCGGCACAAAGAGCCATGGTTTCAAGTTGTCGTACAGGATTTGCAATTCACTTATACCGAATGTAGCATTCCCGACGGCAAGTTCATAACGATGCGCAAATAAATTTCGCGTTTCATCCTTATTCAACATGCTCATGCTGCTGTAAACACGAAGATCCCCATAAACACTCATCACGCGCAAGGGGCCAATCATCATGTCTAATGTCAGGGCGTTATACGGCACCGAGAACTGGTTCAACGTCAGGTTGTTGTAGTAGCCAGGTCCCCAATGGAGAGCATCACGTCCAAAATCCAGGCGCAACCAGTCGTGGTTGTAGGCAAAGTGCGTGCGGTAGCGGGCGTAGCTCGTGTACTCCACCCCGGAATTGTTTTCACTCTTCTGATTTTCAAGGAATTCACGGTCATAGGACACGGGTCTTTTTGCAGAATGCGCCTCATCGTAAATGCGCGCATCCAAGACAAAGTCCACGGAATCGGCAAAGCCACGCAGGAAGATTCCGCCGTCGATTCCCGGCCAAATCGTATCGCCAAGAGATTCTCCACCACGATAATCGATACCGCCAACAACGCTTGCGGCAATCGCTACACGCGGAATTTTCGTTTCGATTTCATGCGCATGGGCTGCACAGGCGGAATCGCCCTTTTCACAGATGATATCGCCACCATGCCCCGCAACCATAGCGCCCTTTACATTGTCAAAATAAAGCAGAGCATTTTTTTCAGTCTTGGTGAAATTCTTGCGGAAAGTCGTATCCCTGCGCGGGTAGGTGAAGTACTGACGTTCCTCGCCCACAGTCTGTCTATGGTACTCAAAAAGCATCGGTGCAAACTGCAACTGCTTCAAGTTATGCGTCCTTTCAGTTTCGATAACTGGTGAGGCCGCGTAGGCACTACCGATGCATCCAAGCGAAAGCAGACCGGCAACCGCGAATTGGCAGGAAAATCTCTTTAGAATCATTTTGCAAATTTAGCATTTTCAAGGAACATCATCAATCGCAGCATTTTACAACAGCGCACTGGCATCCCCAATATGTCTTTTTTCGCCCAAAGTACCTGCCAAATCATCAAAAAACAGAAAACAGCAGGCACAAAATTACTTTATCCGTCATAAAATTACAGAATTAGAAGTTGCATGGTACAAATATTCGAAAGTTCACCAGCCAAAATCGCATTTTTGGGCTTTTGGCTGGTGTTCGGAGATGTTTTCGGAGGTTTAACGCTGCTTTGCCTCGCTAATGCAAAAGTTAAATCAAAGCATGTCATCCCATCACAAAATTACAGACTTAAGCATTATATGTACAAGAGCCCCTATCATCGACAAAACGCTCAAAAAAAGCCCATCCAAAAAACGACAACACCATTTTTCAACAATTCCGCTCAAAACAGGACAAATAAAGTAAAAACACGATTTTCCATTTCAAGGGGATAATCCACTATAAATCAAAAATGCCGCGCAATCGCGAGGATTGCACGGCAAATTCAACAAAGTTCCTTGAACTAAGTCTTATGCTTCAGGAGCAGCTTCGACCGGAGCTTCCGGGGCAGCAGGAGCTTCTGGAGCCGGCTTCGGCGGCAGGAGAGCTTTGATGGAAAGCTTCACCTTGCCCTTCGGATCGACACCGAGGCAGAGGACTTCGACTTCGTCACCGACGTGAACAACGTCTTCGACCTTTTCGACGCGATGGTCGGCAAGTTCGGAGATGTGCACGAGGCCGTCACGACCCGGG
>JAZLIJ010000037.1:0-2501 GCA_045617325.1 Fibrobacter sp.
ATACCAAGTTTGGCCTCCTTTTTCTTCATTGCATATAGGCAACGACGCATAAGTGTCATCAGAATAATCCGCTCCTGCGGAAGGATCCGTTGCGCCGGAGCCACCACAGGCGGCAAGCATGGCGGTAAAAGACGCGATTCCTACAATTAGAATTTTTCTCATTTTTAAGCCCCTTATTTCTAATTCTGTCAAAAAAATTGATGATGGACCTCTAAAGAACTTTCGCAGCATCGCTGCGTAGTTCTTCTCGGTAGTTACAAGGCCTTGCTTCGCTAGGCCTTGGCTAAGATAGCGCAGAGCGCTTCCTTAGTTAGAGGGCGCCAAGGCGCCTACGCTCATGCTCGGACATATAGACAAACAAGTTTGTCTATGCGTCACTCGCCATCGCTCTAGTCCTGGAGACAACGCACCGAGTGACCGAGGAACTTACCGTAGCCGAGGAGGATGCTCGCGCCGAAGACATAGATGTGCAGGATGTGGGCAGAGTTGCTACCATTCCACGTAGAAGACCAAAAGAAGGCGCGGCTGTCCAAACTGCCGAACTCGTTGTAGCTGTAGTAATTGCCTGCAGGGAGAGCAGAAAAGCCGAACTTGTCCGTTCCATTTTCCCAGCTAGCAGCACGCAGATTTTCAGATCGTTCATCTTCAGAAGATCCAACATTATTCAAAAGGGCCACAAATTCCTCTATACTTGGCAGGTGCCAGCCGGTGGGGCAAGCCTTCCTTGCATCCATCCAGATATACAGTCGTCCATACTTTTCACAGTTGACAAGGTCGCCGTCGTAGCACATGCTACCGCTGGTCGTGTATTTCAAATTTTCGGCCATCCATACCTGCTCACCAATTTTCGTCGTCTTGTACTTCCGACCATCACGGACATCCGTAAGAATTTCCGTGGATGGATCGTAACCGTCAGTATTTGCTTCGGAAGGATCGTAACCGTCAGTATTTGCTTCGGAAGGATCCGTTGCGCTGGATCCACCACAAGAGACAAGCAGCATTGACACAAATAACATTCCGATATAAATTTTCTTGTTCATGTATTTGTTTCTCCTCAAATTTTCATTTCAGATAAATTTCACCACATAAATTCTTATTTCGTCATTTTCTATTCCAACACCTAATTCAACCTTTTCCTTGTGGATTTTTGCCTGTAACAGCATATCAAAACTTTTACAAGAATTCGCTACTTTCAAATTGTGTTCTTTAAGAAAAATCTTGTCATTGCGGTAACTCCAAAACACATTGTAATCCTTCCCTGAGCATTTCAGGAGGTATCCTTCCTCACCTTCTACAAGGACCTGTCCATCCGACGAAATTTCTTTTACTTTGCACTGTATTCTATGGTAGCACATACTACTCCCTACTTTTATTTTTCCAGTCTCGTTCCTTTCCACATATTCGCATTCCAGCTCTGCGGATAGAGAATTTCCTTCAATTCATTTTCGGTTGCGTCACCCCAAACCTGGGGAATTCCACCGCAGTACGCACGTACATTTTCGACACCGAAAATGGATATTGCACTTTCTATAGCCATTGCCCCATACGCATCGGCGTCCTTTTCGTAACGATGGGCTTCTGCATAGCGTTTCATCTCTTCGCCATACATCCATCGTTTTTCACCTTTATACCCCACAACCACGCTGCAGTACGCCTGTTCTTCGGAGTTTATTCGGCAGCGAATGGCCTCTGTAAAAGTCTGTATCCACACAACATCATCCACAGGCAAGGAGTACCCCAGCAGAACCACGTGCCGGCATTTTTCAAGTCCTACGCGAACTTCGCGCTGAACTTCTTCAAGGAAGGATGTCGGAGTTCCTTTGATCATGGTCTGCATAATCATGGGCGAATTGCAGACAAATGTCTTTGCCCCATAGGAAACGCACTCTAGGGCATCCGATTGCAAAGACTCGTTACGCCAGCGTTTTTCGTTTTCTGTGCGGTTAAAATTATCGTTTTCAAATAACGGCACAGGCAAAGGTGGGTTCAAATGCTTTGAGCCATAGCCCCATTCGTCGCCAAGGTAATACATCATGCGCCCACAGGCAGGGCATTCGCGCCAGTTGGAACTGCCGTGGGCAAAAAAGAACTTGCCGATACGTCCAACAGGTGACCCGGAAGCCTTGCATTCATTCTGCCGAAAGGCAACCACTTCGTCGTAGGAATAGGAGAACTTTTCGGGCTTTCGATCTTCAGGGTTACTTGAAATTTTACGGCTCTTGGTCTGGAATCCAAAATCAAGCCACTGTTCCACCTTTTGAGCCGTCTTCAGATATTTTTCAAAGTGGTTCACTTCGCGGTTCGCATTGAACAGGAGCCACATGAAAACTGTTTCGAAATTGAAGGAGACAAAAGAGGTACTGAACTGGTAAAATTCGCGACTTGTCAGGTCCGGGTATTTTTCAGCAAAGGCAAAGCTTTCCTTTTGCATCAGGCGAGCGAATGTTTCTGCAAACTTTTTGTAGCTAGAAAACATCTCTGCCTTTTCGCCTTCTGCCAGA
>JAZLIJ010000038.1:0-11995 GCA_045617325.1 Fibrobacter sp.
GATGTGACACGATAAATTGCTCACGCTATGTGTGGTCTTCCGATATTTAGCCATACTCCAAAATTAGCCAAACATTTTTAGAAACTGAAAGTTGCTGCACTGAAAGTGCAGGGTTTTAACCATTTATTGGAAAATAAAAATGACTTTTTCGGCGGCCTGCAGGGTACTAAATGCGCCCCAGTCATCATTTTAGTACCCCCATTTTCAAAAAAACAGCCCAAATGAGATATTTTTACATTAATTTGTTTGTAAAAATGGGTACTAAAATGGTATCGGTCCCCTGTTTAGTACCCACTTTTCATTTTTTTTTGCATCCCAACCGCATCCCTCCGCATTTTTCTAAATTTCACGTGGCTTTTTCAAAACGAGAATCGACATGTCGCGAATTTCCGAATCCGAAGCACTGGACTTATTCTACAACGCACCGCTCGACGAACTCTGCAAAAAGGCAAACGCCGAAAAAGAACGTCGCCACGGCAAGTCCATCTACTGGGTGAATAACCGCCAAATCAACTACACGAACGTCTGCGTGCTGCACTGCAAATTCTGCGCCTTCAGCCGCATCAAGAAAGACAGCCCCACCGCCTATGACTGGGATTACGAAACCATCCGCGACAAGGCCGCAGAAGCCGTCGCAGGCGGTGCCCGCGAGCTGCATATCGTCGGAGGCCTCCATCCGGACCACCCATTTGACTACTACATCGAAATGCTGCGCAAGCTTCGCAAGGAGTTTCCGAAGGCAAACCTCAAGGCATTCACCGCCGTAGAAATCTGCCACTTCGCAAAGCTCTCCGGACAGTCACCGGAACAAATCATGGCAACACTCAAGGACGCTGGCCTCGACGCGCTCCCCGGCGGCGGTGCAGAAATTCTCGTACAGAGCGTCCGCGACCAGATTTGCCCAGGCAAGGAAACCGGCGAGGAATGGCTCGCAGTGCATCGTGCAGCCCACAAGCTAGGCATCCCGACCAATGCGACCATGCTTTTCGGCCACATCGAAAAGCCCGAAGACCGCATCGCCCACATGCGCATGCTCCGCGACTTGCAGGACGAGGCGCCCGGATTTTTCGCATTCATCCCGCTCGTCTACCACCCGGAACACAACGCGCTCCACAAGATTGTCCCAAACATCACGACCGCCGAGGACATTCTGCGAACCGTCGCAGTCGCGCGCCTATTCCTCGACAACTTCCCGCACATCAAGGCCTACTGGATTCAAATGGGAATCGAGACCGCGATGCGCGCGCTCCACGCTGGCGCTTCCGACTTGGACGGCACCATCGTCGAGGAGAAAATCACCCACGCCGCAGGCGCCGTAGTCCCCGTGGGAATGAGCCCAAGACGCATGCAGGACCTGATTATCGCAGAAGGTCTCACCCCCGTCGAACGCGACGCAAAATACGAAACATACTAAGGATGTTCTAGCAGCAACAAAGTTGCAGGCGACACAATGCTTGAATCACTCAACTTCCACTTTTCCTTTTACGACTGGCTTTTAGTCATCGTCGTAACGGCACTCGGAACCATCAGCGCCTACCTCAAGGATCCCCAGCTCAAGGCAGTCGCAGCAACCATCCCCATTCCCTGCGGATTCGCCTACTTCGCCGTAGGGCTCCCGATGGGAGCTGCAAACGCCATCGCCGGATTCATGTGCATGCTCTACGTCCACATCGTGCGCTTTCTCCACTACAAAGTAAAAGTTCCCATCATTCCCTCCATCATCGCTGGGCTCGCATTCTTCGTTCTGCTCGGGACCGCCCTCCAGCCAATCACCCCCGACACCGACGCATTCTTCATCGGCGCCTGCATCTTCGACCTGATCATCGGCATCGTCGTTTTCCAGAAGCAGAAATACGCCTCGGGCACGCGCTACAAGACGCCGCTCCCCGTCTACATCAAGGCGCCGGCAATCGCCTTCGTCGTCGCTGGCCTCATGTTCATCAAGCGCCTCATGGGCGGCTTCTGCACAAGCTTTCCGATGATGAATTCCATCGTGAGTTACGAGAGCAGATTCTCGCTCGACGACCAATGCAGACAGCTGCCGCTTTTTCTCATCGCAGGGCCGTTCATGTTCGCAACGATGCGCTACGTTGAAATCGGCTTGCATTTAAACCACTGGATTGTACTCTTGATAGGCTACATCGTCTTTGCATCCATCTACTGGCCATTGAACAAGGAACTCAAGCGCAGGAACGAGACCAATTACAACAACCCAAACGGCCCCAAAACAACGCATATTGAGAAAAAATTACTTGAAGAAAATCAATAAAAAAATAAATTTTAAAAAGATTTACATGTTTTTTAAGGATGTTCCATGAAAAAATTTTCAGTAATTTCCCTCTCGGCACTCCCGCTAGTGGCAGCCTTGGCGTTGTCAGCCTGTTCTGAATCCAATCCAAGTGAGCCAATCGTTTCTGCCACAAGTTCAACTACAGTTGCACCAGAAAGTTCCGCAGAAACTCCTGTCGCACCAGAAAGTTCTAGCGAAGCACCTATTGGAACGGACCCTCTTTCAAGCGCGGTAACACCGCAGGAACCCATGTCAAGCATTGCCGTCCCGACAGAAATTTCTTCGAGTTCCACAGAACCCGCAGAAAGCTGCACGGGCACCGATCCACTCATCGACATTCCCATAGATAATTTCGGATTCGCTGATATCGGGGACGTCTTCAAGAGCGTTCGCTGCAACGAGAAAGTTGTATTCGCTGTTCGCCATGCGGAGCGTGATATCAACGACGTTTCCAAGGAAGCGACTATCACAGAAGACGGCGTTATCGCAGCTCAAGCCACAGGAGCAAAACTCGTCGGCGGTGGAGATTTCTCCTTCAGTCACACAAACTTTGTTCGAACAGAGCAAACTTGCATGAACATCTCCCTCGGCCGAGGCCAGGCAAATTTCGTCCATGACACCGTATCGTTCATTACAGGCAGCTGGTACGTCAAGGACGAGGAAATGTACAACGGATTCATGGATACAAGTACAACCAAATTAAATGACAAAACCTTGGTTTCGGACTGGGCCTACACGGGTCGCTTCGGCGAAGCCTTCTACGACTTGAAGGAACGCAGCGAAGAAATTATCAGCACCTATCTCGCGCCTAGCTACGAAAAAATGCAGAAATACCACCTTGTCTGTACCCACGACACATTCGTACTACCCATGGCAGTTTATCTGACCGACAAGAAAGTTCTGCTCAAATTCCACGACAAGACCGTCCCTGCAGAAAAGAACTGGATTAACTACATTGCAGGTGTAGCCATCGTCATGAACGACAAGAATGAAAGGCGAGTCTACGCAGTCAAAGGCATGGACGACGGCATTTATTAGTCGTTATAAACATGAACGTTTAAAGCACCTCCTCGCGGAGGTGTTTTTTTTATTTCATGTGAATTTGATGCAGCCTCCTTCCACATTTTTATTTATTTTATGGGAAGGTTTGGGTAGTGGTGCACTCAAAACGGAGAAATCATGTTTGGTAAAAAGGTGATGTTAGGGATCGCAGTTTTTGCGACGTGTGCCACTACGGCATTTTCAGAAAATTACAACTGGGGTAACGTCCGCTTTGACGGAGGCGGTTTCGTCAGCGCAGTCTTGCCGAGTCCAGCAGTCGAGGGGCTTGTCTATGCAAGAACCGACGTGGGCGGCATTTACCGCTGGGATGCAACGGCTGCCCGCTGGATTCCGCTGATGGACCAGTTCAACCAGAACGACGTGGGACTGTTCGGCACGGAATCATTCGCGCTCGACCCCACGGACCCCAAAAAAATCTACGTGCTCGGAGGCACCGGCTACTTTAGCGACGGTAGGACCGCGGTTCTTCGCAGTAGCGACTTCGGCGACCACTGGGACACAAGCTACGTGGAATTCGGAGCGCACGGCAACGGCATGGGCAGGCAGACCGGCGAAAAGCTGGCCGTAGACCCGAACAAGCCGAGCATCATCCTGTGCGGAAGCCGCAGCAAGGGACTCTACCGCAGCACGGACTCCGGCAAGAGCTGGAGCAATTTATACAAAGTAGCGCTCTCGGAAGCAACAGGTTCTAGCCTCAACGGCGTGAACGGTGTCAGCTTCGTCCTCTTCGACGCAAACTCGAAACTCGCGGACGGAAGCACCGGCACCATCTACCTCGGGCTTTCGCAAACAGCGGACAACTTGCAGGTGAGTAACGATGGCGGCAAGACGTGGAAAACCATCGAGGGAGGCCCAAGCGGTCAGATGCCGCATCGCGCAAAGCTCCTCGACGGAACGCTCTACATCACCTACGCCGACGGCCCAGGCCCCTACAACATTTCGAAGGGTTCAGTGCAAAAATATGACATTGCAAGCGGCAAGTGGACAGACATTTCACCCTACGACGACAACACAAAGGAAGACGGCTCCGTCGTCCACGAAAAGAATACGAGCCCCTTCGGCGGCATCACGATTGACCCGAAGGATCCGAAGCACATTGTGGTTTCGACCTTGGGCGTGTATATTGGCAGGCATCTATTCGAAGACAAGACCGAGAACTACGGCGACCGCATTTACGTGACGACAGACGGCGGCGCCACATGGACTTACGGACAAAATCCGGGAAGCGATGTACCGAACATGGACCCGCAGGACAACAAGTGGATTCACGGCAACGCCATCCACTGGGCAGGCTCCATCGAGTTTGACCCGTTCAACAGCAAGAAAGTCTGGGTGACAAGCGGCAATGGAATTTTCCAGACCGACGACATCACGGCGAAAGTTCCCGTTTGGAAATTCCAGTCGAGAGGCATCGAGGAAACCGTGCCGCTTGACATCGTGAGCATCCCCGGCGGACCGCTCGTTACAGCAATTGGCGACTACGACGGTGCAGCCTACACCGACATCAACAAGAGCATGCCGCGCCACGACCCGATTATCGGCACGACGCAAAGCCTCGGATACGCGCCACTCACCGGTTCATTTGTCCGCACCGGCGTCGTTACGGAATATCTGCAATACGAAAGCATCAACCATCTGGTGATGTACCGCTCCGATGACAACGCCAAGACATGGACAAAACTTGACACTAAATTAAAAGGTGAAAAAGGACTCGTCGTACTTTCCGCCGATGGAAAAGTCATTCTGCACCGCCCCGAAAACGGCTCCACGACCTACCGCTCCACCGATAACGGCGCCAACTGGACCGCAGTAGACATGGAAGGCGGACAGACGCAGAACGCGCGTATCGTCGCAGACCCCGTGAATCCGAAAGTATTCTACGTCATGGACATGCAAGGCAACCTGCACCGCTCCGATGACGCAGGCGCAAGCTTCAGCAAGTACGGCGCCACGCTCAACAACCAGCAGAACAACGAATACTACAACGGCGCAGGCATCATCCGTACCGTTCCCGAAAAGGAAGGCACGCTCTGGGTTCCGCTGGACCAGGCGCAAGTCTGGCAGCCGAAGGGATTCACCGAGAACGGCCTCGCCTTCACCGAAGATGGCGGCAAGTCCTGGACACGTTGCGAAGGCACAAGCACAGCCATCGCAGTTGGCCTCGGCAAAAAGAAGGAAGGCGCCGACTACGAAACCATTTTCATCTGGGGCGCAGCAAAGTCGGGCGACCCCATCGGCATCTACCGCAGCACGGACAAATGCAAATCCTTCGAACGCATCAACGATGACGCTCACCAATACGGCGGCCCCGGCAACGGCAACTTCGTCGTGGGCGACATGAACAACTTCGGCGTCGTCTACATGAGCACCGTCGGCAGAGGCATCGTCGTCGGCGCCCCCGAAGGCACCCAGTTCGTCGAAATCGTAGACCCCGAACAGCCCAAAACGGGAATCGTCCGCGTAAACGTCGTGCAGAAGCCGACCCTGCAAATTCAGGGCCGCACGCTTCACGCCTACGCCCCCACCGCAGCGAAAGTCGCCCTCTACAACATGAGCGGCAAGGCAATCCTCTCCGAGAGCGTCGGCGCGAATGCGGCAGTAAGCCTCAAGAAAATCCCCGCAGGCAAGTACGTCGCCAAAATTCTCGATGCAAGCGGCAAGACGCTGCTCCAGAAAAACGTCAGCGTCAAGTAGCGCTTTCAAAAGCCCCGACTCATCGGCACCCAAAGGCTCATCATAATGAAGCATAAAGCGGCGCCCGACAGAGTCGGGCTTTTTATTTCTATATTGGATTCATCCAAGATGCTAATTACTTTACTTAAAATGATGCGCTTAAAGAACATCGCAATAGCGATGCTCACGCTGTACATCGGCTACCTGCTGATGGGCGACACCTTCGGCCATTACACAGGCATTTTCACAATCATCCTGGAACTGCTCGGTTTCGCCTTCGCTATCGGATTTGCGAACATCCAGAACGACATTCTCGACTACGAGACAGACAAACTCAATCGGCCGGAACGCCCGCTCGTGAGCGGCGCCATTTCGATGAAAGCCGCAGGCCGCGCATGGAAAGTCCTCGCCGCATTGACAATTCTCTGCGGCGTAGGCATAAGCGTAACGCAGCACATCCGCTACACCCCAGGCCACATCAGCTTCGATTCGGCATTCGCATACGGAATCCATTTCGCAATCCCGACAATCCTCTTTACGCTTCTTGCGCTGTTGCTCATCGCCTACAACCGCTTTTTAAAGCGGATACCGCTGCTCAAGAACATGACCGTCGCATTCCTCTGCACGACGCCGCTACTCTTCGCCCTCGCCGACATGCTGCTTTTCAGCACCCGCGCCTGCCCCGATGAATACCTTTGGAAAGTCGTGCCCGCGATCCCCTTCGCATTCCTGTTGACGACCGCCCGCGAAATCTACAAGGACCTCGAAGACGAAACCGGCGACCTGAAAGCCGGCATCATGACATTCCCCCTGATTGCAGGCGCCGCGACCGCCCGCCGCTTTGCAGGCGCACTGATACTCTTCATCTGGATTCTCCTGCCGCTACCGACGATGCTCCAGTTCTACCCGACAGCGTTCCTCGTAGCCTCCGCAGTGACACTCACGCCAAGCTTCGCCTACATACTCATCCAGGCGTGCCGCAAGAACTACCGCAAGTCGCAATCCTTCGTGAAAGTCGCGATGTTCGTAGGCCTCATGGCGCTCTTGTTCACCGCATATTGATTCCGGAAAAACAACTTTTAGCAGTTCATCATCTGGGCACGTCATTGCGCATGGCGCATGACTCAGCGGCTCGGCCATAAAAACAAGCGAGCTTGTTTTTGCGTCTCTCGCCTAGCACGTCATTGCGAGGAGCAGAGCGACGAAGCAATCTGTTTGTAATTACCGCATCCCCTTTAGGGGTACGTCATCCGGAACTGATCCGAGACCCCATAGCCACAAACTTTGGGCAAAAGCGTTACAGCAGTCAACAAGTTTCAGTTGACATGGCATGGAGCGTTCCCCTTGCGGGTCGGGCTCTCGCGGTATAAAATTGCGGCATCTCGCCGCAATTTTTCCGTTCAGAGGGCCGAGCGCACAAACAAGCGGCCCTCCGAACCCTGACGGGCTTCCATCCCTAACGTTTCTCGCATCAGAGTAAAACCGCGCCTAACTTTACCCTAACCACCAACCACTAGCCACTAACCACTAAATCCGAGTCCCTCCGCCGCATTTTACCGCTGCATCCCCCCATTGACATCGAACAGCATTTCGCGGCCATCCTTTTCCATCTTGATGTAGACCTTCTGAGATTTTTCATCAAAGAAAAGATGCGGTTTGTCGTTGGAGAAAGATGTGGTGTACCTGGAGAACGGGATACTTTCGCTTCCCGCCTTGGCGATAGAGTCAGCCTTGGCAATGGAATCGGCTTTAGCAATAGAATCAGCAGCATCTTTTGCAAGGGAATCCGCAGTAGCCTTCGCAATGGAATCGGCGATAGCCTTCTTTTCTTCCTCTTCCTTTTTCAAAAGTTCCAGCATCTTTTCAGCATAGCGCGCACCGAACGTATCATAACCTTCGCGCGTAAAATGCAGCGTATAGCTAGCTTCCTTCAAAGCAGGGCAACCTTCCGCCGAAATCAAATGCCCATTAGGAATCAGTTTCGCAGCCTCGGCGACAGCATCATTTCGCCATCCCAAGTCGCCCCCCGCAGCAGTCGTCGCAAGTTCCCCGATGAGAATCGGCACCTTCGACGAATCCAGTTCCAAATCCTGAATCAAATCGTCATAAACTTTCTTTACACGTTGCGGCCAGTCCTTCATCTGGTAATCCGCTTCCCCCTGATGGAAAAGAAATCCCTTGATGACGCCCTTTTCCTTCGCGATTTTTCCCATTTCCACAAGGCGCTTATAAACGTCGCCACCATATTCATCTAGGTACTGAATCCACCACGTATCATTCTTGGCCTTGGCATTCTGCACATAAGCCGCATTACGGTCCTTGTCGAACAGGTCGATACTTTGTCCGCCAATAGCGACATTCGCCACAGCCACCGTGATGCTGTCCGGCAAGTTCTTGACCATCGTGCGGCCAAAGACATCGGCGATGCCCACCTTGGATTGACTATGTCCCATCGGAGGCGCCGCCGGATAAAACTCACCCACTTTTTGATTGGAATGATTCGCGGCACGCAAAACGAGGAATCTGGAATCAGGAGTCTTGTCAGCCGCAGTAACCGTTCCCTGCCCCGACATGTTGGACTGCCCATACGCAAGATAAATGTGCAAATTCGGATCCTGCGCATAAGAAATTGACATCGCAAGCGCTATCAACGGAATAATTTTTCGCATACCTAAACTACCTAACCCCTTTTTGAAATGTGTAAAGTCATACACCAAATTTCAAAGGTAAAGATATAATCTAGTTCAAGATTTGTCGCCAAAAGCACAAAAATGAACATTGACGAAATGTCAAGCAGAAGATGATTTTAGCGAAATGGGATTATTGAGGCAAAAAGATTTGGTCGCGCTCCAGTCGATTCATAAATTCATTTTTGCAAGGGTACTGTTTCAGCCAATTTTCAACATCATCCCTAGAATGTGGCATATCGCATGTCGTAGAAGAAACCTTAGGTTCATAGTCATCGAAGACCTTAGACAAAAGCCACCTTCCTAGAGCACCACCTATTCCTGCAAGAGCAAAAACAGGCCAGCTTTCACTCAGCATTCCCCCCAAAATTCCAAAGAGAACGCCTTCAACAATTACACTCTTCCATGGAATTTCCATTTCAACCTCGTCGCAATAGTCCAACGAATCCATAGGGACAGCATAAGCGACATCTTCAAAATTTTCCTTTATCCATACCGACTTTTGAGATTCATCGTAGCAGATTTCGTCGGTATAAATCGTGCGAACATTGGGAGAAGGAGAATAGACCTTAGATAAAACATTCGTACTATCAGTCACACAAAACCATCGATTACTTATCTTATGCAACTCAGAATTTAGGGAATCCCGTTCATCTTTTTTAGATAAATTCATTATTTTCAAATTTTGATTCAGTTTATTATCTTGTATTAAATTTTTACATTCATTTCCAGCTGCATTTTTTTCTATTTCATCTTCACTTTCACGATTTTCTTCTTTAGAAGACATTTCGGACAGATTCCAAAAATCAAACGTCAAGGCAAAACGATTTCGTTTATCATCAATATCGCGACCATAACGAAATTCAAAAGCGAATTTAGCTTTCTTCGTTTTGAAACTAGCATACAGGCCACCCCCAACCTCTTTATAAAATCCAGGGCGGGGTTCGTCTATACGGAGAGCCGTAAAGCCTTCTGGAGTACCAGGATCAAGATAGGCCTCACGTCCATTTCTTGAAAAATGCTGCGTTAGGCCAAGCTTCCAATTTTCAGTTAGCGGAATTTATTCAATCAGTTCCGCACCGCCTGAAAAACACTCTCGAAAAACTTCATCAGCAAAAAAAACGGTCCCGCAATATTACTCCATAGGCTCACACCAAAATAAGGGGATACAAAACCATTTTGATAAATAGGTGCAAAACTTTGAAAGCCTCCCCCTAGACTAAAATATCCAAAACTTTTATACGCAACCGCATGAAAATCAGCAAACCATTCCCGATATTTGGTTCATCCATCAGAGTTGCTATATCCAGCGCTATTACTGTCGTTGACCAAATCACCTAAATACAAAGACACCGACCCCATATATGTAGCATAGTCCCTTCCGTAACTATCCATAAAAGCGGCTACCGAAGGTGGGCGAGTAACAATGGGGCGGCAGCAACCTGAAAATAAAGTGCAGAAAATCCAAAGCGAAATAAGCAACAAACGATTCATAATGCGAATTCGGCATCAGCCCTGATAATAAACAGTCAACACATCAGCGCCAATCATTGCGGATTCCTTTGCGACGATATTTTTCGGAAGTTCCGGAAATTCAAGGCCACAGGAAGCGATTCCCGCAGCAATTCGTTCGTTCAAAATTTTCTCGGCAGAACCATTTGTCGATCGCCACAAATCCAGACGATTCCAAAGAGGCCGTAAATTCGGAGCATCAGTCGAAGTTTCAGGCGCAAAGAGTTGTGCAGCAAGACCTACGCCGGGCTCCACCATCAGGCGGTGCATTCCGCGAGCGCTTAAGTTGTCCAACATCAGATGCCAATTTTCGGAGAATGTGGATGCAGTCAGCTGAACCACCTCAACATTCTGAGCGGATTCTAGAGCGGGCTGCACGACGTAGGAGAATACGAGAACGCAGAAAGAGGACATGCAAGATTCCCGATCAAAATCACGCCCCTCGAGCCACGAACCTCGAGTCTCAAATACTTTCAACGCAGCAATTTCTTCCGCAGTAAATTCATGATGTCCAGCCCAGACGATTTTTACGGGGTTGTTACCTTGTGCATAACGCACATCCAGGCTGGGATTATCGGCAAGGAGCGTACCCGCACCGACCAGCACAGCATCGCTTATGGTGCGCAGTTCGTGATTCCAGCAAGCGGTTCCTTCGCCCGTAATTTTCAACGGGGCATGTTTACCATCCGCAAGAATCATTCCCATAAAACCTTCTTCGGAAACAGCGGACTTGACCTCTACAAAAGTTCGCTTATTGCGAACGAAGTAATCGTAGGCTTCAAAGTAGCGTTCAATTTCGCGAAAAACGGCACGGCCCTCCGCTTCTACAGCAGCATTGCGCTGAACGGAATTCATCATGCCATCAAAGAATTCATCGGAACATGCGGCAGGAGATTGCTTTGCTTCGTCTTGTCTACTGACAGGCGCAATGACGTGCTTTGAAGAAGACGCTTTAATTTCCTTGGAATCGCGCGCAGCAGCATTTTCCGAAGAGGAAATTTCGCCGATGTTTTTCGCAGAGTGATTTGCAAAGGCATCGGGAGCAGCGCATAGGCAGTGGCATTCGCCGCCAAAGTCATCCCAGGATTCTTCTACCGCCGCACGGATGCAAGCGTCAACGCCTTCAAAAACTTTGATTCCCGCTTCTTCGAGAACACGACGGGAGTTTCCGCGAACAACGGGATTCGGATCGGAATGCGCAAAGTAGACGCATTTGATTCCAGCATCGATAATTGCCTTTGTACATGGGGGCGTGCGGCCATAATGGCAGCAGGGTTCCAGCGTCACGAATATGTCCGCCCCGCGGGCGAGTTCGCCCGCGTCACGCAGCGCCATCACTTCGGCATGAGCGCTCCCAGGGCGCTGCGTCCGCCCCTTCCCCACGACGATTCCATCCTTCACAACGACAGCACCTACAGCGGGATTCGGACGACTCACACCAATCGAGAAAATTGCCTGAGAAAGAGCAAGTTGCATGTAATTCATAACAATTAACAATTAACAATTAACAATTAACAATTAACAATGAAAAATGAACAGTGAAAAATCAATTAACACAAATGCGTAAGGCGAGAGAAGCGGCCAAGCTTGCTTGGACATTTCCGAGCCTAGCAGTTGGCCCCGAAGGGGCACAAATGCGTAAGGCGAGAGAAGCGGCCAAGCTTGCTTGGACATTTCCGAGCCTAGCAGTTGGCCCCGAAGGGGCACAAATGCGTAAGGCGAGAGAAGCGGCCAAGGTGGACGCTTTCAGCGTCCATGGCTTCGCTCACAA
>JAZLIJ010000039.1:0-32586 GCA_045617325.1 Fibrobacter sp.
TTTTTCGTCATCTATATCACCCATGTACCCGGAAAGCGCCGGTTCGCGGAGAGGCTTGCGACACCCCCCATCTATATACACGGCGGAACGCCGAAAAAATTTCCCGTTTTTTTGAAAAATTTTTGTAAAATTTCAGGAACGACCAATAAAAGGTCTTTTTTCTCCGCCACCCCACAAAAAAACGGCTACGACAGTTCAACTTCGTACCTACAAAGAAGAGACCAGACTCCATCCTAAATAGACGAAAGTTGAAAGACGATAGACGAAAAAGTATGCTTCTGGAATTGTGCATTTTTTGCCGCAAAAGGATTCCAAATTCTCAAAAAATCAGCAAATGGTATCCATTTATAGCCTTAGTCGTTTACAAAGCACCAGCACAATATTAGTTTATTCATAAAAAAAGCCAGTCTCACCTGAGACCGGCATTTTACAAACCCTTTCAAACAGTCTGTGGCGACTAATCGTCGCGTCTTCCCCCAAGGAGTCCTGCGCGATACGCCCAGTAGAGTAGCTGCAAAATAGAAGAAATTGCTGCGGCAACATAGGTAAGGCCAGCCACCAAAAGAACGCCCGAAACGGTATTGTATTCACGGCCTTGAGCAACAACATCCAAGCGGGCAAGCGCCTTCTTCGCACGAGAGGAGGCGTCGAATTCCACGGGGACAGTCACCAGCGTGAAAAGCGTCGCCAACCCAAACAGAATGACTCCAACGACCGCCATGGAGTACCCAAGCGCCTTGCCCATGCCCATCAGCATGATACCGATAATCACAAGCCATGGTCCTAAATTAGAGCCAAGATTTGCTGCGGGAACGATGAACGAGCGAAGCCACAGCGGGAAGTAGCCTTCAGCATGCTGAATAGCGTGACCGACCTCGTGGGCGGCGACACCAGCGGCACTTGCGCTGACGCCATAATAAACATCATGCGACAGGTTCAGCGTCTTATTCAGAGGATTGTAATGGTCCGAAAGAAATCCCTGATGCTCAAGTATTTTCACATCGGTGATGCCAGCGTCCATAAGGATGGCCCTTGCCACATCGGCGCCGGTAAGGCCGCTTGAGATTCTAACTTTTTGTCCAGCCGCAAAACGCGTCTTGACGAGAAGAGATACAGCTCCCGAAAGAGCCAACGTTACGAGCAAAATGCCCATGTATAAAGGATCGAACATCATAATATATGTTACAGGTTATAGGTTATAAATTGTACTTTAGCTGCAATTTAAAAAATTCACGGAGCTTAACACAGCCTTCTGAAACGAATTTTAATACTTTCATCAGAAAATTCGCTCTTACATTTCACCGGACTTGAAATGAACCTTGTCCCGAATGAACGTCAGCGTCAAGCCCAGGCAAAGGTAAACCAGCGCCTGAATACCAAGCAAGTATAATTTTGGAGCGACATCGTAAATATCGGCCCCCATCTGCTCAATGGATAACCATGCAGGAATGGCGAATGTACTTGGTAGAATATACGAGAAACCAACCATCCATGAGGGCATCAAATACGAAGGCCAACTGAAATTGGCAAGGAATAGTATCGGAATAGAGAGATACAGGAAAAGTTGCATGCTCGACTCACGATGCAAGAACACTTGGGAAACACACATACCGAAGTTGATGACAGCAGAAAGGAACACCACAGCAAACACACACATCGGCAAAAGCTCGCCACGACGCGGAAATTCAAAGAGATTGTAAATGACACAGTGATAGAACAAAATAAAGCAGCAGTAATGTAAAAAATATGCCAAGGAACGTCCAAAATAGCGATAAAGCAAGCTTTCGTTCTCCACAGCAGCATAGCGATAATGATTACGGAAACGACGATGCGGTCGAGCGCCACCTAAAATGGCGATACCAATAACCATGGACTGCTGCAAAATCAGAATAAGCACACTCGGAACAATATAGTTGGAATAGCTGCCAGAGCTATTGAACATCGTCTGGAAGCTCAGCGGAATCGGTTCACGCATTGCCATAGCCTTCCCCGAAGAAACCTTTTTCTCAAGCGCGATCTGCTTTACCTTATTTGTAGCACCTATAGTAAGAGCACAAGTCGAGAAAGCGGTTCCGATAGACCCATGGAGCATCACGTAGGCGCCATGCGTAAAGATGTTCACAGAAACAGGCTTTTTCTGCTGCAAGTCCTTTTCCATTTTTTCGGGAATGACCATGAAGCCGTAAATTTGCTCGCTCGCCATGGCCTTTTCGGCATCATCCAAGTTGTAATACACGGCTTTGACTTCAATCTGCTGGGCGGCAGAAGCCATACGCGTGAGTTCACGGGACTTCGCTGAATGATCCAAGTCCACTACAGCCACGGGAACCCGGGATACGGTCTGATAAATATAGGGCGTCGGATAGTAGAACGCATACAACAACCCAGCCACGACAAGCAGCAAGATGGCAGCACGATCCGTGACAAACAGTTTCCATTCAGTCAAAGTGACTCTCAAAAGGCGACTAATCATACAGTACCCTCCGCTTGAGATACTGTATTGACGGCATCCTCTTTTTTCACAGGCATTCTGCGCTTCCAACGCCAATTTATCAAAATGCCACTCAGCAAAATCCAAAATATGGACATTCCAAGCAAAAGCTTAATAACCTCCCAGGAGGATTCCATGCCAGGTTCCCCCAGAAGCATCATGGATTGCACCTTCAACATGTGCGTAAGCGGAAGCAAAAACGCGAAGCAGCGCACCGCAAACGGCATCGCAATCAAAGGATAAGTTTGTCCGGCAAATGCGAAAGCAGGGCCACCGACAACACCGGCGACACCCGTCGCAATACGCATCACGCCTGTCACGCCAAAGAACGAAATTCCCGCACCGGCACAACATATCAGCATCAACAGCTGGGCAACGGACACAATTATAAATTCCTCCAGTCCCATCGGCATGAGCATCCGATGCGTATAAGCATAGCAGCCCATGAACTCAAGCCAAAGAATCAAGGTCATCGGAACAAACGAGGCGATGCCAAGTGTAAGTCTAGAACCATTTGCATAACCAAGAAATTCCTTGACTCTGCAATCCCTAAACGGAAACGACGCAATATACATGGCAACAAGCATCCCCGCCAAGTGGAACATCGCAGCAACAAGTCCAAGCGCAAGGAATCCTTGGTAATTTCCTTCAATGTTACCGACCGAATGAATTTCTGTCCGGACAGGATCCTTCAACTGCGATGTATACAATTTTTCTCCTACGGCAGAAACGACCGCACGAATTTCCTTCGTCGAGAACATGTTTGTCAAGTAATTCTGTCCACTGGAGTAAACCGGGATAACAGGTGTTTCAAGACGCAGCGCGCGTCTTTCCAAGTCATTCGGAAGCACAATAAAGGTCTGCAAATCGCCGCGAATAATTGCGTGTTCACAATCACTCATGTCACTGCACAGCATCTTCACATCAAGCACAGGACTGGAACGAAAACCCATTTCCAGACGGTCTGCAAGCTGACTGTCGTCCTGCTTTACAATTCCAATCGGAACATGCTGCACTATTTCCGAAGAAAACATATCCAGCATAAAGACGGAAACTCCCACGGGCAACACCGTAAGAATCATCCACAGGACCACATTGTGTCCGAAATACAACTTCCAAATTGTCTTTAAAAGACCTTTCAGCACAAACGCCTTCTAATAAACTGTTTACTTGACCGCATCTACCGGCAAAAGAACGCTCATGCCCGGACGGAGATTCGGAATATCGTCCACAGGGCGCATGCGAACTTCAAAGGTTTTGAGGTCGAAACCAGAGCTTTCCTTGCTGCTGCGCCATGTCGCATAGTCACCTACAGCAGCAATATAATTCACGACCATTTCAATCTTTCGACCAAGAGCCGGAACCTGCATTTCAAACTTGCTTCCCTTGTGAACGTTCTGAAGATAATCTTCGCGAAGGTGGAATACCGCCCACGCATCCTTCAGGTCAGTCACGGCGACAATCGGCGAACCGGAACCGACAACTTCCCCTTCTTCGGCAAGCTTCAACGAAATTTCGCCAGAAATCGGGGCACGAATTTTCGTCTCTTCCAAATAGGCATCGACTTCGGCATTGGCACCTTCAGCCTGCATCACAAGCGCATTTGCAGCAGCCTTGTCTTCGATACGGGAGCCGACGACAGCCTGCTTGTACTTGGCGAAAGCGGCGTCAGAAGCAGCCTGGGAGGCCTTCATCTGCGTTTCGGCCTCGTCGCGCTTTTGCAGCGGAAGAACGCCCTCGTCAAAAAGCTTCTGGACGCGGTCATAGGTGTTCTTGGCCAAGGTAGCCGCTTCCTGGGCGCGGTCGGCCATCGCCTTGAGCGCCGTGATGTCCTCGCGGCGGGCGCCATTCTTCGCCTTCTTCGCCTGCGCCTTGGCAGCTTCAAGAGCACCTGCGGCCTGTATCTTTTTCGCTTCGATTTCCGGGCTGCTGATAATCGCTACGAGGGAATCCTTCACCACCACATCCCCTTCGCGCACAAAGAGGCTGACAATGCGGCCAGGGACCTTCCCTGCCACAAGCACCCTGCGGGCTTCCATTTGCCCTTGGAGGAACTGTTCTCGCGGCTGGGTTGCAAACTTCTGCAATTGCGCAATACCCATGATGATAAGCACAATAAGCGCAAGAACAACAGCAATTTTACCAAGTAACTTCAAAGCGTTCATTATTTCGCCTCCGAAACTTTATTTTGAGCCGCATTCGCAGGCGGTTCAACAGAAGATGAAGCAGCATTCACAGATGCAGAATCAGACTTTGCCACAGGTTCTACGATAGCATTCGACGTATTCTCCGCCGCAGAAGCGGATTCCGCGACATCGGCATTCGGCACCTTGGCCGCAAGTTCTTCAGAAACCTTTGCGTGAACGGGCTCCGCCTTCACCAACTCCTGCAAAATCGAGCCGGCCTCCGCAACTTCACCAGCCGCCTCCAGCAAGCCAAGCCAAGCGATTACGGCGTCAAAATGCGCCTTCAAGTCCGCCACCTGCAAACGCGAAAGCGCAAGTTCCGCATCCACGACATCAAGCCCCGTTGCAAGTCCCGCCTCGTAGGCACGATTCTGGCTGCGAAGCGCTTCGTTGGCAAGTTCACGCGTTTTGAGAAGACTCGTAAGTCTGCCGCGAGCATGTTCCAATTCGCGCCAGCGCTTTTCCACAAGCAGCTTGAGATTGTCCATGGTTTCTTCTTCCAAGCTCATGAGAGAGCGGTCCATCGACTTTGCAGAGCTCACCTTGGAGCGCGTATCGCCTCCCTTGAAAATATCCCACTGGAGCCTGGCGCCCACAGCCCATTCCGGCTCAAGAATCGTCAAGTCGCGGGTGTAAAGTTCCTTGTAGCCAAATAGCGCGACCGTCGGAAAATAATCGGCGCGGGCAGCGCGGATGGCATTCTGGCTGCGTTTGCGTTCGGTGCGCAACTGGCGAAGCCCCGGATGTTTCTCCAAGGCAAGTTCCTTGAACTCCTCCATGGAGCGCGTATTCTGCGGTGCCTCGACAGGAGTTATCGTGGTAAGCGTCGTATCCGTATGCAACAGGCTCGCTAACGCCATACGGGCAAGCGACTGGTCGCGTAATGCGTCTTCATAGGCGTTTTCCGCCTCGGCCAGGGCGACTTCGGCGCGAAGGCGTTCCGCCTTGCTAATCTGGCCGCCTTCCTCAAGCTTTCTGGAGCGCTCCAAGTGATTTTCCAAGTTATGCTTCGTCGATTCGCGCATCACAGTGAGTTCTTCGGCAAGGCGGAGCATAAAGTACTTGACAGCGACATCCATCAAAATGGCGTTCTGCGCCATCTCGAATTCGGCCTTGCGCGCCTCCACGTTCTCCTTCGCGGCGTCATACGCGGAGTAAATCTTCAAGCCGGTGAAAATCGGCCACACCACGGACAAGCGCGCATTGAAGAACCATTCATCCTGGACGCGCATGCTGAAATCGGTTTCGTTGATGGACTTGGTCGCATTGGCTCCATACGCCTCGGCATTCTGCTGAGCAACACTTCTTGGAGTGCCTCCGAGCAATTTTTCCGCAGTAGCCTTCGCCTGCTCTTCGGAAAGTCCCTTAGCAATGGCTCCCGCGTATGCCTGCGCATACCCATCGGAAGCCTTGTTATAAGCATCGATATAGGCTTTTGAATAAGCAGCAGCCCCAGCAACACTTCCAAGCGGTTCCTGCAATCGACTCAAGTCAATTGAAATCGGGTCGTTGATTCTTGTAATACCCGCAGTCAAGCTGACCGTCGGCATAAACCGGGCCCGCGCCTCGTCCTGTCCGCTTTCCGCAATTTCCACCTTGGCCTTCTCGGCCTTGATCTTGGAGTTACCGGCCTTGGCCAAGTCAAGCGCATCTTGCAGGGAAAGAGACGTAGCATGCGCAACAACGCCACTACAAAGAAAGATACCCAAAAACCATTTCATAGCAGAGAAAATTTATAAAAATTGAAGAATGAAAAGCAATTCCAAAAAACTTACAAAGAAAAACGGACCCCTTTTTTCAAGGAGTCCGTTTTAGAAATTTTACAAAGAATTAGAGTTTTCCCGGAGTCGGCGCAGCAGCCTTCCATGCCTTCGCCTCGTAGCCCATCGTCGTGTAATCGACACGCTGGAGACTGTAGCCAAGACCATCAGTCTTTGCAAAGTCCGGTTCCGACCAGCTATCGCTATAGAGCGTTGCATCGGACCAGACGTAGTACCACTGGACTCCATTGTCACTAGACACATAGCTGTAAGGTTCCTTCACGGCGATGGTTTCACCGCGGTTCGAGAGCTTGCCCTTGTAGAACTTGATGATGACAGCCGGATCAATTGCATAACGCGTGCGGAGGTCGGCTTCCATAGCCTGCAAGCTATCCGGGAAGAGAAGCATCATGGAGCCTGCCGGGAACATGTCGCCACTGGCAAATTCCATGTTCACGCCTTCAATCTTCCAACCCTTGCTCATGCCGTCCTTGGTCACGTACAGGTTCACATCTGTCGTCCCCTGATTGACAAGCTCCATAAATTCAACATCTTCAGGAGTAGCGTCATTCGGATGATAATTCAATTCCGTAATGAAAATCGGGCCAACCTTAAGCGGAGCATTTGCAGCACCCGGAGTTTCAGAGGCCAGGGCGCCTTGGGCAACAGAGCCATCGCTCACGTCCACAACACCGCTCGAAGTGGTGCTTGCGGCTAGCATGAGGCTTGTTTCGATACCGGTACGAGCGTCACCGACGACTTCGTAAAGGTAGAATTCACCACCCTTATCGCTCAAGTACAAATCCTCACCGAACACAGCGGCAGTCGCCTCAAGAAGGAGGAATCCACCTACAGGCACTGTCGTATTGGCGCCGCCAACTTTCCAGGTTTTCTTTTTCAGCTTGGATTCCAGTTCCCAGCCGGCCACATCGACAGGGGCGGTCCCGCTGTTGTAAAGTTCAATCCAGCCATCAGAGGTACCAAGCACATACGGCTTGATTTCGTTCAGGCGGACACTGGACGGAGCGACAATCAGATCGTCACCGGAACCCGGATTGCCAAGAACCTTGGCACTAGCGCCCCAAGAAGAAGGCTGGGCCGGATTCCCACCCTTGAACACCAGGGTGCGGCCATTGCCGTTTGCAAGACTCGGCCAAGGAGGTTCGCTGCCGAATGCGGCACACACGTCGCCCTTACCCATAAGCTTCACGTCAACGACATCGCCTTCGTTCACAAGCTTGTACGGAGCACCCGTCTTGGGGTCGTTATCCCATGGTCCAAAGAGACGGCCTTTAAAATCAGGATAAGTCTGCTTGAAGAGTGTCGGATTGTTCGTCACGACAATATATTCACCGACATCCAAAGGTTCCGCCGGGAAACTGAACGTCACGGCGCCACTCAAGTGCAGGTTGTAGCCCAACATGCTGGGGAGTTTCGGACCGCTTTCAATGGTAAGTTCAATCCATTCCAGCTCCGACTTGTCCGGAGCATTGTACATGATTTCGGAGACACCGACATACGTATACACGCCATCACCAAAATACTCGTTGCTGGACGAAGACGGTTTTACGGTAGCAGAAGAGGACGGAGCGACATTCGCAGAAGACGTTGCCGAAGGATCCGTCGTGCTGCTCGTCGGCTGGGGATTCTCGGCAGAAGACATCTCGGGAGACGGGGGATTGACAGGATTGTCGTTACCGCTATCGTCACCGCAAGCCATAAGGCCGAACATGGATAAGCCAGCCACTACAGAAAGCCATTTTTTCATTTTCATAAGGTATCCACCTCGATTAAATTCCACACATTAATATAATTTCAAATTACTTAAAAGTTACCAGCCAGACTAGTCCAATAAGGCGATTTGAACCTGCGCGGGTTCTCGTAGACACGTTTCCATTCCGCGGCGGCGTTGCCGAACTTCGAGAACGCGGCATGCTTCAGGTTCAGCGTCTTGATCAAATCGAACATCCAAAAGGGCATCTGGGCGGCAGGGCACTTGAGTTCAAGCACGGCGTCGGCACCCGGCTGGAAGAATCTCGGAAGCCCGGTGGAGTGCATATAGTGAGGCTCCACGGTGTAGTCGAAGCCGTTTTCTTCACGGAAGCGCATGCCCGTATCAATCGTCACGCGGGAATATTCCTCGCGAAGTCCGAACCAAGCACGGCGCTTGTACTGCGTCAAGAGTCGCGGATGCGCATTGTGAAGTTCGGTCTTGTACAAAAAGTCCTTCAGGTACATGCGATCCTTTTCGCCTTTGCACGGCCAGTCTTCGGGCTTCATGTGCCAAACTTCGCCAGGGTTGATCCCCTTGATGGTCGCACGGCTCTTATAGCAGATGTTGCGAATCTTGCGTTTGCATTCAAAATGGAACGTACCGTCCTGCTTCGGATGCTCGCCGTAAGTGCGGATGCGCATATTGAAGCGGTCCAGGAGCTGTTTCTTTTTCCAGCCGAGGAACGTCCACTTCGGAGAATCCAGATACAAGTTCGTAATCCAATAGAAACCGCCCGGAGTGATTTTGGAATAATAATCCTCTTCGCAGTACGGCGCCAAGAAAGCACCAATCCTATCCGCCCATTCGACGGGGATATGGTACTTGAGTTCGAAGCGTTCCAAAAGGCTAAATCCGCGGGCTTCGGCCATATTACTTGATTCCTTCGCGGAGATGGTTTGCAATGTCTTCGCGGGCAAGGCCACCGGCGTATTCCAGCAAGGTCAAATAGAGAGCGTAAATTTCGTATTCGAGCTTTGCAGACTTCAGCTTGCTGTCGAGAGCGCTTTCACGAGCACGAAGGAGAAGCAGCGGGTCGGATCCGGCCTTATGCGCAAACTGCTCCATGAAGCCGCTCGCATTCACCTGCTCGGAATAATCCCTCAGAACTTTCCACTGTCCAATCAAGGCAAGAATCTCCTCAACCTCGTGAGCAAACTTCAAGCTGATGTCGCGATAATCCTCAAGATATTCGGTAGCGGCATCCAAGGTCGCCACCTGCTGACGCAATGTCGCGTCCTTGTTACTGTCGAAGAACGGCAGACGGAACGCAAGATTCACAAAGAACTTGTCCTTCGTGGCACGGTCATCCACATCGGGCACGAGTTCGCGAATGGTGCGATAGCCGTTGGCCTCGCTCGCATCAGGGTACTTTGCGTAATAAGCATTCTCGAAATCATGATACGAGGCGCCCTGCTTCACGTCACTCAAATCCAGGTCCTTGTACTTTTCCATCAAGGATTCAATTTCCAGAGAGTAGCCGATGCCGATATGCGAAATGTAGTCGCGGTCCTTGCTCGCATCCTGCTTCGCCTTCGCGATTTCCTCGTCATGCTTGCCCTTCGCCATCGCTATCAACGGGAAGGTTTCATCCGCATTGAGGTCCTTGGAAACAGCCTGCTCGATTTCCTCGATGGTCGGAAGGAAGCTCGTATCCAAGTCCACCTCGTCAAAATCGGGGACCCAGAGCCGCATCTTGCTTTCAGCCTCATGGAGAGAGGTGCTATCGGAGAGCAAATCCGCCTTGAGAGAGGCATTCTTTTCAAGAGAAGTCAAAAGATCTTCGGCGTTGAACGTGGCGGACCCAGCCTTCAGGTGCAGAACCTCAATACGGTCGCTGTTCACTTGAAGCATTTCCTTGTTCAGCTGCTGGATTTTTTTGCGCAAGACATAGCGGATACCGCGTTCGTAGCGGTCGTAGAGAAGAACGGAGCGCTCTACGGCAAAACGGGCATTCTCATAATTCTTGAGAGCCTCGAAATGTTCCTTGTCGGCGGAACGTTCGCCAAAGCTCTGCGGCACAAAGCGAAGTTCGAAATCATGCTTCGCAAAGCTGAAACCGTCCATCTTGTAGCGGAGTTCCAGCTTGTCCCAAAGCTTCAGGTTACGGCCATACGACAAAGCCTCCACGCGCTTCGAGGAAGCCGTGTAGCGCGGGTCGCTTTTCGCGGACTCGACAAGCGAGCTCCAGTTCAGAGTCGTCGCAAAGACCGTAGAAGCTAAAGCCAATGGGATAAACGCAAACTTAGCCATTACTTTTTACCATTCTTTTGGAGATTCTTGATGCTCGTTTCAGAAATGATAACCATTTCGCCAAGCAGGAACGGGTTATTTTCGGGAATCTTGATAGTCACTTCGCGGCCGTACACCGGCATTTCGGGCATTTTCCACATACGGGTCGGGAAGGGGACGATTCTGCTGGAAAGGCCAATAACTTCACCGACGACAACTTCACCTTTACCGGTAAGGGCGGTGACCTTCACAGCCTCACCGAGATTCATGTTTTGGTAAATCAATTCGTTGATGTAGCCGCGAATCATGGTCGGGGACTTATGGGCAAGCGTTACCATCGGGGCAAAGCTCGAAACCTTTTCGCCATCGTGCACGTTCACGTCACCGACGACCCATTCTTCCTTCGCAATCTGCGTCAATTCTTCCTGCTGCTTGCGGAGTTCCTCGATTTCCTTCTTGAGGTTCGCAGCTTCGCTCTTGCCGCTGGACTTTTGCAGTCTGTTGCTACCACGGAGAAGAGCAATCTGCTCGTTCGCACTCTTTGTAGCGACGCTCAATTCGTTCTTCAGGCTCTTGATGCGCATAGCCATGGCGTTATTTTCATCGGCGCCGGACTTCGAGTTGGAGAGGCTCTTCAACTTTGCAGAAATTGCCTTGTTGCTCTGGTATTCCGTTTCGAGGTTGCGAATTTCGGCCTGGAGAGCGAGGCGACGCGTTTCGAGGTTCGCCTTGACTTCGGCAACCTTCTGGTCGATTTCAGCAGTGTTCATGTTGCTGCGGCCCTCGATGACATCGAGTTCGCGCGTAAGTTCAGCCATGCGAAGTGTCAAATCAGGGCGATTGATGACGACAATCGTATCACCCGGCTTGACTTCCTGGCCGGGAACCACGTAGACCTTCACGACTTCGGTCGGAGACGGAATGCTGATAATCGTTTCGCTGGATTCGGCGACACCCTTGAACATGGCGGCCTTGCCCTGGTAGGTTATGCCCAAAAATACGGCCAGCACAACGCAGAGAACCCACGCAATGGAGAGCTTGTGGGTGTAGACGTAGGCGACGCCGGCGTTACTCTTGTGGGTATTCCAGAAGTTGTTGAGGAGATCTTCAAGCTTATTCATCGTCTTCTCCCCTTACATTTCGGTCGTTGCGTCTTGCATCATGAACTGGATGTCCGAGATGCCTTCGAGTTTGGAAAGATCGCTCAAAATTTCA
Organism: Fibrobacter sp.; assembly: GCA_045617325.1. Taxonomy (GTDB): domain Bacteria; phylum Fibrobacterota; class Fibrobacteria; order Fibrobacterales; family Fibrobacteraceae; genus Fibrobacter. Next base: position 11,656 of record JAZLIJ010000039.1, read on the forward strand.
GCGGCGGGCTTCGTTGCACGCAGACGAATCTGGTAGGCGACATCCAGGCGGGCGCCGCCATCGACTTCACGCATCGTGATGAGAATGAAAGTCTTGAGGCTCGACTTCATGATATCCTCGACCTGGCCGCGAATTTTCGGTTCATTCGGGAGGGCGAAACGGAGCATGCCGTCAAAGAAGTGCTTGGTGCCAAGGCCTGTGCGGGAAAGGAGGAAAGCGACGAAGCAGAACGCCGTCGTACCGCCCACGGCAGCACCCCAGGCGTACACGCCGCAACCGATACCCGCGCCAAGAGCAGCAAATATGAACATGATATCTCGCGGGTCCTTGAAACTCGTACGGAAACGCACCACCGAGAGAGCACCCATCATGCCAAGCCCGCGTCCGACGTTATCGCCGATTGCCTGCATCACCGTCGCAGCGACCACTGCGCTGAGCACGATGCCCTGCACAAAATTGCGGGAGTAGGAAAGTCCGAGGAACGTCTTTTCGTACGTCCAACCAATCGCAGAAGAAAGGATAAACGCAAGAGTTAAGGTATAAACCAACGTGATGATTGTTGCGTTGGTGGTACTCGATTGGACCGCAAGAAGGTCTAGCATAAGCTCTCCATAAAGTAGTTTTGGGCTTTTGTTTCCAAAATTTACTTTAAAAAAAAGATTTACACCCTAATTTTTACGTAAAATCAAGCAAACAAAATTTTAATGCCCTTTTTCAGCCGTCCTAAAAATAATAAAAAAGATTTTTTTGAAATTGAAAAAAGATGAAAACACGTTGGTTATTAAAACAACGGATTGTCATTATCACAACACAATATATATATTAGGATTAGATTATCATGAAATTGTTTAAAAGGAGAAAAAAATGCCCATACTGAAAGGTTCACAAACCGAAAAGAATTTGATGCACGCATTTGCAGGTGAATCCCAGGCGAGAAACCGCTACACCTACTTCGCTGGAGTCGCCAAAAAGGAAGGCCTGGAGCAAATCGCAAGTATTTTCGAAGAAACCGCCAACCAGGAAAAGGAACACGCCAAGCGCTTTTGGAAGTTCCTCGAAGGGGGAGTCCTCGAAATCACGGCGACATTCCCTGCGGGCACCACAGGCAATACGCTAGCCAACCTGCAAGCGGCCGCCGATGGAGAACTGGACGAATGGTCTGTCGCCTACCCGGAATTTGCAAGAACAGCCCGCTACGAAGGCTTCGAGGAAATCGCAACGGCATTTGAGCGCATCAGCATCGCCGAAAAGCAGCACGAGAAGCGCTACCGCGACCTTTACAACAACCTGATGAGCGGCAAGGTGTTCAAGAAGGACGGAGTCGTCACCTGGCGCTGTCGCAACTGCGGCTACCTCCACGATGGTCCGGAAGCACCGGAAAAATGCCCCGCCTGCCTCCACCCGCAAGCCTACTTCGAAGTCCTAGGCGAAAATTGGTAAAAGAAGTCTACCATAGCGATTGCAAACGCTAAATGCGGCTACCGCAGAATGCACAAGCGCCACCTCAAAAGAGGCGGCGTTTTTTATCGTTTCACTCCAGATTGACCTCCAAAATTCAATTGCACAGACACTTTTAGCGATTGAATTCAAGATGAAGTGAAAAACGTGAGAAAGACGCCTTTTAAAGTTTTCATCAACACTTAACGATTGTAGAGGCATTTCTTTTTTTCAAAGAATTATATTTGATTCGTTTTGCACTTAACCTCCACGGTCACACTTGAAAAACCTTGCTCAAAAAATCGTCGTCTTTCTCGCCTGCGCAATCTGCTCCTATGCGCAAGGAAATGCGGCGGACGCACCATTTGCAAGTCAAGCAAGTCAAGTGGCAGCCCCAACGAGCGACTCGACAGTTGCAGCGCAAAATTTAGCAGCAAGCGCAGATTCTACCAGCCCTGCGGACACATCGTTCAAGTTCACGCACGACAATATTTTCACGATTATCGGAGTCGTCTTCACGCATCACGCACTCCGCAATTCCGAGACGCTTCACGACTGGCCATTCTTCGCAATCGCAGCCCCCGCGGTAAGCAGCACCTACAAGCTGGAGAAAAATTTCGGGAAAAAGCTAAGCATCAAAAGCGACGGCGCGGCAAGCCTCACCCCCATAAATCTTGGGATAAGCGCAAGCGCAAACGTTTCGCTGTTTCACCTGCTGGAACTAGGCATCAAGGGGACAGCATCGAGCGCCTGGAACTACGGCAAGACGAGCACCTTCATGGGCGTCTACAACCCCGACAAGAGAAACTTCGACCAGGATATTTTCTTCACCGAAGGCTCCTTCGGCGTCACCTACAAAGCAAACCTGACCATTCCGCTTCTCGCGTTTCTCCCTAAGAGCAAGTGGACAAAAATCATCTTGAAAGGCGGCGCCAATTTTGAAAATTCATTCTACACTGGAGCGAAGGACGGAGAGCCCTGGAAAGCGGGCGCAGACATACGCATCAACGGATTCCGCAGCGAATTCAGCGGGACGCTCATCTACATGCTGCCATTCAAGCATGTGAACATGGCGATGCTCACCGCCAAAGTCAGCGGCTTTATTCACGAGGGAGACTTTGACGAGATTTACAAGGATTACGACCCCGACTTCAAGACATGGAGCATCACTCCCAGAGTCATGTTCAAGATAAACGACAAATGGAGCGGAATCGCCATGGCGCCTATTGCCCGCGAACGCAAATTCGACAAAAGCAGCTACGAAAGCAACGAGGAGCTGATGCTCAAGAAAGTCGGCACCGAATGGCGACTGAAATCCGTCATGTGCATGCTGAACAGGAAATTCTGATATTTTTTCGCACAACGTAAAATGTTTTTTGTGAAGAATAAACCTCGAACCGCGCAGGATAAACTGTTTTTTGCGCAGGATAAATGCTTTTTCGCGGAGGATAAACAGTCTCATTCGCGCAGCATAAACCGTTTTTTTCGCAGAGGATAAACTGCTAACGGTTCAGCATAAACTGCCGCGACCGCAGCTTCTACCGCCACTTCAAAATGACGCGCTGATTTTGCTTAAGGTAAATGTTTCCGTAGCCGCTTGAAATTTCTTGATGCAGCAAGTGACCGTTAACGCTGAACACTTGAACCGTAGAGCCCGCGGGAGCCTCATACAAAATCTGATGATTGTTCAAAAGAACGCTGCGCGTTTTAAGCTCTACATTTTTCAAACGCAGCGTTCCGGAATCTTCAGCAACATTCACAAACCAGTTCTGATTTGAAGAACTGTCGCACGGCCACTGCACCGCAGAAGCGCCAGCCTCCTTTGAACCGGCAACAATTCCTACGCAGCCCGCATCACGCGATGCATACGTCGTAATGTTGTACGTACCATCCTCATTTTTCACAAACTTGAACTTTTGGGATTTTTCCCTTGCAGCGTTCTTGAGTTGCAGATAAATTCCCTTTTCGTCACTTTCTTCTTCAAGCGAAATCGCGGAAGTTTCAGCAGACGCTCTCGTAATGTAATAGAAGCCATCCTCGGCATCCGTCAAAATCCACACCTCCGCATTTTCGTTTTGTTGAATGGAAGAATCCTTTTCAACGCCCAGGTAGAGATTGCTATTCGCATTTTTGATGGTATACTTGACGTCATCCATTCGAGCGCCTGTTTTCCACTTGCGGACAGCATCATTCCCCACCTCGATACTTTTCAGGAAAGGAGAAGGATAAACGGTATTGACAAATTTTTTCAATTCCTCGTCGCCAATATACTTGATTTTGGAATACGCATCAAAAGCACCTGCGTAAGCCATGTTGAAATCCTTCGTATCGGTCCCCTTGGTATTATAGGCCTGCAACAAGGTGTAGCCGTAGTTCGTCTTGCTCGGATTCCAGTTGCTCGTCTTTTTAGGCGTATAGTTGAGAAGCGTCGGTGTCGCCGTACTCGTCTTGCTTGTCATCGAGCCATTGTCGCGATACGGGTCCTTGTCACCTACAATTTCCTTGCCCGTCACGGATTGGAATCGGCAAAATTCGCTCACCATTTCGGAACCTTCACCAGAAATAATCTGATTTGTCGACTTGTCATTTCCGGAGTCACTTCCGATGTACAAATTGTTGTAAATATGAGCAATGCCATTCCCCAGCTGCGGGCAGCGGCGAACATCCCGATCCCATGTATTGTACATCAGAGTGGTGCGATCCCTTCGCGTCTCGGAATTTTGCGTCCCGTAAGCGACCGTCCAGAAGCGATTCGTAAAGGTGCAATACGAAATGGTGATATAATCCGGACTGCGTCCATTATCCTTTTTATCTAGGTAGTCCATGTAAGGCGTATTGATCCAGATAAACTTGCCCACTTCGTCTTCGGCGCGATTAAGCTTGCTGTTGAACGTACAATGGTCAAACCAGATGTTCCGGGAAGACCAGATATTCACAAGGATGCGGTCTTCGACATTGACCGCCTCGAAATCCACATTCCGGAGAACGATATTGTCGCTCGGCTCGTCGCCTTCGTTGCCGTACTCGTTGTTCGTCCTCAAGAAGCAATCCTGCAAAGTCTTCGCCTTGTACGAACCGACAATCGTCTTGTTGTCGCGAATACGAGTATGCGCCTCTTTCTGCATATCGAGATTTCCGCTGATGACAACAGTCAAAGGTTCCACAGAGCCAATCGCCTTCTTGAAATCAGCAACCGTTGAGACAACGACAGTCCGCCCGAACAAACCGCCGATGACCCCAGCCTTTTCGCCCTCATCCACCTTGGCATTGGCAGCAAAACCTTCGAGACCATTCAAGTTGACCTTGAACTTTTGAAAATCGCCTTTTACAAACGGTGCAACGTCAAGCGAATTGTTGTTGACATTAAATGTCAGCACCTGGTTCGTATCCGCAAGGCTTGCAATTTTATAGTACAAGTCGTAACCATCGAAATCTTTCTCGATTCCGCGGAAAATCCACTTCTGATTTTTACCGCGGTCATCGTCCGCAAAAGATTCGGACAATACAGCCAGCCCCTTGTCGTCAGTGACGAGAAGTCCCGTTTGCGAATTTACGATTTCAAAGACACCATCACTCACGTAATTCAAAAACCACTTTTGGCTTCCGTTACCGATGAACGTCTCCGATTTCAAGTAGCCGCCAGCCTTCGCCTCCGAAGCCGTAACGCTACGATCCGTATTCGAGACGCCAATGCGGAATTCCTGAACCGGATAGTCAAAATCCGCGGCAGTCTTTGCAAACGCATTTGCCGCGAAAAGTACATGAAAAGAAATTGCTCCGAGAGCAACCGAAATTTTCTTTAGAATCCCATACATAACCGATGTTAAATATACACAAAAAGTGGGGAAATTCAAAACGACGCAATTAGAGTCCCTTCAAATATTCCTCGACATTCAAATACTGGATGCCATCCACAACTCGTTTTTCTCCACGGTAAATCACGAACTTCCCAGTAATCGGGCCGTAACGGAATTCCGTATCGCGGCATTTGCGGACATCCTTCAAATGCCGATATTGCTCCTTTGCCGGAACATCGGAATGCTTGATTTCGTAAACGGAGCAAGAAGCCGAAGCAGGGTCAAAAACAACCATGTCGAACTCCCCCACAGCAAACTGCAACTTGAAAACGCGACAATCCTTTTTTGCGACAAGCGTTTCGAGGAGGACGATTTCCTCCATCATGCGCCCACGAATTTCGCACAGAATCCGCTGCACAATCTTATTGCGTTCAGCAAGCGAAACGTTTCGAAAGACATCGTCTTCCAGGAGCGATTCTATCAAAGCCTTTGCCTGGGTGTAGCGAAGCCCCGACTGCGTCACAACAGTCAGGAAGTCCCTGCGGTTGAAATCCGAAAAAAGCTCAAGATCAATATCCACAGTCAAGTCCAACAAGCTCAAATACTCACGAACTTCGCGCACATGGTCTTCAGAAATGCGCACTCGGCGTTCATCGCTATTCAAAATCTCCAGCCGATTTTTTAGCAGTCGCGTCACCTTCATTACATCTACTTTATCCAAAACATCCGTCGGTTGCAACCTATCCTTCCGCAAATTCCGTGCAGACAGGCCCAAGTCATTTGACCTAAAATCGCGTTCAAGGACATCCAGCGCAAAACGGTGGTTCATATCCTCTACGATGCGGTTGATGGCATTTGTCAATTCGTCGTTTTCGTACAAATTCCTCAACGATCGGAAGTGCCCTTCGTTTTGGTAGTATTTCAGAGAATGCTGAATATTTTTCGCAATGGCGCTGTCCACATACTCGGAAGCACTCCCGACACTCGCAAACGGGAACTTGCCTTTATTGTAGAGAGTTCCGCCCATGCTCATGGTGCCGCCATACAGAATGTATTCGTCAATTCCCTTGATGCCAAGAACCTGCTCAAACTCACGATACGGAATGAACGTGGTATGGAGCATCTCCGCACGGTCATAAAGTTGTTCATCCTCGCTGAACACAAAACCCAGGGAATCCGTACCCGACAACACAATTTTCATGCCGCAAGTGGCAAACACATCCGAGAAAAGCGCCGCCCCCTCGATGAAATCGGAAAGAAGCGTCACCTCGTCAATAAACACATACTTGAATCCGCTGGACGCCACAATTTCAAATCGGAATTCAAGTCCGAAAGAGCATTCTTCGCACCCACCTGGATAAACGCCGCCCGCGAAAGAACCTCCACCGGCATTTCCCCGAACAGTTGACGAATCAAAGTCGTCTTGCCCGTGCGGCGGAGACCGTAAAGAATGAACACGCGGTCATTCGACGCCCCGTAAACATAATCGTGAAGCCGCGCAAATCCCTCGCGTTTTTTCCACTGCAAAACATTCGCCGAAAAATCCCTGAGCGCAGCATCAATTTTAACATCCGTTCTAAAAGAAAGACCTGAGCCGTTACCAGAACCGCCCGCCGAATACGCCGCAGAATTATCACGGAGAAAAAGAGCCGACGTGCCAGATTTAGCCGCCTTTCGCAACGCAATTTCAGCCGAAAGCACAGCAATCTCGTCGTCCTTGACCCGCCGCGAATGCTGTTTGCCATCTTCTGTCCACTGGTAATACGCGTAACGCTTACCATTGATCGTCTTGTACGTGATTCCGCCGATGCTCTTTTCCGACATAAAACCTCTTTAACTTAAATTCAACTTATTAAGTTAAAGAAAGCAAGAGGGAATAAAAGCTAATCATCGGAATTTATTTCAAAGGATTCGAGCAAGCTCGGTTTCTCCACTTGATGGCGAGCTTCTATTACCACTCCTCGTCAGATTCCTCTTTTTCAACTCTCTTAACGACCACCCTATTGAATTCATTCCAAAAAGCCATCCCCATTTTTTTTTGAATCCATCGTTTTGAATCACAGTTTTTCTTGCCAACAACAGTTGTGCCATCTTCTAAAATATAATTATGCAGCCTTTCTAAATAATCCGCAGCAGCTGCTAAACGAGATGGTGCAGGACAATCCTTTTGCTGTTCAAGCAAGGACGAACCTTCCTTTGGAGGTTTTCTCCAAAATTTTTTTACGCGCTCGTAATTAAACTCGTAATCAAGCTCATCCTCATGCAAATCAAGTTCATAACGTTCGGCAGCCTGAGGATAGCTCAAGTCACGTTCACGAAACAAATCATAAAGTTCATTTCGTAAACGTCGCCACTTTTCCTCTAAAGAGTCATCATTCATTTTTAAATAGGACAGCTAGATTGAACCTGTCGAGAAATTTCATCCGACTTCATGCTCTTCTTGCACTCCATTTCCTGAATCGCAGCAGCGCATTTAGAAATTCTGGATTCTCGATTAGCAACACCGCTGCATGTATTCAAGCAAGCATCAAGCAGCATATACTCTACTTCTATATCAAATCTATCGCAATGCAATTTATTTGCAACAGCAGCTCCAGCAACGGCAGCACCAGCCAAAGCCGACCCCTTACCGAGTTTATCCTTCCAAGAGGATTTCTTTTCCGTCACATCAGCGTTGTTCTTTCGCAATCGCAAGACGCACAATTTTCAGTTTCACTTTTCGAATTCTTTTCACAATCGCAATCTGAACATGCAACTACAGAAAAGAACGACAAGGTCATAAGCATAGTAAAAATTTTCTTTTTCATAGTGAATCAAATATAAAAAAGAATTCCATTTTTATAAAGAAACTACGAGACAGTTACATTCTCAAGCGCGATTTTTCAAGCGAAAGTTTTTTTTACACTCTAGTGACAAACCTATTCGCACGCATCAAACGTTTTCTAGTTCACCATATTTTCGCCTAATTTTCCAAAAAATTCGAACATTTTCGGCAACTTTGATGTTTTTTCACCCCCAAAAAAGGGGGGACATTTTGTCCCCATTTGTCCCTTTCGGCAATTCTAAATCTGTAAATGTAAGCGGGAAACACCGCCTACAACTGAAAAAAAAAATCGCAGTAGCGAAACACCATTGTCAAGCCATCGAGTTTGAACAGCAGATTGACATTTCGGCACAAATCCAAAATTTAAGCACAAAATAAAACGACCTAAAAAAGGAGTTATCTATGGAATACCAAATCATAACCGAGGGGTTCGTCCCCAAGAAAATCTTAAAAAAAGCACAGCAAATTCTTCAGCAGTCCTTCCACTGGAGAAAAACACGGCGATCACGCCAACTCTTATCTTACAAAATTTCGGACTGTTTCCGACTCGTAAAAAAAGGCAACTCAAGAATTCTGTTGCTTATGGACCACAAGCACTACAATCGTCATCTCACCGCATAACAACTTCAACAAGGAGAATTTTATGACTATTAACTTGACACGATGCAACTGTAAAGGGAAAGATGGAAAGCTGAAAAAGCTCTATCCCAATTACACATTAGCGGCCGAAAGCGCCTACTACGCAAAAGAAACGCGACGCATCCATCTGAACATCTACGAATGCCCCCAGCATCTTGGCTATCACCTCACCAGCAATCAACATCAATATTAAAGGAGAATACATCATGTGTACCACCAAAAACTACATTCACGCCCTTGACAAGGAAATTCTTCTCCGTTTAAACGGATTCCAAAGCGGACTCGCAGCCGTCGAGTTCATCTCAAAAGACGAACAAGGATTTAAATACCAGCTTCTTGAAACGCCACGGACCAATGCAAAGTTCGACGATATCGCCTTCGGTATCATGAACAGCTTTAAAAAAGGCTCTGCCTGTTATCAAGTGCCCGAAAGCGAAGTACCTCGTACAAAGCTTACTCCCGACAACCGTATTACGATTAAACGTTTCTCCACCAACCTCGATAAAAGCACCAACAACAAGACATACTACATCTGGGTGGGCAATGTTCTCAAGGACGGCCATTTGATTTGCGTACCTCCTAGCACCATCCAGATTGCCGCCGAAATCGCTGTGATGGAACACATCAGCGGCCATAGCGGAAATCTTAGTAGCGAATCCCAAGCCGAAGTTGATGATTTTAATCAACGTTTCGCTTTGCCAACGGTTATTCCAGAAACTCTTTCCAGTCTGATGCAAACCACCGAATTGAATCTCTCTACCTTCAAAGTCAAGGAAATTCCTGAAAAAGACTATGTCATCTTGAAGGATAACAATCGCCCGGGAAACAGCGAGCAGCGCGCTTTTGTATGCAACGCACTATCCACATCTGATTTCACCATCAAGGTTGGCCCTCCAGGTTCCGGCAAGACAACTTCTGTTGTGGAACTGATTATCCAACTGGTAAAACGCGGAAAGCGCATTCTGCTGGTAGCCTCCACTAATGTAGCCATCGATAACATTCTGGAAAAACTAAAAGACCATTTGAACCTCGTCTGTGTCAAGCGTTATGGAAATGAAGACAGTGACAAAATCGGTAACGAGGCAAAGAAATTTATCATAGATAAGACTTTCAAAAAAACGGAAGCAACGGCCTTAAAGGCTCGTCTGGAAAGCATTCCAGAAAACAAACGCACAACCATACAGCAGGAACTTCTTGAAAATTGCGATGCCAAGAATAATGAATTTCTCTATGAATTTATTCAGGAGAATGCACCAATCGTTGCCGGCACCACTTTTGGAGCTGCGTTGGCAGAAATGCGAAAGCTGCGTGAAAAGGGCGAGACAGAACCTCCATTTGATTACTTGATTCTTGACGAATCCTCAAAGACCACAATTCAGGAATTTTTGGTTCCTGCCAGCCTTTGCAAGCACTGGATTGTAGTTGGCGACATCATGCAATTGCCGCCCTATGTAAGTGATGATGACCTAGCGGAAAACCTCCAGATTTGTTCCCCCGACGAACAAGATAAAAAACGCGAATACACTGTTGCCGCGGATACACTTTTAGCTGCCTCAGGAAACAAAAATCACCAAACGGTCTTACTGGTAGAAAAGGAATCCGAAATGGACGCCTACTTGTACAAGAAATATGCCAGCAAAAACAAAGTCCTTTTTGCTGATGCTGACAAGAAGGAATATGAGGACATCCTGCCTTACGCAACAATTATCGTAGGCTCCCATGAATCCTTCAAAAAGAATCGTTCCAAGATCGCACCGCGCATTACGACAGTACGTCTCGCATGCGACAAACAAACTTGCCGCATTCTTCACGAAGATGAAATGCAAGAATGGGTAAGCATCGCCCGCTACAATCGCGAAAAGTTATTTGGACGCTTCGACGAAAACAAGCCCAAGGAATGGCATGATGAAGTGGCATGGCGCTTAATCCGCATGTTTGAACAGCGCGACAACGATGTCAATGCAGACCGTAGCACATTGGACCGCCTCGCAAGCGAATTGGAAGCATTGATTCCCGCTAGCGACAAGGAAGCCTGTATGAAGAACATCCGCATCTTTGAACAGATTTACCTGCCTTCCTGCATGGAACTTCTGGTTCGTGGCTTTGGCGAATACAAAGACTTGGCACTCTTCCGCGGAATTCCCCAGAAGATGCTGGATGAACGCCTCATCAAGCTCTCCTACCAGCATCGCAGCGATCCGGAAATTGCACAGCTCGCCTCTGAAGAATTTTATGACGGAAAGGCTATGCGTTCTGAACATATGGTCGGAAAACGGGAATGGAACTACCACCGTTTCAAGCACCACACCCATTGGGAGAACATCAAAGGCAATTGCGACATCAAGATCCGCAACAAGAAGGAACAAAAGTGGATTGAACAGGAACTAATCAAGTTCCGTGATTTCACCAAGGCCAAGCCTAAAAAGGATGGCAAATGGACCGTTGCCGTACTTTCCTTCTACAAGGAACAAGCCGAGGAACTAAAAAAGTCCTGTCAAAAGATTTTTGCCAACTGCGGTAAGTTCGTTGAATACAGCGCAGGATCCGTAGACTCATTCCAAGGTCACGAAGCCGACATTGTATTTCTCAGCTACAGCAACCAAGTTTCCACCTGTTTCATTGGCGCCCCAAACCGTTTGAACGTTGCCATCACCCGCGCCCGCTACATGATGGTCCATGTTGGCAACTGGAATGCCATGAGCAAGGGCCAGGGCGCAATCGGACGCATCACCCAAAAGCTCAAACCCGTAACCCACAATCTTTAACAAAACAGCAACACTAAAAGGAGACATCAATATGGAACTCAAAATTGAAAACGAAATCGCAAACATCCTAATCAAAGGTGAAATTCAGATGAAACGTCAAAATCCATGGATTTTACCCTTCCTGCGTTATATCGATGAGCACCCTCACGCAAACGAAGAAGATATCTGTCGTAACTTGTTTTGCGACAATGGGGCTGCACGCAAAGCTGCCGTAAAAAACATTCTGTTTTTCTTTAAGCAGCAAGGGCTCATTACCTACAACAATGTAAATGGCCATACACTTACAAACGATGGACAAGAAGCCTGTATTACAGGTTCCATTTGGCAAGGCATGAAGGGCGCATTTGATATTACATTGTGGTACCCCTATGGTATTATTCTGAATGTACAACCGGTTCCTGAACACTGGTATGATAATGGCAAGTACGGTTTGGAAGACCTCCCGGAAGAATACGGAAAAAATCTGGAGAATTTGATTCTTTGTAGCGACTCCGTCAAGCTGAATTCCGTTGGCAAGTCCTACCGTCCTACCCACATCAACACCGATTTTTCTGCCCAGGTGAATTCCAAGCGCCAAGTCTATATCAAGGCCAATTCCAATGTAGAAGGCATGGATTCCTACGAACTTAATTTCACCATTGATGAAGATATCTACGCATCTATCATTGATGGTTAACTCATAAACCCCAACCTAAAAGGAGGACTCCAATGTCCAAACAATCCAACCTCAACAATCACGCAAACCAATTGAACGCCAACAAGGGCACAAGCGGTTTCAACATAGCCTATCTTGCCGCAATGAAAAACCACGGCAACCAGCTGAATCCCACAAGCCCTAAATTCAACGGAGGTAAAGGCAAGAAGTAGTTAGCACACCCCACGCCCCATAGTCGCCCATCATCGCCTGGCTTCGGAAATGCAGACTGAAATCGGCAAATTCAAGCGCACATTTCCCCTGTCCAGGCGACTTCTTTTACAATTCAACCCTAAAAAATATTGACCAAACTAAAACATTTACTTATTTTTACACCACATAGCGGGAAACCGCGACCGGATTTTTTGAGCATTGGCTCGTTCTTAGACTGGAATCGGCAAAATTCAAGAACGCAGAGAAACGAGGCAATCGGCTCACGTCCCAATTGGGGCGTGGGTTGTTGTCGTTTGTTTATGCGTAATGGCTTTGCCGAGCCTCAGTCTGTAGACAAGCGAGACGACTCCACGCTCTTTTTTGTACCCACAAAAAGGCTCAATCATCTCTAAATCCTCATAAGCCGGTTACGCAGCAGATGTCTGTTGCGTCTTCAAAAGGAACCTAGATGAAAAACCTTTTTCTTGCAACAATTGCCGCAGTATTTTTCTGCGCATGCGCCGATGACAATTCCATTTCAGCACCAAACAATTACAACGACAACAAATCATCTGCCAAAAGAGAATCGGTCTCTTCCATTTATGAACTTGGCTCATGCACCAGCGAAAATCGCGGAGAAAATATCTACGTCACAAGTCAAGGAACATATTATACTTGCGCTGGCGGAGACTGGATTAGCGACAACGAGCAAAACAATAATCAGACAGGCAACAGCCGATATAGCAGCAGCCAGAGCGTCAAGCCCAGTAGCAGCCAGTCAAGCAGTCGCTATTCCAGCAGCAGTCAAAGCGAGAGCAAGCCTATTGAAACTACTCCTGCACAATCCATCTACACAACTTCACCTGTGGAAATTGCAATCACACTGACAGATTACGAACAGCTAAAATCCATGGACATGGAAAACATTCATGACGGAGATCCAAGAATCCACTTCATCGTGAAAACGTACAACGACGATATCCGCAGAGATTCCCTCAAGACAGACGTAATCAACCTCGGCGACAACATCGGTTCATGGAGCGGAGCCCAAAAAATGACTTTGAATTTGTCCAAAAACATCGACCGAATCACAATTTGTCCCATATTTGTCGATGCGGACGTCCTGTTCAATGACACAGAATACAATACATGGAACTGTTTCGACATTGACAAAGTCGGTCAAAAAATTGGGAAGACCATAAAAATAGAGGATGCGGGTACATACTACACACTTGACTTTACTGTTGTGTTCAAGTAGAAACGATAAACTGTAGAAGTTCAGAATATAAAAAAAAGGATTCACGTTTATGACTTTACACAAAATCTTTTTAGCAGTCGTATTTAGCTTGACAACAGTGTCATTCGCAGAGCAAATCTGCGAAGAACTCTGTCCTAGTTGCCTTGAAAATCTTGGCGACGACACTTGTGGCAAAATCGACAGCATTTGCAGTTGTCAGACCTTTTTGGACAGCCTAAATACCGCAAAAGCGGCTCGTCAAAAAGTCATAAACGAATCCAAGAATAAGCTTTTCACAGAACTGAATGAATCATGTCAAGAAGCATTCTGCACACGCACCATCAACTTCAACGATGGCGTTTACAAGGGCATTGAAAAAGCAAGCGCCCCAAACGCGCTGACAGCAGAAAAAGAGGTTGCAAAAGTTAATCAAACTGCAGCTTCACAGCAAACGAAGGAATGTTCAGACTTATGCAGCAACTGTCCCATAAGCGAGCGCAACCTAGAATATGAAACTGCACCCGTTTTTGAAAATCCGCTTTGTCAAAAAATTGAAGACAACTGCGGCTGCTTTAATGTCGCTAAGCAAAACAGGATTCTCGCAAAGCAGGCCGAACAAGACAGCATAAAGAAAATTGAGGAAAAGCTACTCAAAATAGACAATGCAAAAAACCTCACCGACACGCTCCACCTCATTTGCAACAAAACAGGAACATGCGCAGTTCAGGTTAGCATACACTCATCAAATTTTACAATAGCTTCAATGCAAGTTGTAGAGGCAAAGGCTAAAGAGAAAAACAACATTGCAGAAGTTCAAACTGAATCTACCAACAGTGTAAAAAGAAGGCAAATTTTCTACAAAGGATTTGACTTCACCCTTGGAATTGGCCAAAAGGACCCACTCACATTTATCGATTATTCAGATTCTCAGTATGACGCAGATGTTATATCTGGAGGAATTACATTTCTTTTTCGCTGGGATATTACTAGAGTTTTTTCTATACAAACAGGAGCAGGCTTTTTCTTCAACTATCTAGAGACTGAAATTATAGATGATTATTATTATGATGATTATTATTACAGACATAGCAGCAACTATGCGGTTTACCCAGCAGGACATTCAATTTCCGACAATGCTTATATTTATTCCCTCGCCCTGGAATTTCCAACATCAATCAAAATAAAAATACCCTTAACAGTAGCCCCATTCTTAATGTTAACGCACACAATCCGCTTTCCGTTCGTCTACATGGGGATTGGCCACGAAAGTCTAAATCTCAATCCGGACAACGACACTGAAAACTTATTTTATATAGGCGTTGGCGTTGATTTGGGGAAAATATTTTCGATTGCCTCTTCTTGGAGAATTTTTGAATATACAGATGAATTTGAAACAAGTAGCCTTGGCTTCTGGCGACTCGATTTTTCCATTCTATGGTAATCCATAAAGATTTATCATTCATTCAAAATCCCCATCGCATTGGGGATTTTTTTATTTCTAGAACTAAACCAAATTTTTATTTTTATCTTTTCTGCAAACACCTGTTGGCAAAATTCAAGAAAGGGAGCATCTATGAATTTCCAGAATCGTATATTACGGTCCATGTCTTTCAATCTGTTTTCGCACTTCGATCTTCGCTACATTCCCTGGAACATTTTCTACTCCCAAGGAATTTCTCCGTGGGAACACGAGCTTCGCAAAAAATGTCCATGGAGCGATATTGAACTTTCGCAGATGTACCTGCGAAATGACGGAATCTTAAACAAACTCGACGTTCAACTTTCAGACACCACAGAAAATCAGGTGAGGAACGAAAATTTTATTGACGATTTTCCTCTCGACATCATCGGTTTTGAACGTTATTTTTTCTACAAGGACGGCAGTTTTTTTCTCACTCGAATTTTTGCAAATAAAGATGAAACAGGAATTCATGTAGATATCTTCATTACACTGGATTTCACTTTAAATCACAAAGTACACATATCAACACTCGCTCCATTTACTTTATTACAACAGTTTTCCAATAAGAAGAGCTTTCACTACATTCCTTACTTTGGCAAAATTCCCGAAGCCATTGTCATACCAAGTCCACAAGGATTCTTTTGGAATTTTTTTCTATTTCAGAAGAAAATGTCCAAGCTCTACATGCTAAATTTTAGATTTGACCTAGATAAGTTAAAATCGTCAAAAGGAGACGTCGCAAACGAAAGCTCCTCGAAAAATTCGACAGAAGCTATTAAAACAGACGATGCACCAAACATCAACAATGATGTCGTTCAAAAAGAACACGAAAAGCTCATCGAAAAGCTAGACGAGGCTCAAGGAGAAATTGAATTTCTTACAGACAAGCTAGAAAATGTACAAGTATCGCTTCGTAACAGAGACCGAAACAACGAGCAAAAAATAGAGAATCTCTCCAGGGAAAACGGCAACCTGAAAAAGAAAATTGAGCATCTTCAAAAGCAGCTCAAGCAGGCGGACAAACGAGCAAGAAATCAGGCAAGCGCCAATGCTAACGATGAATTTAAAAAGTTCTGCGAGGAGTTCGATAAAGAGAACGAAGATTTGCGAAGCGAAATTGATACGGTAAAACAAGATTGCAATGAGACCAAGGCAAAATTGGCAGAGGCGGAAAGCAAGATTATATCGCTTAAGGGGCGTCTATACAAAACGCAAAGCAACTATTCAAACGGTTTCTTAAATATTCCAAACGAAGCCGAAAAATTAAACGATGAATTCGCCATCGCCATCATGAGCGCACTGCACAGGGCCATTGCAAATACGCCAACCAAGTCAAATTCCTTTGGCAAGCGTCCCATCGACTGTTGGCAGGCAATCATCAGAGTAAACCCAGACATGGAACAAGCGTTTCAAAAATATAAAGAGGCCAAAGATGCACTCATGGACGCCATGAAAAGCAACGACTTTGAACGCAACCACGATTTGCTCACTCCGCTCGGGCTCAAATTTTCCACACACACAAACAACCATGGGAAAATCACGTTCATGGACGAAGATCCGCGCTACCAGGGATCATGCGCATCGACGGCAAGCGAAACCGGCTCGGGTCCAAGCAACTGCGCCAATGACCTGAAAAACGCATTTCTATATCCAACACAGATTTAGCGGGCACATTGCGCAGGGAATCCGGTATTTCCTACTTCAAAGTACGGAAAAAACTTACAAATAATTAAATATTTTTTTTCAAAATAGCTATTGATTTACAGCTCTTTTTTTTACATATTTAGGCCATGTCAACGCAAGCATCTTTTCAAGAGCTCCAACGTCTTAGGCAAGAAATCATCGAACTGGGTATGTACCTGGGCGACCAGGCGCATATCAATTGGAAAAGCAACGTTGAAATGCTGAATTTCTGGTGGAATACAAGAATGATGGCTTTCAACACTCCGATAGCCTACGGAGAGAACCAGAGCATATACCGCGTATTACAGGATTTGTATAGCGACTGGGAATGCATCCGAAATCAACTCGCCGTGCAATACATGCCTATCGTCAATCAGGTTGCGCGGCGTTACAGCAGCAACAACGTGGACCCGAACGACATCATGCAAGAAGGCTATCGCGGACTTTTGCGAGCCATCGACAGTTACGACTTGGATTTCGGTGTGCCATTCGAGGCGTATGCTCGCTACTGGTTGCGGAAATATTTGAGCGACAGCGTGACCTGCGACGCAAACGTGGTTCGCATCCCGGATAGTGCCATCAAGCATCGCAAGAAACAGACAAAAGAAGATGCCACGGCGAAAGTCGAACAGCCGACGTTCCACTGGGAAATCGAAGATCTCGAGGACACCAGCGAAATTACAGCAGAAGAACGCTACAAACGTGAACGGACGCGCACTTTCTTGAACGAATGCGTCACGACGCTCGACGCCAAGCAAAGAAAAATCATCCAGCTGCGCTACCTCAGCGGCAAGATTCCAACTGTTGCACTCGAGGACGTGGGCAGGGAAATCGGTTGCTCCCGCGAAGCGGCTAGGCAGCTCGAAAACAAGACGCTCAATACGCTGCGTAAAAAGCTGGAGCTCGGCCGCGTCAAGTAACGGCAGCATTCAGCGCCGCCGCAATTGCAAATACGGGATGCAATCGCAGTCACGGGATGCGAAATGCAGTCGCAGATGCGGGATGCTTTCGCGAACGCGGGATGCGAAATGCAGTCGCAGACGTGGGATGCTTTCGCGAACGCGAGATGCGGCAAACGCAGGATGCTTTCGCGAACGCGAGATGCGAAATGCAATCGCAGACGTGGGATGCTTTCGCGAACGCGGGATGCGAAATGCAATCGCAGACGTGGGATGCTTTCGCGAACGCGGGATGCGGCAAACGCAGGATGCTTTCGCGAACGCGGGATGCGGCAAACGCAGGATGCTTTCGCGAACGCGAGATGCGGCATCGCAGATAGTATTTTTCGCAAAATGGTGGCCCAAAACATCATTTTTGTACCATTTGGTCCTACATTTTGTTACGTTGTACGCATAAAAATTACCATTTTTCGAAAGAATCACACGTCAAAGCACCCCAATGTAGGCCCAAAATCATAAAAATCGATTATTTGGTCCTACTTTTTCATAAGTTTAAATACTCAAAAAGCGTTTTCCCGTCAAAAACGCATTATTTTATCTTAAAATCGTAGGCTCAAAACATTATTTTGCCCCCATTTGGGCCACCATTTTTGCCTTTTTTCACTTTTCCAAAGGCATTACAGATAAATTCCAGCATCCACACTGTAAAAACGGCGATGCGTAAAACCATACCAGAGCGCAGGATTCTCGGCAATGCGGGATTGCAGCCAGGCATTGAATTCCGCCATCACGGAAGCCGAGCCCGCCGTAGCAAATTGCATCGGAATTTCTTCCGCATGGAGCACACGAGTTGAGGCCCTGCCGCAGACAGCACGACCGCCGCACTCTTCTATCCAGCAGATGAACACGGGCAAGTTCGGGCGATGCTTCAGCAGAAAATCCGGAAGCGGATTGTTGCGGACAGGCCTTCCCATGAACAAACCATCCTGAGCACTCGCAATGCGACTGTCCTGATCCGCAAGCAAGCAGAAAAGTTTGCCATCGTCCAACAATCGCAAGAACTCGCGAGGCGTATTTGCGTTCACGCTGTAGCTGCGACCGCCGACCGCACGGATGCGGCCTTCCAAGATGCGGTTGAGCCAAGCGGGTTTCACAGGAATGTAACTTGCCACCAGCGGGATTCCAAGGCGGCAAAGCCAGGGGCCCATCGCCTCGTAATTGCCGTAATGAGCCGTCAAGAAAATTCCACCATGACGCATTTTCTCTAGCGTTTCGGCAGCACCCGGCGCCAAGTCAAAATTCCAGCCATCAATGCGGCACGGATACGCGCCAAAGTCCGCTGGCAATTTTTTAAACGTCTTGAAGCAAAACAGCAACTCGCCCACATGACGCGTAAGATTCCGCAATAGTTCGCGATACAACTTTTCGCGAGCATTTTCCGCCGCGACCCCCACATGTTGCAAATTCGCAAACACAGTCTTTCGCTTCCAGCAGCAAAAACAAAGCAATCCGTATGCAACATACGCAAAAATCGAGGCGAAAATTTTACGAGCAAAAATCATCTAGCCACAATATAACTTTATTACGCAAGGTAAGCTTCTACACAAGACTTTTTATTTCAATGATTGCAGCAAAACACCCTTGTAATACGTCAAAGCCGAAAACTTGTATTTTGCAGGCAAAGGTTCTTTTTCCAAACCTGCTATAAAATCATCAATATAGTGCTGGAACTGTTCAACGATAAAGTCATAACGTTTTAAAAGTTCCTTTCTTTCCGCAGCATCGCCAATTTCATCTTCATTCCGAGCAATCACACTTTTACTGAAATCCAAACCCGACGATGTACGCTTTGAATTTTCATCTTGGAATTTATACGCATGAGCGTGATGAATATTAGACCTAAACGGGATTGCAAAAGTCAATCCACGATACAAAACAATCAAGACAAGATATGGTCTATTGTGTTTAGACAGGATTTCCTAGTCAGCGGCATTTCTCTCGTAAAACAATTCCGACAACAGACGTAATTTCACTTCGCTCATATTTTCCTCTTTTTGCAAATAAAAAAAACGCCGTTCCTTATTTGATATAAGAAACAGCGTCATCTAATGAGCTTTCTTTTTTATCTCAGGTGGCGGCTCTGTCACCCTGTCATCAATAAGTAATATAACAAAAAAGCGTAAAAAAGTCAATAAGACATTTTCGCAAGCCTTTATTTTGCAAACAGTTGTTGGAATTTGTCCCAAAAGACGCACTCGCCAAGGCATTCCGGGACGATAGGATTTCACTCGATATCATCTCAAAGCGAACGGGTCATTCGCAAACTCATTTTCAACAAACTACTTAGCATCTTTTCGCTTATAGCCGCTCAAGCCAAGCAGAATAAGCGCCGGCGTGTAGAAATACCACACAAGGTTATTCGCAACCGTCGCGACAATTTCCTGAACGCTATGGTCATCACCCGTTGCAAGCGAAAGCCCGACGCAGGCGTCGCAGCAAAAGAAGAGAATCATGCCGCGCTTGATGTTTCTCGCATTCTTTGCAGGGAAGTACCCCTTTTTCGGCACCTGACACGCGACAACCAGGGAGCAAACGAGAAACGCTCCGTACGTCGCGACAATCGGCACCGTCGGTCCCTCAAAAATGCGGAACAGATGCAACGCATTCGCAAGGAACATCACGGCAAAGGGAATACACAAAATCCACGGCGTCGTATTGTCCCTGTCGCCCAATCGCGTATGGCGGAAAATAAACAGCGCCTGCACCACCATGAAAAAGCAGATACCAAGCAACGTATAATCGCTCCGATGCACCCAAAAACTTGTATAATTGTGCAAAATTTTGAGACAAAAATCGGCACAAAGCGCCATTACGAATCCAGCTTGCAGAAGTTTGCGATCCCGCACAAACAAACAGTTCCTGCCAATAAAAAATACAATCATCGTCACGATAGCGGTCACAGCGAACTTTGCGATATTCTGAAAATCGCTTTTTTCAACTAAGCATTGCTCAACAGCACCACATTGGTAAAACACAAACCAATCCCTCACAAAGAAAGCTATCATGAGAATACTGACCAAAACTAGGAACAATGTTATATATTTTTTCTTTTTCATAGCCAGGAATATAAATAATTTATTCACATTACAATCGACAAACACAGACTATTTTATCAAAAAGTCCATAAAAAAAATTTTATCACTTTAAAAAAATTCTCAAGGCTCTGTTAGCCTAATTTGTTGTTGATATCTATCCTAAATGTAGATTCCATTCTGAAATCGGCAAATTAATCTGTCAAAAATTTACTGGCCTAGGCGCGGAGACGCAAAATCGGCCATGGG
>JAZLIJ010000040.1:0-2686 GCA_045617325.1 Fibrobacter sp.
CGCGGGTCGTCCTCGGCCTTCTTGATGTCGCACTCCCAGGCGACTTCCTCGTTCGAGTTGAACGTCATCTTGATTTGCCTCATGCGATGCGGCATCAGGTCGTCCACGACAAACGAATACTTTTCGATGAAGCCGTCCACGACCACGTCCGGGACCGCGAACCTGTCCACATGGCGGATAGGGACGCCGCCCGGATTTTCGCTGCCATCCGGCTTGAGGCCGTCCACGCGGTCCCAGCGATCCATCTTCACGCCGACCTTGTACCAGTCCGACTCCGCCTTGAATCGGAACTGACCCTTCTTGAACGCAGAGAAATCGTCCTTCTTGAAGGAACCGTAGTAAACGGAATCGCCCTTTTGATTCACGGCATTGTAGACAAGCGTCGTATCAAAGCGAATAAGGTTTCCAAGCCGGTCGCACACCGTGTCGATTTTTGACAACGGCTCGCGTTCCCCATAAAGTCCGACTTCGCACAAGTGCGCATCGTCGCCGCCGTCCACGCCGTAGTAGCAGCTGGGATTGAGCGAAGCCGAAGGATTTTTCGCAAGAGAGTCCGCAGTACGCGAATCAAACAGCGCGAGGTTCACAAAGGGTTTTTCGTAGAGGAAGTCCTCGTAAACATGGACGGAATCGTTAAGCATCCAATCCTTGAATTCTGTATCTATTGGATAATTGTGCGAACCAGCCACATCAATAATACCAGGAGCTATAATTCCAGGAATTGATGGAATAAAACAAACCCAAAAAGCAACTGACAATATTGTTTTCGCCCCCTCAATAGCCGCTCCTGTAGCAGCAAAAGCAGTAGCAAATTTATCCATAGCCAAATAGGAAGCACTAAGAGTCCCCAAAGCAACACCAATTCCCCCTAAGCCGTCATTAGACGACATTGCGGCGGCATTATAACGTCTTTTTTTGATATCAACCAAGGGGTCATTTAGAACATCAATGTTGACGCCATATCCAGAATTTTCAGAAACAAGGGAACTGCCATTTTCCGTCATCGGAATTCCCATCAACCCCGCCACAGCTGATACAATCGTGTTTACTACACGAGCACTTAGATCTCCCGTACCCAAAAACTGCTGAACAGCGTTGGCAACAACAAAAGCAAAATTGTTAGGAAGCATCACATTAAAAGCAACCTTCAGAGGTATGGCATCCAACACCTCTCCTGGATCAGTAAAAGTCATGCCGTGTTCACTAGCCATAATTCTAAACATCGGAAGGCTATCAGCCACATAAGCCAAATTATTAAGCGAATCAATTGTATTATACCCTCTTTGATTCGGGTCAACATAATGAGCTATCGGGTCAGATTTGCTATAATTTTCCGGAGCAACAGCACCTGTTATAAAATCAAGCAAATTCACCGCTGCCGCACCAAGAAACCCAAAAGCAAGCCCCAGACTATAACAAGTTTCCGTTTTACAAGTCAAAATTGCAGTCATCGCAACAAGATCCGCAGTGACAGCAGCAGAACCAACGATTGTCGTTATTTTTTCAGCAAACAAATCACCTTTCGCTTCGTTGTTTATTTGCATATTCAACGCCCCGGTGCCTTCGTGCGGGGAATCGAGCGTAACGACTTTGTCAACTTCACCATGATAATAGTCGCTGTTCTGCACGTACTCGCGGGAAACGACGCCGCCCATGCTGTGACCAACAAGGATATAGCGGGAAGCAATTTGGTGGTAAAGATCTGGGTGCTGACGAATTGAATCAAGCGCCACCTGTCCGGAGTCACTTCTGTCGGTACGTGAATTGTAGAAAACAGCCTTCACTTCCTGGGCTTCTTCCACAAGAGCACGACGTTTGCCAAATTTTCCACCCTTGTTCCAAGTCCTATCTCCAAGTTCCACAGCATTGTTCTTGGAGGAATTTGCCGGATTGGTAAAAGAGCGCCAAGCATATAAAGACGACGCACGAACAGCATCATTACTTTTATCCCAATCAGGTTCCTCAAAGACTTTTCGACTCAGAAAATATGTGACACGGCCCTTATGTTCTCCATATTTGCCAATATGTCCCTCTCCGAGATACGACGAATCAGCATACGCTTCGGGCAAAGACTTATCAGCATCAAACCCTTTATCGGAACCCAACGCCCCATGAAGCATCATGACATTATAATTCGTTATACTTTCCATTGGCTTGGGTACAGCCCAACCACCGATGGCGAAAGCCATCACAATTAATAGAAGTTTTTTCATTATCTTTATCCTAGTATGTTATATAATTTCCATTTTCCAATTTATACTCAAGAGAGTTTCTTATTGAGACACCATTACTAAACAATCGATCACCCTGAATTTTAAAAATGTTATTACCTAAATTCAGGAGATTTCCAGAGAAACCAACTTTTGTATAACTAGCCCAGCCATATGGAGACCCCTGTAAAAGCGAATCTAAAAATTCATTATTTTTCAACAAATACAAATCCATAGGTTCATTTAACAAGGCCAAGCAATACACATCATCGCCCCAGGCCCTTACATCATCGCACTTTTCAATCCATTTTAGGTTTTCATCCAAACGCTTGTAAACAAGCGTCCTTCCAACCGTATCCAATACGGCATACTGGCAGCTGTCACCGTCTGCGTTCAGCGATTTATCACCATAAGCTATAAACATGCCGTCAAACCACTGTTTTACCGAAGCAATACCAAATTCATCAGAGCAATTA
>JAZLIJ010000041.1:0-21011 GCA_045617325.1 Fibrobacter sp.
TTATTACTATTCATTTAACGGTGCGCAGGTTGTCAAAAGGTCTATTAATGAAAACCTTACCCTTGCATCAGATGAAAGTGAATGCGAGAACTTTCTTTCTCATGGAGCCCCCGCGGGAAATGTTTATTGCAAGGGCCCTGTTGTAGTTACAGTAAAGCAAGATACCTTAAGCATAGCTGACGACGAAGCAAGAAAGGCCCTGTATGAAAATGCAAAAAGTCATTGCGAAGAAATTCGAGAACGCTTTGACAAATTGTATGAATCACGAGAGTAATGTTAAATTCCTTCATAGACAAAGTTTCAAAAAAATACTACATTGCGCAAAACTCGGAGGGTTGCCAGAGTGGTCGATTGGGCCGGTCTCGAAATCCGGAGTCTGTCACAGGACCGAGGGTTCGAATCCCTCAGCCTCCTTTGAAACACTAAACGCGCCCTTTGGGGTGCGTTTAGTGCTTTATAGATGTATGAGTTCGCGATCTCCAGAAACATTTAAACGAGTCGCGGCATTCAAATCTTTACAAAAAACTTACAAGAGACTATATTTGTACCAAATGAATATAGTCGTATGTAATGGATTGAAATTTGTGGAGGCCGCCCCGGTCTCTTTTGCTGGTTGCGCCTCTGCTGCGCAGGCCCGTAAGTCCATTACCCTCCCCCCCCTATGTAACTAGAAGTTTACTTTCGAATTGTCATTCCGGCCTCCGAGCCGGAATCTGCGCCACAGGCTTGCTGCCTCGTGGCTTTTTTGTCATCCCGAGTTCAGTCAATTTTCGTGTCATCCCGAGCTCGTCAACTTTTGTGTCATCCCGAGCTCAGTCAACTTTTGTGTCATCCCGAGCTCAGTCGAGGGATCTTGAAATTTTAAACAATAACAAGGAGAAACTATGAAACTCTCATTAATCAAAAAAATGGCCTTACTGCTGGTAGGGTTAGCCACCGTGCAGGGGTATGCTCAATTTTACTACGATCCTAAGGGTCGTTCGGTTGACGATATTTATTCAGAAAACTCGAACTCGTGTGGATATGAAATTGGGATATATGGATGCTTCACCCCTCTAGGAGAAGATTTTATCCGTTATACAGAAATGGTCCAACCCGTGCTTTACGCGGGAACAATTTCATCAATATCTTATGACGAAAAAAGAAAAATTTTGTCATTTGTTGATACGAAGAAATTTGTGAAACCCGTAAAAAGATTGTATGGGTTGGCTGTTTTTGGTGCGACCGACGAATCTAATTTTTACAAGCAAGAAAACCATGTTCAAGTTTTATGGTTGCCTGTTGATCCAAATGGTGAAAGATTTGTTCAAGCTTCTAAACAAACCCAATCCATAAAAGCTGCTAACTTACCGTATGTTCTGAATTATGGATATATGGATGGTGGTGATGTAACAAAATGCTATCAAGGTAAATCTTTGAGTTGTCAAATGAAAAGCACTCTTCTATCAGATAGATACGTTTTTATCAAGGAAACTGCGGGCGGCGAAACCGTTGAGTTAGATTTGACCCGTATTTTAGAGGATGTTTCTGGCTCAGGCTATCCTGATGTTGTTGTTGCGTTTCGTCGCATTGAATACCAAGATCCCCTGACTGAAGAATATGAGATTTATCCAGAAGAGGTGGCTGCAAAAACAACGACAAATTTGGACATAGTAACTTACCAGTACAATGTGAAAATTCCGGTTCCTCAAATTTATACAATCACATTCCTTGGCTATGATGGAAAGCCGATGAACTCAAAAGTGGTCTTTGCGGGAGACGTTCCCGAAGCCCCGTCTTTAACAGTCAAAGAAGATTCTGAAGAATTCCGTTACTTCGCAAAGTGGACCCCGGAAATTGTTCCCGTTACCGAAGATGCAACATACAAGGCTGTTCTGGATAGCGTAAAGAAGGATTTCAATGTGTACCTGGCTGCAGATTACGAGGCCGGTGGCGACATTTCCTTGTCTGTTGAAAATAAGACGTCTTGCGTAAGCGTCACCAAGAAATCCTTGGATGGTTTTAGCTATAGTTCAAATTCTGCGGTTAAGTTAAGTGGCGGTGCTCATACCTTGCTTTTTGACGTCACATTGAATACCAACGGAGACTGCGCAAATGATGAATTGGCCAAGACCATTAAGTGGACTTGCGCAGACGAATCTGAGCTTCATTTTGATGGATGTACCGCTATCCCTGTTTATGTAAATGGCGTCAAGAATGAACGTATGCTCCTTTCTGAACATAACGATGGCGTTTACAACAACGGTTTTGAATATGAGTTTGATGTGGAAGTTGCTGACGAAAAACTTCCCACGATTCAGTTGGCTGCAACCTATGCCGTAGGTGGCGATGTGGAACTTGTTTCGACAAATGCCGCTTCTTGCGTGACTATCACAAAACGTTACCTCAATGCAAACTGCGATTCCTATGATGAAGATGGACTTTGCCTGGCAAGCGAAATGCTCTACAAGTATAGTAAGGGCTCTTGGATGCTTGACCAGGGCCCTCAGGATTGGCCGATTGGTACCGGCGATGTCAATTTGAAGGTTGATAAATCCTATCAGTTGGAATATGGTCTGAATTTTAAACCGGCTAATTGTACCGAGAAGGAATTTGTGGATAGGTTGGCTCTTGTTTCCGTCAAATCAAATATTCCTGTCTACATAAATGGATCTCTCATCGGTACTGTTTTAACATATTCTCCGTATTTCAATTTCACGCTGGGATCGTTGCCTCAGTATTCCATCACATTCCTTGATTTTGATGGCAAAAAGATTTCGTCAAAACTTGCTGCCGCCGGAGAAATTCCCGAAGCTCCGTCTTTGTCTGTTAAGGAAGATACCGAGAAGTATCACTATTTCGTGAAATGGAGCCCGATGATTGTTCCTGCAACAGAAGACGTTTCCTACAAGGCTGTTTTGGATAGTACAAAGATTCTGTCAATTCAGTTGGCTGCAACCTATGCCGTAGGTGGCGATGTGGAACTTGTTTCGACAAATGCTGCGTCTTGTGTATCTGTAAAAAAGAACATCCTTTGGGCAAATTGCAATTCTTTTGATGAATCTGGAAACTGCAAAATTGGAGAGATGATTTACAGCTATAGCACAGGATCTTGGCTACCCATGGCTGGTCCTCAGGATTGGGTGTCTGGATCTGTTGATGTTGACTTGAAGGTGGGTAAATCCTATCAATTGTCTTATACATTGGTTCGTGACTTTAGCAAATGTACCGAAGCAGAATTTGTGAATGCGTTGACTTTGGTCACGGAGCAGGACGAAATTCCCGTATACATCAACGGATCTAAAGTTGGTACTGTTTTAACATATTCTCCGTATTTCAATTTCACGCTGAAGTCTCAGTACACTATCACTTTCTTCGATGACAAGGGTGTGCAGGTGGGTGATGTTGTGACGGTTGCTTCCGGCATGGCCGTGAGCGCCCCTGCAGAACCTGCAAAGCGCGAAGGCTACACTTTCGCGGGCTGGTTCCAGAAGGATGCTGAATCCGCTTACGACTTCTCCGCAGCAGTGAATGAAGATTTGGAACTTTATGGAAAGTGGACCGTCAACAAGTATGAAATTGCTGTTGCCGCCAACGATTCCAAGATGGGTTCTGTGAAGGGTGCCGGCACCTATGAATACGGTACCGAAGTGGAACTGGTTGCTACCGCCGCCGAGGGCTACAAGTTCTCCAACTGGGAAGACGACGTCAAGGCTTCCGCCACCCGCAAGGTCAAGGTAACCGCCGCCGCATCCTACAAGGCAAACTTTGAAAAGATTGCAGAATCTAGCAGCAGCGAGGCTGCCACGAACTCTTCGAGTTCTCGCAATGATACTGAAAGCAGTTCTTCTAGCGCCAAGGACGACAAGAGCAGTTCCTCCAGCAAGACCGAGGCAATCGTTGCCACCGCAGTTGTTCCGCAGTTTAGCCTGTCTGTTGCAGGTCGCAACCTGCAGATCGCTGGCGCCCGTATCGGTTCCGCTTACGCTATCCTCGACATGCAGGGTCGCGTCATGACTACCGGTTCCGTGGAATCCGCTAACTTCAGCGTGGCCTTGCCCCGCTCTGGCAGCTACATGGTCCGCGTCGGTTCACAGACCCAGCGTGTGAACGTGAAGTAAAAATAGCGTCATTTTTTTACAGTAGAGAAAGGGAAGACTTTGTGTCTCCCTTTTTCTTTTTGCTAAATTCTGTCATAGAAAAATTTAACCAAGGAAATTAATATGTGCGATTGCTGTAAGGAAAAGCGTCCTGTCCGTGTGCGTTTTGCACCTAGCCCTACCGGTTACCTCCACGTTGGCGGAGCCCGTACCGCTATCTACAACTACTTCTTTGCAAAGGCCATGGGTGGCACCTTCTACCTCCGTATTGAAGATACCGACCGCAAGCGCTATAACGAAACCGCACTTCACGATCTGATGCGCGATCTGAAGTGGCTTGGTCTCCAGTGGGACGAAGGTCCGGGTTGCGAAAAGGATTGCGGCCCCTACTTCCAGAGCGAACGTCTTTCCATCTATAATGAACAGATCAAGAAGTTGCTGGACTCTGGCGACGCCTACTACTGCTCCTGCACCGAAGAACGTCTCCAGGAAGTTCGTGCCGAACAGGAAAAGGCCGGCGTTTCCGTGACCGGTTACGACCGTCACTGCCGCAACATTCCTCGCGAAGAAGCCGAGGCCCGCATTGCTGCCGGCGAAAAGGCTGTGATCCGCTTCAAGGTTCCCGAAACTGGCGTCACCGAATTCGACGATATGATCCGCGGCCACATCTCCTATCAGAACGAACTGCTGGATGACCTGGTTCTCATCAAGCGCGACGGTTTCCCCACTTATCATTTTGCAAGTGTTGTGGATGACCACCTGATGGGCACTTCCCATGTTCTCCGCGGTGACGAATGGATTTCCTCTACTCCCAAGCACGAACTGCTTTACAAGGCTTTCGGCTGGGAACCTCCCGTATGGTGCCACCTGCCGGTGATTCTCGACAAGAACGGCGGTAAGCTTTCCAAGCGTAAGGGTGCTGCATCCGTGGGCGACTTCCGCGATCTCGGCTACCTGCCTGAAACTCTCGTCAACTACCTGGCACTTCTCGGCTGGAATCCGGGTGATGACCGCGAAGTCATGACCGTGAAGGAAATGTGCGAATGCTTCACGCTGGACCGCATCAATCCCAAGTCCGCCTCCTTCGACGAAAAGAAACTCCAGTGGATGAACGGCCAGCACATCCACATGTGCGACGACGCCATGCTCCTTGGCATCATGAAGGAAGGCCTTGCAGCGAAGGGCTTCGACATTTCGAACGAACCGGAAGAGCGCCTTTTGGAAATCGTGAAGCAGCTCAAGCCGCGTGCCCACTTTGTGCAGGACTTGGCAGAAATGTCTACGTACTTCTTCAAGGCTCCGGAATCCTACGACGAAAAGGGCATGAAGAAGCATTTCGGTGAAGGCTCCAAGGCGCTTGCTACTCAAGTCCGCGAGATGCTTGCCTCCATCGAAGACTTCAAGACGCCTGTCATTGAAAAGGAATTTTACGCCCTCGCCGAACGCATTGGCCGCAAGGTGGGCGACCTTGTTGGCGCTCCGCGTCTTGCTGTTTCGGGCGTTACCGCAGGCCCTGGCCTCTGGGAACTCTTCGAACTCCTCGGCAAGGAAGAAACACTCCGCCGCATCAATGTCGCTCTCCCGCTGATGGGCTAAGCGAGTAAGCTGTGGTTCGTGGCTGATACGGAATTCATGTGAGAAAATATTTTCCTCATAGGCTTTATACGCAAAAACTTTATTGTCGCCGTTGTTCGCGCGTGACAAATCATGGGATTTTTGCCATGGAAAAATATTCCACCTATGGGGGCATGAATCCCGATATCCCGCTGCTCTGTTGCTGTGATGAATGCCGCATTTATTATGTGGCGTTCTCGCAGGAGTTTGCATTTTGCCGTAGGGATATAATCAATCCCGAATATGCGAAAATCTACGGAAAGAACAGAATCCATCCAGGGGACTGGCTCTTTTTTGAAGAGGCGAAGCACCCTTGCGTGGTCAAGAGCTTCTTGCAGTCGCTGGATAAGGAAATCGTCATCTACAATTATCCCGGTATGCCTGAAGAAAAATTCGAAGGCCCCAAGAAAGTGATTCAAGATGAAGAGGCTCCGAATGGTTATCGGCTTTTGCCTGCTCAAGGTGTAAATACGTTGATGGGCGACCGCGTTTTTCATGTACCTCGTAGGGAATTTGGCTTAGCGGTCGGTCGCGTCAAGGATGGTGCTCAAGATAAATTAGCGATACAGCTTCGTGATGGAACCGTCGTCTTTATTACGCTTCCTTTGATGGCGCAGAATTTGGATAACGAGCTTTTGACAGAAATTGCAGAAAATAGGTTGCAATCGCGGTATCCAGATGATATTAAGAATGTGACGATTGAAGTGGGACAAGGAATTGTTTATCTTAGGGGATGGGTGAGTAGCTTATCTGTAAAGAGAACTTTTCAATTTTGCTTTGCCGGACTTCGCAAAGTGCGTGGCTGCGTGAATTTGTTGCAAGTTCGTTGTGATGAATACGTTTCGGATGAAGATATTGAAAGTGAAATTTGGCATATTCTGGATGTGCATGAATTGCATATTTTCGATTGCGGCGTAAAGGTGAGGTATGGTAAAGCCGAGGTTTCACTGGGCTATGCTGAAAATTTGTACCCGAAGGATTTGGAGAATAGTATTGTTGCTGTGAAAGGTCTTGTCGCCCTTGAGTTCTCGATGCATCCGAGTTCGCGAAAATATGCCGAAATTTGCGACAAGGTTTGCAACAGTCTCTCCTCTACAATGAAAGGAAATTTTTTTAGAATTGCATTTGTACGTAACAAGTTCCTGCTTGAAGGACATGTGAAAAATTTTGTGCAAAAAAAACTGGCATTTTTTATAATGATGGTGATGGTCATGTCGCCATTAATTGAAAATCGGCTGAGAATTGAACCATAAACGACAAGGAGCTGTGATGGCTACTGGTTATGATAAAATAAACAACATAAAAAATAAATTGCGTTTCCCGATGACCGTAAGCATGTTGGCTGATGCCTTGGAATGTGGCCCGAGAACGATTTTTAGACACCTTGATGCTTTGCAGCAAGAAAACTGTGGCCTGCATAAATTCAAAAAGGATGGTCAAACTTTTTATGTCATTCAGACTCCTGAAAAAACGGACTACAACCAAAAAATCGTCCGTCAACTGGAACGCGTCAAGAAAACGCTTACCGATACGACTCCTGCCGATTTAAAAAATCGCAAGTTGATTGATAGCATCATTGGCTCGATGCAGGTGACTGATCCCGATGGATTCAAGGCGGAGGCGATTACGCTTGACCCGAACTACATCATGGACTATGGCCCGTTCTGCGACCACAAGGCACAAGATGCGATGGTGTCTAGACTTTTGAAGTCCATTCGCGAAGGATTTAAAATTCGAATTATGTACAAGGGAACCGCTCAAAACGGTGGAAATAAATCTTATGAGGTGAGTCCTGTAAAACTCATCATGCGCATAGATACGCTTTACCTCATTGCGGCTGACGAAACTTATGCAGAGACGAAAGTTTACAAGAATTTCGTTGTGGAAAATATCGTGAGCATGATTGCAACGAAGAATCCTTGCAGTACGATGCTTGAACCGTTCGATGTGGCGGAACATTACAGGTACGCTTTTGGCAAATGGATTTCGGCTGATGAACCCGAAACAGTTTCTTTGCTGATTAAGCCTACTTCCGGATGGCTCAAAACTCAGTTTGAAAAGTCTCGCTTTTCTCCGAAGGCGGAAATTCTTGAAGACAAGGATAAGAACACAATTGTGAATTTGAGACTTCGTATTTCCCCTGATTTCAAGACTTGGCTTATGGGCGTTTTGCCGGATGTCAAAATCTTGAAGCCGGAATCCCTGCGCAAGGAAATGATTGAGCGTCTCAAGAAAACGTTGAAGGATATGAAGGCGTAAAATGGATTTTCGTCTTTCAGATTATAATTTTGAGTTTCCAAAAGAACTGATTGCTTCCCGTACGGCAGGCAAGGGCAAGACGCATATTCTCCACTGCCCGCGTGACGGTGGAGAACGTCGCATTTTGAATGCTCCTGAAATTGTTAATTTGTTCCGTCCGGGAGACTGCCTCGTGGTGAACAATACGAAGGTGATTCCGGCGCGTCTTTATGGCGAGACGCAGTTCGGGGGGCAGGTGGAAGTGCTTCTGGTGCAGGCGCTGAATCCGTCTGAATCGGGCGAGGCGCGCTTTGAAGCGAAGGTGCATCCGGGCAAGGCGTTCCAGGTGGGGCGCGAACTTACGATTGCCGGCGTGCGCACGTTCGTAGAGGAAGTGCACGAAGAGGATGGCAATCGCGTTATCCGCTTCGAGAAGACTCCTGCCGAAATGGAAACGGTGATGAACGAACAGGGGCATGTGCCGCTGCCGCCCTACATCGACCGCCCCGATGACGAAGAAGACAAGAAATCGTACCAGACCATTTTTGCGAAGTATGCGGGCGCTGTCGCAGCCCCTACGGCAAGCCTCCACTTTAGCGAGCGGATGCTTGCGGACTTGAAGGCGAAAGGTGTCTATGTCGCCGAAGTTACGCTCCATGTGGGCCCCGGCACTTTCCAGAATATTTCCGTCGAGGATTTCCGTCAGCACAAGATGCACGGCGAACACTACGAACTTACGAAGGAAAATGCCGACATTATCAACAAGGCGAAGCGCGAAGGTGGCCGCATTGTAACGGTCGGCACCACGAGCACTCGCGTTGTCGAAACGATAGCAGATGCGAATGGGTTCCTGAAGCCGCAAAAGGGCGTCACCTACGCATTCTTCTATCCGGGATACAAGTACAAGTTAATAGACGGACTTCTCACCAATTTCCATTGGCCGAAGAGTTCGCTGATTTTGCTCGTTTCCGCATTCTACGGTCGCGAGAATACGCTTGAAGCTTACAAGATGGCTGTCGAGAACAAGCTGAAACTGTTCAGCTACGGCGACGGAATGCTTATTTTTTAGTTTCCTCTTCGAGAACGGGCGGAAGCTTGTTGTCTCTACAGAGGTTCTCTTCGCGAATCTTGAAAGTAAAGTCCACCAGGTTGTTTTCGAACATTTTCTGGTAGGGCTTATTTTTTTGTACACGCTCCAAGGCGCAGGAGCAGTAGTTGATACGGTCAAGGAGCATTTTTTCGCTGCGAGGGGTGCCTTTTGAAAATACGCATTCGTGCATGATGGCATATTCCATGGGGCGATCGTAACGGCCTTTGCATTTGTTGGTGAGGTCGGGCTGAGCCGCAATTTTTTCGATGACACCTTCGGTCGGTACGTTGTTTTTGATGTTGCAAGTGACAAAGCCTGCAAAGAAAAAGAGCCCGCAAACGACAAACCGTATAAGGTATCTAATTTTACGATTGAGCCTGCCAAAGCCGCGTTCTATTGCCTCGAAGGCCTGTGTCGTATGTAATCGGACGTCTTCAAAATCTTCGTTTGCCATAATCTCTTCTCTCCTCTTTTCTCAAAACTAACAAAAAAAGGTGTAGAGTGTGAAAAAAATACCCGCTTTTTGTTTTTGACAAAAAGCGGGTGTGTTTTAATCGAGTTCCACTTCGAAATTCAGCCACTGGAACATAGGCTTCAATCCAGCAAGCTTGCCGTGGGGATCCTTGGCGTATGCCTTGTAGATGTCGAAGACCTGGTTTTCGAGGGCGGTTTTGTTGATGTAGAGCATAAGCCAGTCGGCTACGGTAATGAGGTCCGTGATATAGGTGACTGTCTCTTCGTCAAATTTCTTCGAGACAAGCTCTATCAAAGCGGAAAGCTTTCTGAAGAACATGCGTCCGGTACCGCCGAAACTGAATTTCGTATTCACCGCTTTTGCTTCGTCAACAAGATCCTTGATTTCTGCGATAAGCTTTTTGCTGGGCTCGTCAAGAAGCTGGAGCGCTGCGTGGTGGATTCGAGCGTTGATTTCTAGCGTCAGAATCTTGCGCATCGTGTCAGGCAGAGTGTGGTCGGGGTCGGCTAGGCTGTCGATGGAAAGTCCGTGGTTCAAGGCGAAGCTGGAGAAAGATTTGGTGATGTTCGTAAGATGGGATTGCGTCAAGAGCATGTTAATGCGCTTGAGAGAATCACTCATGAGGTCGCGCATGCGGACTACGTAGGCCGTAGGATACATCTGGTGGAGCGCTTCTGTTGCCATGTTGGGGTCATCAACGAACTTGAGACCATTCTGTTCGACTTCTCCCATACCTACGACAATGTTGATGCGACCGAGGGAATCGGTGATAACCAGGTTTGTCGTGACGCAGCATTCTTTGATGCGCTTGTCTTCGTAGGTTGCACGGACTAGAGTCTGGCGTCTCCTTGAAGAAATCTTTGTCGCCGTGATGCGCGAATCCTTGTTCAGGTAGTCTTCTTCCAGTTCAAGGTGGTAAATGGCAGCGCGTTCCGCCATTTGCTTGATAACGACGGGAACATCGTCTTCAGCATAGCGCGTGAATACTTCGGCGCCGTTCCATTTGTGCTCATTGCTTGTGGCGCGGGCGAGAATGCTCAAAAGTTCACACTTGATGTTGTGACCGAACGGGAGGAACGGCTCTAGAAGCTCGATAGCGCGAAGCGCATAGCGCATGTTCTGCACCGGTTCGAGCCCTTCCAAATCGTTGAAGAACCAGCCGCAGCTTGTGTAGCTGAACATGCAGAATTTCTGAATTTCGAGCAGGCGGAGTGCGCGGGCGCTTTCATCCGGATTGTCCGGATGCGAAATGTTCTCGGCGAGGAACTTTTCCCTGCGTTTTTCATTTTTCGGGTCAACGAGCGTCTGGATGTAGTTGTTACGCGCGTCCCACGGGTCCACTGAGGAGAGTCGCGCGAATTCGCGGACGAAGACTCCGTCGGCGAGCTGCTTCAAGTGATTGAAGGCGTCGCGGAGCGGGGTGCGCCATTTTTGGTTCCAGTCGGGGCCGCCTCCGGTGGAGCAGCCGCAGTCGCGGTACCAACGGCCAACGCCGTGGGCGCAGCTCCAGGCGCATCCTTCGCTGTGGAAGTTCTTGAGTTGTACTTCGTATTCGGGCGGGAACTTCTCCAGGTACCAGCCGTAGTTGACGGGGACCATGTTGTGTTCGGGGGCGTAGCGGTTGAAGAGCCAGGCGGCGCACATGTCGCCGAAAGGTTCATGGTGGCCGTAAGATTCGCCGTCAGTGCCGATGCTTACGAGCTGCGGTTCCTTGCGCTTTTCGTCCCAGGCGCTTGCGATGCGGCGTCCGAACGTTCCTGCGTCACGGAGCAGGTGTTCGAAGCCGACTGCGGAACTGAGCCACGGATTGTAGAAGAAAACGTCGAGATAACCGTCGCAGACGAGGTTTCCGTCCTTGTCGCGCGGGTAGATGCGGTAGGGGCGTGTCGTGTCGATGTCTGTGTTGCTACAGCCTGTCCATTCCTCGTCGCCGAATTTGCGGAACTTGTCTGCTTGCGTGGGGGAGAGAATGGTAAACTTGATGCCCGCCTTGATGAGTTCTACGACGGTCTCAAAGTTGATAGCAGTTTCTGCAAGCCACATGGCTTCGGGCATACGTCCGAAGTGGAACTTGAAATCCTCGATGCCCCAGCGGATTTGAGTGCGCTTGTCCTCGGCGCTGGCGAGCGGCATGATGATGTGATTATAAACTTGTGCGATGGCGTTCCCGTGACCGCCCATGCGTTCCGCACTGCGCTTGTCCGCTTCCTGGATGCGCTTGTAGGTGTCAGGAGTGTTTGTACGAATCCAGCCGAGGAGCGTTGGACCCATGTTGAAACTCATGAAGTCGTAGTTGTTGACGATGTCTACGATGCGTCCATTCTTGCTTAAAATTCGGCTTGCGGAATTTGGACTGTAGCATTCGTTTGCAATGCGTTCGTTCCAGTCGTGGAAAGGGCGTGCGCTGGGCTGGTTCTCGATGACTCCAGTCCATGGATTTTCGCGCGGCGGCTGATAAAAGTGGCCGTGAATCGTAAAATAAAGGGGATGCTTTTCGCTCATGTTCGGCAATATAGTAAAGAGATTTTGGAAAAGTATCCGCGTATTTACGTTTTAATAAATATATAAAGTGTTTTTGGCGCGGCTTTGATGTAGAACACATTTTGCTGTTTTGACCTTGACAGTCAACATGGAGTTGCTGATGCGTTTTTGGAGGTTCGACAGCTTGAAATGCTGCGCTTTTGCTTGAATATACGGATAAAATAATGCTTTTTACACTTTTTATCCATACTATCGTGAAAAATGATAAAGCTTAGTTTGTTTGAAACTTGACTTGTTGTTTTTCGCCTTGGCGAGACTTTTGCCAAATAAAAAGCCCCGGACTTTTGTCCGAGGCTCTTTTCAATAGCGTTTAAAACTATTACTTGCTGAGGGTCTGAACCTGCACATCCCAGCTCTGGTTGCCAAGGGCGATGCGGTAGGTGCTTGCGGCGCCGGCCTTCATGTTCTTGGTGTCCACAGCAGGAGCTGCGTTCGGGTCCTTCTTCGGCACGCCAATGTGGCGGTTACCCTTGAGGAATTCGATACCCTTGTTGCCGGCCTTCGTCTGGAGGCAGCCCACGATGAAGATGTTTTCGTCTGTCACCGGGAGGTTGTTCTCTTCGAGGAGCTTCTTGGCGGCCGGAATACCCGGTTCGAGAATTTCTTCTGCGCACTGCACGCCCGGATGAGCTTCCTTGAACGGCTTCATGCCGAGCTGGTCTGCTGCAATCTTCACGAGTTCCGGATCCGGTTCGCAAGGCGTCTTGCCCTGGTAGCCAAGGAGCATCTTGCCGTAGCCTTCGGTCATCTTGAACCAAGTGTCGCGGCCAGCGTTCTGGTTCAGGGTGTTCATGTAGGCCTGCTGGAAGTAGAACTGGGAAACCGGCGTCACGGAGGAAGCGAAGCCACCGCGGCGGACGCATTCACTCATGTTCTCGATAACCTTCGGGAACAGGTGGAAGGTCTTGTTTTCGCGCATCATGAGGGTGTTGGCGGTAAGTGCGCCACCCGGCATGGGGCTGAAGATAACGTCGGTCGTAATCTGACGTGCTTCAGGCGGGAAGTTGTAGTCCTTGAGGCCTTCGACTGCGACGTTGTTTGCTTCCATGAGCTTAGGAATAGCATTGTCGTCGACGATGCCGTCTTCGCCGAGGGCGAGAACGTAGTCGGTGCCCTTCAAGGCGTGGTACATGGAGAAGAGGTCCGGCTGAGCCGTACCGCCGGAAAGCGGCTTGCGGCCGAGGTCGACGCCATTTGCGCCACCTTCGATAGCTGCCTTGTACTGGGCCACACCGGTACCGCAGGTGTCATGGCTGTGGATGCGGAGTTCTGCATCTTCGCCGAGGAGCTTGCGGGCGCGCTTGAAGGTTTCATAAACCTTGGACGGGTTGGCCGTACCGGAAGCGTCCTTGAAGCAGACGGAGGCGAACGGGACGCCGGCGTCCAAAATGTTGCGGAGGATGCGTTCGTAGAATTCCGGGTCATGGGCGCCCTTACAGCCGAGCGGAAGTTCCATCATGGTGACCACAACTTCGTGTTCCAGACCGGCTTCGGTAATGCACTTGCCGGAGTAGATGAGGTTGTTCACGTCGTTCAGGGCGTCGAAGTTACGAATACGGGTCATGCCGTGCTTCTTGAACATCTGGGCATGGAGCTTGATCATGTCGCGCGGCTGCGGAGCGAGGGCGACAACGTTGATGCCACGGGCGAGCGTCTGGAGACGAGCCTTCGGGCCTACGACGCGACGGAATTCGTCCATCATGTCAAATGCGTCTTCACCGCAGTTCTGGTAAAGAGCCTGGAAGCGAGCGCCGCCACCTGCTTCGAAGTGAGTGATGCCTGCATGGCAAGCAGCTTCGACAGCCGGCATGAAGTCCTTCATGAACACGCGTGCGCCGAAAATAGACTGGAAACCATCGCGGAACGAGGTATCCTGGAACAGAATCTTTTTCATAGTGTTTCCTTATGGGATAAAATCCCGTTTTTACTGTACAATAAAAATACGGGGGGAAAGATAGTAAAGTGGTTGGTGGTTAGTGGCTGGTGGTTAGGGAGAATGAAGCCTATTAGGGCTTAGGGGCTTATAATTTTGAATTATGAGATGAAGTTTGGCGGCTTTGCCGCAGTTTATTTCTTTACGTCATCGAGAGCCTGCCTGTCGGCAGATAGGCCTGCCCGCCAGCGTGCAGGGAGCGAAGCGACGAAACAATCTGGTTTGCGCATGCCGCGTTAAATCAGCGGATGGTGTCGTCCGTGACTGCATTCGTCTTTCATCTATTTGGCCCTAAAAAAAGCGTCTTTTTTCATAAATTGGTGGCCCAAATTGAAGTTTTTGTTCATTATGGGATGATGTTTTGTTACTTTGTCTATTGTTTTTTCACATTTTTTGCGTGGAAATTTTTGATGGATGGATTTTGGGTAGGCCCAAAAGCTCTTTTTTTGTCGGTTTGGGCCCTCAAGTGTGTCCTCGAATGCCTGAAAAAATAAAAAATACGTTAATTTGTCTGAAAAATGTGGGCCCAAATTATTGATTTTTCCCCTTTTGGGCCACCATTTTGCCGAAAAACGCCTTTTAATTTTGATATTTTGCCTACCCGAAATACTTGTCCATGGTGTAATCCAGGAGTTTCTGGGTTTCAGCGATGGACCGGTTGATGGCGGCCTTCTGCTTCTCGATGGTGGCAATCTCGTCGGCGAAGGATTGCTGGAGGGAGAGAGGAGGGACGGGAATAGCAAATTTTTTCAACATGGATATCGAAAGATATGCAACAGTCGATCCTGTTTGATTTTTGTCAATT
This sequence comes from Fibrobacter sp., assembly GCA_045617325.1. Classification (GTDB taxonomy): domain Bacteria; phylum Fibrobacterota; class Fibrobacteria; order Fibrobacterales; family Fibrobacteraceae; genus Fibrobacter. The sequence goes on from JAZLIJ010000041.1 coordinate 14,776, forward strand.
TGCCGTCTAAACGAACTATCCTTAAATAGATATACAATAAACAGCGGTACTACATCTTGACTAACATTCTTTAGCCACGTAATCATCCCATCTTGAAAATAGAAGTAATCTTTCGACTTGACAACGTAACAAGTTCCAAGTGTACCCCTAGCAGTTACAAGAATATCTCCCGCACATGGCACTTGATTATTTTGTTTCAATTCATCGTATTTGGATTGAGAAATGAATAATTCAGCATCAACCTTTCCTACTTCACCATTCACAAGTTCTGCAAAATCACTAATTCGGAAAAAAGGAATGCCAGATTTTTGCCACTCCGATTGATATACTCGTTTGCTAGATGTCACTTCGCAGATATCATCAAAGTGACGTATTTCCCACCCCTTCGGGTTTTCGATGGGGTCGCCGAACATGTCGTAGAAGATGGACTGGGCCAAGGTATCGAGCTCCTTGAGTTCGGCCTTCTGCTTATCGATAACACCCGTCAGCAAATCCAACTCCGCCACAATCCGCTCCTGCACATCCAACGGAGGAACAGGGACAGGAATGCTCATTAAAGAAGACTTGACAAGATGTTTTATAGTAACACCTTTTGCATACAACGAATCTAAAATTCCTTTATGCTTTAATTCCTTCAGACAATACAAATAAAAGCGAGCATTAAACGAATTTTTGAATCTTAACCTATGCAATGCATTTTGATAAAGCATCGGTTCGGGTTCAGTCCATAATGCGGCTCTTCCAACATCGCCACCTTCGCAAACGAGAAGGTCTCCTTGCATAACAGAATATCGTTCTTTGTCATTCTTTTCAAAGCGAGCTTGCTTTAATGTTGTAAAATCAATATAATCCCATTGTACATTAATCGCACATTAATATGGCTGTAAAGAACCTGTATCCTTAGAATGATTCAGTGTCTTGCCCAATTCATCAGAGCACACATCCCCAAGCATCTTATATTCCCACTTCTGCATCATAACCACTCACAAAAAATTTTTCACCTTTCACACATCATTCTTCTCGGCCCCTATCGCTACGCTCCAGGACGACGCACATAAAGTCCAATCTCATAATTCATACTTCATAACTCATAATTCACCCATCCCCAAGCTTCTTGTATTCCCACTTCTGCTTCATAACCACTCACAAAAAAATTTTTCACCTTTCACACATCATTCTTCTCGGCCCCTATCGCTACGCTCCAGGATGACGACGCACATAAAGTCCAATCTCATAATTCATACTTCATAACTCATAATTGAACTTTAAACTTTCCCTAAATCAGCATTTCCTGCCGCGCAATCCATTGTTAATTGTTCATTATTTTACCGCTGCTAAAATGTTCAGTAAATAAAACATTCTTTTAAGTGAAAACGTCGTCAAAGCCTTATTTTTAGGGATTTTTTGTAAAGAATCTGCGTAAATATGGGCTTTACAAAGAGAAAGTATTAAAAAAATATCATTATAAAAAAGCCTTATTTCTACAAAAGAAAATAATTTCACTATAATTGGTAAATACCTGTTGATTGATAAGGAGTTTCGATGAAAAAATTGTATGCCGCCGTGGCTATGTTTGGTTTATCCCTTGTGACGCCATCCGTTTTTGCCATTGGTTCGGGGGACCAGAGCGTGACCGTATGCAGTTTTAGCGATGTTTCCGGCAATTCCTGCTTTTGGCGCTGCCCCGATATGGACGAACAGTTCCGTACGGAAAAGGTGAATGGCCAATGTGTGGAAACACTTTACAGATGTAACATTTTCCCCAAAAAATATTTGCGGGCCGTCATGGGCACTCGGGAATTTTGGGAAACTCCTGACAAGATGAACTATTATTTTGGCTCGCTTCCGCCAAATTACGACTGCACGACTTCTCCAGGTGAGGTCGCTGCACAGAAGCGTTTCCGCGAATTGGAAGCTAAAAATGCTTCGGTCAGTCATGGGACAGCCCAAAACGATCCGAATTCCTTCGTTGATACGCGCAATGGCAAAAGGTACCGCACGGTCAAAATTGGAAGTCGCGTCTGGATGGCCGAAAACTTGAACTATCGCGCCATCGACAGCTATTGCTATGGTGACGATGACCGCAATTGCGATACGTATGGGCGCCTTTATACGTGGGAAGCGGCTAATCGCGTCTGCCCCGACGGTTGGAGTCTCCCGGATAGCGACGACATGAATTATCAGGACTTCAACCTCAACAACTTTAGTGCCTTAAATGGTGGCGAACGTTACGCCGATGATGGCAAGTTCTACGATATGGGTGACCGCGCCTATTTCTGGCTTGCTAACGCTAGAGGCGACAAGGGCGACGCCATGGTGTTCAAGGGTGGCAAGATGGAAAGTCTTTCTTACCCCTCGAGCAAGAAGAGCGCCTTCTCGGTTCGTTGCATTCAGGATTGGGGGGCGAGCTGCAAGGAAAAACTCGGCAAGGTTTCCGATAAGGATGGCAACGAATACCGCACTTTGAAGATTGGCAAGCGCGAGTGGATGGCCGAAAATCTCCTTGTGGAAAGACATGCCGAAGTCGTCGAGAAGAAAGTGGATTTTGTATGCCCCGATGGTTGGCATGTGCCAGAAAAGGAAGAATTTGAAGTGTTCTTCATGGTGGCTTCAACATCTGATATTCATTCGAATGATCGTCGCTTGAGACAGACTCATGGGACAAAGGAAAACCCGTGCAGCATGAACATGGATTACAAGCATGGCTATTGGACTTCTACGATGAATGGCAACAGCCGTGTCTATGTCGATTGGATGTACAAGGCAAATGAGGAAAAAGCGGATCCGATTTACAAGGAAGGCAATTCCTATCCGAATATGATTCGCTGTGTGAAAAATGACGGTTTCCATGATCCTGTCAAGAAGCCTGCAAAGAAGGTGTCGCAGGTTTTACAGCCGGTTGGCAAGAAGGTCGTGCAGAAAAAGTTCGTCCTGAAGGAAGTAAAATTCCGCCCTGGTCAGTATCGAATCGAATCTGGTGCCGTAAACCAGCTGAAAAAGGCCGCCGAATATTTGGCCAGCAAGTATGCGGACATGATGATTGAAGTGGTTGGGCATACTGACAATTTGGATCGCCCAGAAAAGAGCAAGCAGCTTTCGCAAAAGCGTGCCGACGAAGTGAAAAGCTACTTGGCCATGGCTGGAATTCCGTCTGAATTTCTGCTTGCAACGGGCAAGGGTGGCGTGGAACCGGTTGCATCGAATAATACTCCGGATGGCCGTGAACAGAACAACCGAATCGAAATAGTTGTGTTCACTTACCAGCCCGAGGAAACTCCTAAGGAAACGTTTGAGTCTAGTCCTCAGGAACCTGTCAAGCCCGCTGTGAATAACGCTGAATTGAAGAGTGAGCCTCGCCCCTGTAAGGAAAAGGAACTCGCCTATAAGAAACTTGGCGAATGTTACGATTACACCGAGGGTTCCAAGGAACACAGAAGATGCATGGCTGCTTATCAGAACCTACTTAAGTCGGTACAGACCAAGTGCGGCAAAAGGTAAGCTTGTGATTGCATAATTCCTTTTGTAACATTTAAAAAGACTTGCGATGCAGGTCTTTTTTTGTATGTTCATAAACTTCCAGGAGCCTGGCGGCGGTCTGTTTATATAGCTAGGTTTCTAATCTTTTTTTTGTCTAAATTTGATTTTTGTTTTGAAAGACTTTACGACAACATCTCGTGTATCTTTTTTTTCATTCTCCCAAAAGATGTATGCGTTTGAAATCCAAATGTGACGAAGTATCTTATTCACTTCGCTCAAGAATGTTTGGTTTGTGGAGTCTCCCGTTTCAATAGACACATCCGAAACGGTTCCGTCTTCGTTGAAGGTGATTTCGGCATTGATATCAAATTCTTCACCTGTCTTGTAATTGCGATAATAGGCTCGCTGTAAACACCAATCGCAGAATTTTTGCAAATAATAATTCAAAAGTATCTTCATGTTAAGGATGCCGTGGTTGTCAACGCGGTGTGCAAATTCGTCCCAATCTTTTAAAACAAAAGATTCAGCATTGTAATTGATTTTTATTTTCGGCAATTTCTTTTCGAAGGCGAATTCGGCGCTTGTTTCATTAAGTAGAAGTTTTTTCTTTGTGAAGAATTTTTCCAAGAGTTTTGTGCTTTTGAAAAATCCATACCATTGGAGTGTTTTGAACCCATGCCCAAAATAATCAACATGGTCTATGAGTTCACCATTTTTATATAAGTTGACAGTGAGCTTGGGGGGCTCATTTTTAAACGGGTCATAAAACTGAAAAACACCTTGGTAAATTTCTTCTGTTCTTTCCAATACATTTGCCTTTGCGTATTCATCCAGAATATCCCTATTCTTTGTTGCAAAGGAAAGCCCTTTTCGCCCGTACACATTCATGGAATCAGCAATGGCAATCATTTCGTGTAACTGATAAGGCTTGCCTTGGATATAATCCTTGGATACTTTTGTTGTGCACCAATCGCAGAACATCATTAGGGCATAGCCGCGGGAAACCTTGAGGCGACTATGCTTTACATCGACTTGTGTTCCTACAAAACCTGTAAAGAGTTTTAATGGTATGTTATCGCTAAGGTAGTGCCATTTGATGTCAAAAGAGTTAATGCCTTTCGGAATTTCGTCTATGGGAATATCCTCGTTCCAGATAGTTCGTTGAGTGTATTTGTTGTGTTTTTCTGTGTAAGGTATGAATTTTGAAACCCATCCATTAAAGGTTGAAACTTCTCCGCACCCTTTTGCTTCTGTATATTTATAAATTCCTTTCCAGAAGTCAATATTCGTGTTATTGTCAAAGGCCCTGATGAATTCATCGAGAACAGGGTTGACGTTATTTGACCACCAGGTCATTTCAAGCTTTTGTGCAAGCATGTTGAATCGCTCTTTTAGAAGATTCCAGTCTGCCTTGGTTCCATTGATTTTTATACTGGGAATGCCGCATAAAGTGTAAACCTCGTAAGAATAATATTCAGATGCAATGGACAAAACCATTGTTCGCGACACATTGTAATCTGTACTGGATGTCGTTGAAAAGCGTGTATCCAAGAGGGCTCCCGTTTCTTTGGGAATTCTTTTCTGTAGTTCGTCGAAAAGATTCACTATGACATTATTCCATTGCAATTCTGTAGATTCAAGCGAAAGTGAGTTGTCGACAATGACGATGTTTGTATCGGTATCTTTCCCTACAAAACGGTCCTTTAGTTTTTCGCGATTCACCTTGACGTGAATGCGAATCCCGTCCAAAAGCAGAAGCCAGATATCGTCGGGGTTAATCTCCAATGAATAGTGCTTTGCATAAGCTAATCCGACCGTTCTGAAAAAAGATGGCTCTGAATAATCCTTGACAAATGGTTTTGTGCTGTCGGAATAGGAAAAGAAAATTTTCTTGGGGAATATTCCGTGCTTTTGGGACTCAGATTTAAAATACGAAGTGAATCCGCCTTGTGACAGATTCAATGTGTCTTCATTGAACAAACTTTCTGCGACACTCGTATCGTGAATAATGATATAGTTGCCTGTGTCTTGAATGAATGAAATTGAATCGCTCTTTGAAGTCAATCGGGATTCGACGACTATATGTCTTTCGCTTTCCTTGCATCCAAGGAATGCTAATGCGAAAACGGTGAACAATACAAGTAGAAAACGATTCATGTAGCCTCCGAAAACAAATATACATTATGTGTATAACCTCACTATCCCAAATGTCGTTATCTTTTTTAAACGTTTACGAAGTAGTTTATGTGTAAATATTGTGTACGCGTTGATGAAAAAAAGGTTGATTGACTTAATGTGGCGATATAGAAATGCGCTGTGTCAAATAGATGTTGCGAAAAGAATTCAATAGATAGAGATGCCTTCCTTCCTTCGGAAAAGGAAAATAGCGTATATGAGAATAATGTACTTTAGCCTTTATTTCAAGGAATGTGATTCAAATTAAAAAGCGTAATTGTTTGTTAGGTTCGTGCATAATGTGTGTATAACATGGAATTTTATTGAGCTTAAAATGAGAATAAAAAAATTAAAGAAAAAATGATTTTTTTTTGCAAAAAAGCCTTGCTTTTTCTTTTTATTATTCTATATTTGTCCTCACCCTCGAACGAGAGCTTGAAAATAAAAAAAACTCTTGAACGGGACGGAAACTCAGCGAAGCTTCCGGGAAGATTGAAGGAATCGGAGATGTGCTTTGTGACGGCCCAAGAAAGTTTCTTGGAAGTCAAATTTACGGAAAACAGGACCAAGACTTTAGAAAATCA
>JAZLIJ010000042.1:0-11692 GCA_045617325.1 Fibrobacter sp.
AACCACCAACCACTTTCCCCCGTGCATCTCGAATGCGAAAGCCCACATCCCCGGCCTCAAACCACGGTTCCGTAGCGCCAAAAATCCCCTAATCCACCAGCTAAACAGCGTATTTTCTCGAATTGGCTGGTGTCCCCAGCCTCAAACCACGGTTCCGTAGCGCCAAAAATCCCCTAATCCACCAGCTAAACAGCGCATTTTCTCGAATTGGCTGGTGTCCCTGGCTTCAAACTGCGATTCCGCTGCGCATCTCGAATGCGAAAGCCCACATCCCCAGCTGCATCCCGTGCATCTCGAATGCGAAAGCGTTACCAGCCGCAAAAACTATTCCCAGTTCACTAAATTACACTTGGCAGATGTACAGATTGAGAACCTTCTGCAGCACACTTGCAAGAACAGGCTTAGTCAAGTATTCGTCCATGCCGACTTCGAAAGCCTGCTTGCGGTCTTCTTCGAAAGCGTTTGCCGTCATGGCGACAATCGGGATGTTCGCTAGCGCCTTGTCCGGAAGCGCCCTGATGCGTCTCGTCGCCTCGAATCCGTTCATAATAGGCATTTGCAAGTCCATGAGAATAAGCGAGTAGTCGCCCGGTTCCGATTTCGAAATGCGCTCCACGGCATTGAGGCCGTTTGCCGCTGTATCGATGACGAGGCCGAAATCCTGGAGCTCGTCTGTTGTGATTTCGCGGTTCATGATGTTGTCATCGACGAGCAGGATGCGCTTGCCGATGAGACTTTTTGAAACAGAAGTTTCCGCAGCATTGCCGACGTGCTTAATGTCGCCTTCGGTGCAGCGTTCGCAGGGAATTGTAAAACGGACGGTCGTACCCTTCCCTTTCTCGCTTTCGAGTTCAATGTGGCCACCCATCAGTTCCACGATTTTCTTGCTTACGGCGAGTCCGAGCCCGTTTCCTTCGCGGTCCTTGATAGCCGGGTCCTGTTCGCGGCTGAAGCTTTCGAAGGCGTGCTTCGCACATTCCTGGCTCATACCGATTCCATTGTCCTTGATGGTCCACTGGTACTGAATGCGACCATCGGGCAAGTCTTCCAGCTGCTCCAGCTTGTAGCAGATGGTGCCGCTGTTAGGCGTATATTTGATGGAATTGGAAAGGATGTTGAAAATGACTTTCTTTGCGCGCTGGAAATCGATTTTTGCGAAATGGTCCTTGATGGAGTAGTCCGTTTCGAGTGTCTGGTGCTTTTTTTCGAGCAGCATGAGAATCATGTCAACGAGGTCCGCAAGGCCGATTCTTACGTCGAACGGTTCGCTGTTGACAGTTGCGTTTCCGCTTTCGATTTCGGAAATTTCAAAAGCTTCGTCGATGATATTCAGTAGCAGGTTGCTCGATTTCTTCAGCTTGAGTACGGAGTCCATGACGGCATCCGGGTTGTCGCGGTGCTTTACGATTTTTTCGGCGTAGCCTGTGATGGCATTCATCGAGGTGCGAATATCGTGACTCATGTTGCATAGGAATGTGGACTTGGATTCGCTTGCGGCAATGGCTGCGTCGCGTGCGGCGATGAGCGCCTGGTTTTCTTCTTTCAGCTTTGCGTAGGCTTTTGTCAGTTCTTCAAGATTCTGCTTATCCTTGCTTATGGAATCAAAGCAAGCGTATAAAATGGTTTCTTCGCCGTTCATAGATTTAGGGGTTGCGAGAGATGCTGTATTAAGTGTATCCTGGTTCATTCATCAATCCCGTGTTGAGTGTTTTCGCACTGTGTCCTTATGCTGTAATTTTAACATTCTGCATCGTCGCCTGTTTTGGCGAACATAGCAATTTATCGAGAACGGATTTGACTTCGTTCACGTTGATGGGCTTGGAAATATGCTCGTTCATTCCGGAAAGGAGCGCCGTCTTCCGGTCCTCCTCGAAGGCGTTCGCTGTCATGGCGACAATAGGTGTATTTGCGATTTCGATGTTTTTCAACGAGCGTATTTCCTTGGTCGCCTCGTAGCCGTTCATGATGGGCATCTGGATGTCCATGAAAATGAGATCGTAGGGCTTGACTGTCGCTGTGGAGAGCTTGGAGACTGCGACAACGCCATCGTTTGCCGAATCGACAATCATTCCCAAGTCCTCCAGGAGGTCGATGGCAATTTCCCTGTTCATGATATTGTCTTCTACAAGTAAAATTTTCTTTCCGGCCAAGTTCGTATTTTCATCACTTGACTTATTTTCTAAAACTTTATTTGCACTAGGGCGCTTGAATTCGAAGTTGAGAATGACCTCGGTGCCTTCGTTTTCCGAACTGTTGATTTGGATATCGCCGTTCATGAGTCGCACGAGGCTTCGCGCGATGGACATGCCAAGCCCTGTCCCCTGAATGCCGCTTGCCGTGGAGTTACGTGCCCGCGTAAATGGTTCGTAGATATTCTTCAGAAATTCCTCGCTCATGCCGATTCCGTTATCCTTGATGGAAAATTCGTAGGCGGCGTAGTCGGATTTTTGAACATCTTCCTCCTTGATGCGGATGGAGATGACGCCATTGCTTGGCGTATACTTGATGGAGTTGGAGACGATGTTCAAGAGAACTTGCACAAGGCGCAGCTTGTCGCAGACGATGTCACTATTGTTCACGTTCATCGTATCGACGAAGAACTGCAAATTCTTCTTTCGCACATCGGCCTGCACGATGTCCCTGATGGTATCGATGATTTCGCAGAGGTTTTCCGCCTTTTCTTCCAGGAACACTTTTCCAGACTCGATTCGGCTCATGTCGAGCACGTCGTTGATAAGCAACAGCAGGTGATTTGAGGATTGCCCGATTTTTTCGAGATAGTTCCACACCAGATTTTTGTCGTTGATGTATTTCTGCGCAAGTCCCGTGTAGCCGATAATCGCGTTCATCGGGGTGCGGATATCGTGGCTCATGTTGCTCAGGAACGAAGTCTTTGCGCGGTTTGCGGACTGGGCAACGGAGAGTGCGTCTTCGAGATTCTTCTTGTATTCGTTCTGGTTGCGGACTTCCTGGTCGATGTTCATGAAGCCAAGCACAACCTGGTGCGGCTCCTCGTCTACGTTTTCAGTCTTTACAATCTTTGCCTCGAAATATTCCTCGCTTCCACTGTAAGTGCATTTGTATGTGATTGTTGTGCTTTTCTTTTTCAAAAGCGCTTCGCGCATGTTCTCAATGGATGTAAACTTTCGAAGTTTTTCCTGGTCTTCCGAGGGTACAAGACGGTTGAGGAAATATTGGAGGGCTTGCGTGTAGCTCAAGTTTTCAAAGGACTTGTTCGGGAAGAAGGTGACGATATCCTCTTCGTAGCGGTAAGCCTTGAACTCGTCTGTGTCCAGGTCGATGAGAAAAACGCAGGTGTAGTCCGCGGCGAGGGACGCCATGACGGCTGTATTTTCGTTCACGGTCTTTCGCCTTGTCATCTCCTCCCTGATGAATCCGCCTGCGAATTTCAGCAAGAGCAGATTGTTGCGGTGCATCTTTGGGTTGTCGATTCCGATGAAGTCGAAGCTGTCCTCCTGGGATACGATGGGAACGGCGATTAGGCTCGAAATCCCCTGCGGCTCCAGGATGCTGTAAATCGTGGAGCTCTTGTCGATGTTCTGGTCCAAAGAATCGATATAGACGAAGCCATCGCGGTCAAAAGCCTCCTTCCATGTGGGGGCCGCATCGAAAGGCAGGTTCTGGAGATTCTCCTTTTCGCTTTTGATGCCCGGTTGGCACCACTCGAACGTGTTGTTGAGAACGGTCTTGTTCTTGTCCGATTCAAAAATGTACGCCCTGTCCGCCTGGTAGAAATTGGCAATGGTGGCCAGCAAATCGGCGATGGCGAGGTTCTTGTCCTTGTCGGAATAGAGAATGTCGATGCTGCTCTGGAATGCGTTCTCCTGTTCAAGCTGCTGGGTCGTGTTGAAGGCGACTGTTGCCGCCATGAGGTCCCCGGTAGAATCGTCAACCGAGAGGTACGTCACGTACTTGCTGTAGTGAAGCCCTAATTCCGGGTGCTGGACCTTGCAGATGAACTCGGGCATGGAGTTGCCGCTATTGAACCGTTTTTCGAGATATTCCGTAGAAGTGTGCTTCTTGAAACTGTCGCAGAATTCCTCGCAGACGAACTTGTCTGCAAATTTGCACATTTCCTCGTTGTAGTCGAGGTTTGTCTCGCCAAGCTGCGAGGTGTAGTCTTCGCTTTTTCCGTCACGTATAATCATGATTGGCGGAATAAGCTTGTTCTTTGTGATGTTGAACTTGTAGTAGCTGAACGCCTTGCTGAGAATCGCCTTTTCGTAGATTTTAGCGTTCAGGGCGTTTTTTTCCTTTTCGAAGCGGAGTTCCGCTTCTGCATTCTTCTGGATGTGCAGAAGCTCGGAAATATCCTGGTGCGTGCCTTCGAGCCGGATTCCTCTCTTGTAGTCAAAATTTCGGGTTCCGCCGCAGCGGACAAATAGCGTCCTTCCGTTCGGGTGGTGCCACGGGTACTGTACTTCGGCGAATTCACCGGATGAAATCTTCTGTACGGCCAGGTTTACCTGCTCGTAGTGTTCCTTGTCGATGTTGTTGTACCAGGCAAGGTAGGCCTCTTCGGGTGACGGTCGCTGGTTCAGGCCGATAAGGTTGAGCATGGCTTCATCCACGTACATTCTTGGAGACGAGCCCTCGTCCATTTCGATTGCCCATAGTCCGATCGTGGATTGCTTTAGAATGTTCGGTGAAAGAGGTACGGCCCCGAGATTTTCCATAATATTCCACCTTGTATTATTTTTGTAATTTTAAAATAAGTTTTTTGATGAAAAAAGCAATACCTGTCAGGGCACCTGGTGCGCTACTGTATGGAAAATCACCCCCATAAACAATAAAGCCCCGGATTTTAGGATCCAGGGCGTTTCGATATGAAAGAATATCGACGATTAGAAGAACACAGGCGGCCAACGCGGGTTCTTGGAACTCATGTCAATCTTGTAGAAGTCGCGTTCGAAGCGGCCATCGTCCATGCCGTACATCTGCATCACGTGGCGGGCAATCCACTTGCCGAGCTTAAGCACCGTAAGCTTCTTGCGAAGGCGGCCCTGGCAGTCGCGGTTCATGATGTCCGGGAGAGTCGAGGTCGTGAGAATTTCGTCGATGGCCGGGCTGTTGAGCTTTTCGCGGGCTTCGGCACTCGTGTGGAAGTGGGTGACGCCGAAGCAGACGCGGTTCGGGTTACCCTTCTTGATGTGTTCGCAGCACTGCACGATCGTGGTACCGGTACGCACCATGTCGTCGAACACGATTACGTCCTTGCCTTCGATTTCTTCGATGCTGATGTCGGAAAGTTCCGGGTTGAAGGTCATGCTGATTTCGCGTTCGCCGGTACGGACCTTGTCCATCACCACGCGCTTGCATTCCGGAAGCTGGAGTGCGTCGTAAACGGCGTTCATGAACGGGCGTGCGCCCTTGTCCGGGGAGACAATCACGAGGTTGTTGCCGTCCTTGCCAGTTTGAACAAAGTTGCTGTTCTTGATATAGTGGGCATAGACGTCGGTCGGAATCAGGTTGTGGAAGTGACCTTCGAAAATGTCGTTGAAGAGGTTCTGCACCTTGATAGAGTGGTTGTGGCAAGTAACCACGGCATCGACACCGGATTTCTTCAAGAGTTCGGCGTAGAGGAGGCTCGTGAAGGCCTGGCCATCGAACTTCTTCAAGTCCGTGACGCTACGATCCTTCTCAAGGTCGCCAATACGGTGCGGGCCACGGTCCTGGGCGCTGTAGAAGAGGTCCGGTTCAACGAGGACGACTTGTTCGGCACCGTTATCCTTGGCGGCGCGGGCGAGGATGCAGTTGCGCATGGCGTAGTCGTTGCGGCTGCGTTCGTGGTTCGAGACGGAGCAAATCAAGACAATCTTGCCTTCGAGACGGTGGCCGATATGCTCGATATCGTCGGCGTCCAGCACATAGCGGGGGCAGAATTCGGAGTTGGCGAAAGTCTTCAAAGAGACCACGTCGGAAATATCTTCACGGAGGCCGATGTACTGGGCCATGTCGATGGCGAACGGGTCATCGGTGAAGTTACCGGTCACGATAAAACGATCTGACATTTTGTTTTGCCTTGATTTGAGGTTATTGTTTCGGGTGCGTAAAATATAGATAGAAAACGCCCTTTTTTCAATGAAAAAAGGGACTTTGGCTGTTCAAGAAATTTCAAAAGGTGCGATTTTGCACATAAAACGGAATTTCGCGTTAGTTGATGGACGAGATGGAGAAAATTTCGAACTTTCTGGTGGACTTGTCCTCCCCTGCCATGTCGATTTATCCCTCTTGACAATTTTCATTTTGTAGTTTATATTGTAGTTTATGAACGAGATAAAGAGGCTTGAATCGCAGATTGCAAAATTGCCGAAGGGCTCCATCACCCGGAAGGTCATCCAGGGGAAGGTACGCTATTATTTGCAGTGGCGCGAGGGCGACAAGGTTCGGTCGCGCTACCTGAAGGAGGCCGAGCTTCCGGAGCTTTCGGCGCAGATTGCCGAGCGCAAGATTTTGCAGCAGCGGCTGGTGGAGTTGCAGGTTTCCTCCATCCAAAGTTCCGTGGAGGGGGTCGCCGCAATGAGTGCCGCGATGGGGCCTATGGCGGCTTCGATGGCTGCGGACAAGGTGGCGCCTTATTTCTCCGGCGACTGCGAAAAGGCTTGCGGCGGTGAATCGCCAAACTGCACATCGTCAAACTGTACCTCGCTAAACAGCATGCCGGACAATTTTTTGCCGAGTGGAACCCTGCGCGATGGCGCCTGCGAAATGCGGCTGCCTCTAGTGCGTCTGGCGAATTTTTTCCTGTCGCTTGGCAAGGGCTTCTGCTTCGAGGAGTCGCAAAAGCTTCTGGTTGTTGGCGACTGCGACTGCATCGTGGACCTCGTCTTCTACAATCGCCATCTGCATTGCGGCTTGCTTGTCAACCTGAAATGCGGCGAATTCAAGCCTGTGCATCTGGAGCAACTGAACGGTTGCGTCTCCTGCTACGCAAAAAACGAGATGCATCCGAGTGACCATTCACCGGTCGGACTGCTGCTCTGCACCTGCGAGGGTGCAAAAGTCGCCGAATACGCCATTGCCGACATGGACCGCGAAGTCTTTGACTCCACTTACAGGCGGATTTTGCCTACAGAAAAGGAGCTGGTAGAATTTTTAAAGGGTGGGTAGGCCCTGCGCAAATAAAATTTTGCGAATGCGAATTAGAAAGTTTCATCTCGTCCCCAGCTAGAAATCTCGACAGTTTCCAGACACAGGGGACGAGGTGATTCTTGTCTTGCAGTCAAGCCGCGCCATATAACTAGTTATGAGTTATAAATTATGAGGGATGAGATTTTTAGCGGCTGGAAATGCGGATTTAGTGAAGAGTGAAGACCGCGTCATCGCACTTTGCGCATGATTCTGCGGCTCGGTAATGAAAAAAAATTGCAGGCATTTTTTTCGCAACACTCGCCTTTTGGGTCATTGCGAAGAGCGGAGCGACGAAGCGATCTGTTTGAGCATTTGGCATCCGGAGATGCCGTTTGCAAATGTGAGATGCTTTTCGCTGATACGAGATGCGCGGGACTTGTAGCTTGAGCGTTCTTCTTTGTCACCCTAGCCCCTGTATCCCGAAGCTGAAGGCGGTAGGATCCATGCGACTGCCACCCGGAACCTTCCGCATCTCCTCCCCGTCATTCCCGCGCAAGACTTTGGTCACTTGCCTTTAGCGCTTAGTGATCCATAATCCACTTTGTGGGGGTGGGAATCTTGCGGTCTACAGCTGCAATCCATCTCATAATTCCTTATGCTCATGCCTTGCTGCGTCATCCTAAACGTTTCGCCGCTGTCATCCAAAAAAAGGCTTGACAGAATCTCTGTCAAGCCAACTTGCGCAAGGAAGGTAAAAACTAGAACTGCTCGAAGAACTTGTGCACTTCTTCCGGAACCCAGGTCTGTTCCCAGTTCCAGCCGACGCCCATGTTGCCGGTGTCGTGCGCGGTCCACTGATGGTCTCCGGGCCAGCTGCACCATTTCACAGGGAATCGTTCATCGACATTCTTGAAATCGTAGCAGACATGCCCGCTATTGCCCTGGACTTCTTCCGGCTTTTCGGAGCTTGCGTCGGTGAAGTCACCGTTCGCGTCAGCCTTTCCGTTTCTCTTGAGAATTCTCGGGAGGGCGCTCGTCTTTGCGCGGTTGTAGTCGCAGCGTCCGTCGTTCTTGCCGTGAACATTCATCCAGGCGACCGGCAGCTTTTTCTGGTCCTTTTCTTCCGGGAGCCAAATGTTGTAGTCGGCGACGGCATAAGTTGCTGCTGCGCGGATGCGGTCCTGGAAATCCTGCATCAGGGAGTAGGAGAACATGGCGCCGAAGCTGAAACCCGTGATAAACACGCGGCTGGTATCGATGCAGTAGTTTTCTTCCATGGCGGTGAGCATCTGGGCGAAGAAGTCGTGGTCGCCCTGGCCCTTGGTCCATACGCCGCCCACGGCGTTTGGAGAAACGAAGATGTAGTCGCCGTTCTTGTCGAGAACCTGTTGGCCGTAGTACGGAGTCGGATGGTCGTAGTCCGCGGCATGGTGGACGAAGTCTTCGCCGCTGCTTCCGTAGCAGTGCAATGCGAAGAGGAGCTTGTGCGGTTTCTTGTTGTCGTAGTTCTTAGGCAACGTAATGAAGAATTCGCGGTTGTCGCCGCCCACTCTCATTTCGAACTTTTGGCCGTTCTCGACATTCCTGGTCGCCTTCAGAGTGGAAGTGGTGCCGCAGCCCTTGCTTGGCGTCGGGTCGTTCTTCAGGGCGTAACCGAACTTGAACTGTGGCGCGGTCTTCGTGAGTTCGAGTGCGAGAATTGTATCGAGATTGTTCAAGGCAACCTTCAAGGTGTCGAAACCATCGGCGATGACCTGGAGGTCGTCCGTGTCGCCTTCCTTGTTCAGGGCGATGTCGGTTGCAGAGCTGCTATTGAAGCTTCCGTCCGTCGTGAACTTGAAGTTCTGCATGGCGGAACCGACGCGGACGCGTGCGAAGTACGTG
Source organism: Fibrobacter sp. (assembly GCA_045617325.1). Lineage (GTDB taxonomy): Bacteria > Fibrobacterota > Fibrobacteria > Fibrobacterales > Fibrobacteraceae > Fibrobacter. Next base: position 8,977 of record JAZLIJ010000042.1, read on the forward strand.
CCCTTGGCGCCGATGTCTTTGCTAAGGTCGATGGAGCCGGAACCGTAGAGGTTCTTGTCCACGACAAGATTGCCCACGAGGTCAAAAATTTTCACCTGGACAGGTGCGTTGCTGCTCTGGGAATAGCTCAGGATGCCGCGGTTTACGTTGATGAAGCCGCCGCCCTGCCCCTGGAGACTCGGAATTGCGTTTTCCTCTTCATCCTCATGAATCGTGAATTTGCCGTCCTTGTCCGTTTTTGCGGACTTGCCTTTTTTGAGAAGGCTGACGGATGCGTCAGCGACAGCTTTCCCGTCCGACTTGCTTGTGACTGTCCCCTGCACCGTATAGGCGAAAGCCGAGGTGCCAAGGACTGCCGCTAGCGCAAACGGCATAGCAAAAAAAATGGGATTTCCCATTCTACACTCCTTTTTTAACCATATATGATGTTTACCCCTAAACAATTTTTAATCTATACTGAAACAGCAAAATTGGGCTGAAAACCGGACGCGTTGCCATGGACAAATAATCTACAACTAAAAATTTACAATCACTTGCTGGTTATACAAATGTACATTAAGGAAGTGTGTGCGCAGAATCGGATTGCAGATAGCGTCCGAATTGCAAACGGATGGGACGTTTGGCTTTGCAAATACATTTCTGTTAGGAGAACAACGAATGGGAAAAAAAATATCAGCCTTATTCAAGGCCGGTCTTATTCTGGCTTTTGGCTTGTGCACGACAAGCGCCATGGCCGATGACTTCGATGCCTGCAAGGAAAAGGGCGGCCACACAGGTCAGGGCACCACAAACCGCGGCAAAAGCGACGTGAGCGTCAAGGACGCCATCCCCAATTCCATCTACCATTACGAGATTTGGTACCAGGGCGGCAACAACTCCATGACTTACTATGAGGACGGAACGTTCTCTGCCGAATGGAACGGCTCCAATGACTTCCTTGCTCGCGTAGGTCTCAAGTACAATAGCGACAAGACGTACCAAGAACTGAGCCCCATCACTGCCGACTACAAGTTTACAAAGCAGTCCGGTAACGCAAGCTATTCTTATATAGGCATTTACGGCTGGACGCAGGAGCCGCTCTCCGAATACTACATCACCGATGATTGGTTTGGCGGCAGGCCCAATCCCGGTCAGAAAAAAGGCGAAATCCAGGTGGACGGCGATACCTACGATATTTACACGGCGAATCGCTGGAATGCCCCTTCCATTCTTGACCACAACACGGACTTCGTGCAGTATTTCAGCATCCGCCGTAACGCTCGCCAGTGCGGCCATATCGATATTACGGCTCACATGAAGGCTTGGGAAAAGTATGGCTTCAAAGGGAAACTCTACGAGGCAAAGCTTTTGGTTGAGGCAGGCGGCGGCGCTACAGGCAAAATTGACTTCAACGTCTTGCGTATGCAGGATGCGAATACGATTGCTGCGGCACAGTCCAGCTCCTCCGAAGAGGAATCCAGCAGCTCCTCCGCTCCGGTCTCCAGTTCCGAGGTTGCCCCGGAATCCAGTGCCGACGTAGCTTCCAGCAGCTCCGGCTCCGATGCCATCCGCACAATCGCTACATTCCAGGGCGATGCAGGCACATACCAGGTATTCGACATGCTCGGAAAGCACATGGGTGCCGTCGAACTCGTCGAGGGCGCTTCCATGAACAAGCTCGTCAAGGCCAAATGCGGCAAGGCGGGCACCTACATCGTGAAGCGCGCGGGCCAGGTGAGCGCTATCGCTGTGAAGTAGCCTGCTGAGGATGCGGGTTCGCATTTATCCCTTGCCGTTGATGGCGAGGGATATTTTCATATGCGGTCTATGATTGCAGTTTCGTTTTATCGACTTTGTCGAGTTTGCTTGCAGCAATTAAAGTTTCCAGTTGCAGACGTATCCGTTGAATGCCGGGAGGAAGTATTCGAGAAAGGTTCCTAGGATGGAATAGAGTGTCATGGGAATGCCGCAGGTGCTGTGGATATTTTCAATTTAGTGCCTAAATCTGTGGCTTATATGTTCTCCTGTACTGCAGATGCAAATCAGGCTTTTTGAGCGAGAAGAGTCATCAACCGTCGATTTTCAGCCCAAAGTGCGGCCCTCTCCGCAAAAAACTTCCTGCGTTCCTCTTCGCGCCCTTCCTCACGCCCTTCCATGCGTCCTTCCTCGCGCCCTTCCTCGCGTCCTTCCTCGCGCCCTTCCATGCGCCCTTCTTCGCGAGCTACATAGGCGGCAATTTCTACATCGTCCTTCATATGTTCTCTTGGCCGGCGATGCGAATCACACCTTCTGAAGCGCAACTTCAAGAGCTCTGATACGATTCCAAAGCGCAGCCCTCTCCGCAAAAAACTTCCTGCGTTCCTCTTCGCGCCCTTCTTCGCGTCCTTCCTCGCGCCCTTCTTCGCACCCTTCCTCGCGAGCTACATAGGCGGCAATTTCTACATCATCCTTCATATGTTCTCCTTGCCGGCGATGCGAATCACGCCTTCTGAGCGAGAAGAGTCATCAACCGTCGATTTTCAGCCCAAAGTGCAGCCCTCTCCGCAAAAAACTTCCTGCGTTCCTCAGCACGCCCTTCCTCACGCCCTTCTTCGCGAGCTACATAGGCGGCTATTTCAACATCGTCCTTCATATGTTCTCTTGGCCGGCGATGCGAATCACACCTTCTGAAGCGCAACTTCAAGAGCTCTGATACGATTCCAAAGCGCAGCCCTCTCCGCAAAAAACTTCCTGCGTT
>JAZLIJ010000043.1:0-14625 GCA_045617325.1 Fibrobacter sp.
CCTCCGAGCTTCTCGTGCAGGAACTCGTCTATGGACTTGTAGGTGCCGGAGTGGGCTCCGCATTCCGGCAGGTCACGGGCAAGCGAGGCCAGCAGCGCCCTCCGTTCCTTCTTGGAGAGCCCCATGATCATCTGCCTGACAATTTCCATCTGCGGAATCTTTACGTCCATACAGCAAATATACATCAGTAATATGTCAAATTATGACAATCGTCATTTACCAACAACACTTTGGCGTAACAGAGCCATTCTCAAATTTATAGCAAAAAGCCCTCCCGATTTCTCGGGAGGAGCTTTAAAGGAGTGTAACTAAGAAAAATTACTTGTACATGTAGCTCATGCCGTTCGGGAACTTGAGTTCCTTCATCCCGGAAACATCCACTTGAGCTACGGACTTCACGTCGCCACCGTAGAGGATTGTGCTGCCATGATATTGCGGTTTGAACGCGGCATTGCTTGCGCCATAATAGTAGTCGCTTGTATAACTCACGCTGCCGCATTCAGGAATGTCTGTTGAGAAGTCGCCAAACGCAAGGAGCACGCCGCCAGTAATTTCGAAGCCGGCATCAGTATCGATGAGGCCGCCAGCCATGTTGGAGGAGCATCCTCCGCTACCGCCCATGCCGCCCATGTTCCAGCCGCCCCCCATGTCGCCGCCCCAGCCGCCTTGACCGCCGCCCATGCCGCCAAAGCCACCACCGAAGCCACCGCCCATGCCATTTTCGTAGCTCTGACCGGTGATTTCAAGAATCAGGACGCCGCCAGTCATCTTTGCCGTGCCGTTAGCATCCAGCACGTCAATCATGTCGCCCTTGGAACTGATGTAGTGGTAACCGCCGCTAATGACGATATGGCCGCTGGATTCGCTGAACATGGAATATCCGCCGAGATTCTCCTTGGCGCCGCCTGCCGCATTCCAGCCGTCGTTCGTCGCATAGGTGGAAGTGACGCCTCCTTCGGCGAAAATCTTGTAAGCTTCAATACCTTCGTAAGCCGTGACGACATTGATGGTAGAGCCCTTCAGATACATGGCGCTATCTGCATGGAGACCGTCGTCCTTCGAACTTACCGTCACATTGCCAGCGTTCATGTAAACCTGATAATGCGTGTGCAAGGCATCATCTTCCGCATTCACGTCAATGGTTCCGCCATTGATATAAATGACTTTATCCGCCATAAGACCCTTGCCCGTAGAAGTAATCCTAATGGTTGACGCTTCAGAGGAATCGCTGACAAGCACAAAATTCGTCGCATGGACACCATCGTCCCCCGCCTTAATGGTTACGTTTCCACCGGTGATTTCGACAACACCCTTGTTTTCGACAATGTTTTTGCAGGAGCCATCCGGATTTTCTTCGCATTCGTCGCTCTTAAGCCCGTCGCCCGTCTTGGCGGTGATATTCAAGGTGCCACCAGAAATTTCGAGGCTACCCTTGCCCTTGATGCCGTTATTTTCGGCAACGACGGTGATATCGCCATTCTTGATTTTCAAGTCATTGCTGCAATGGATGCCGTTTTTAAAGTTGCCTGTGACGCGCAAGACGCCTTCGCCCTTGATGTTCAAGTCATCCTTAGAGAAAATCGCCGCGGAGGCAGTATCCTGAGCCCCGCTTTTTTTCTCATACAAATGATTTCCCTTGCCATCTTCGACGACATTGGTTGTCCCCTTTACCAGGTGGATAACGGCCTTGTCAGCATTTTTTACAAGAATCGGGGAATTGGAACTCTTCAAAGTCGCATTATTGAGATAGAGGCCGGTATTGCCCTCGTTTTCGGTCCCCGGAGTATTCACCACGACCTGGAAGTCAGAAGATTCACCGGAAATATCGTAGTCGCCAGGGCAGGTGATGGTAGCACTCTTATCTTCAACCTTGACGCAGCCATTGTCGTTTTCCACAGTGGCGGTGGTTCCCGAAAGCTTCAGAAGAACCTTGGCAGTGGTATCCTTGGCATCTACGCTGCTACTCGAAAGGGCGGCAATAGAACTGCTAGATGCAACAGGCGCTGTAATTGAGCTGCTAGAAACCTCAGGGGCTACAATCGCGCCGCTAGATTCAATCGGATTCACAGTCGCACTGCTCAATTCCGTAGGCACCATTGCGCTACTTAATCCAGTCGGATCCTCCGTTGCGCTGCTAAATCCAACAGGCGCCTCAAAAGCACTACTTGATTCAACATCCGACGAAACAGCAACATCCGATTCCACAGTTACGCCATTATCTTCGGAACAAGCAGCAAAGCACAAAAATGCGGATGCCGCGATGACTGGTATCTTCCTTGACCTCATAAAAATCTCCCAATTTCTTTGTAATATAGACTCTTATATTCAATAACCATCAAAGGCAAAACACCATTTTGAACATTCCGTTGAAAAAAAAGCAACGGGCGTTCGCTGCATTAAATATGACAAAAAGGGGCTAAGGTAAAGTTTGGCGCTGCGCGCGAGAAACGCTCTGAAACAAAATACAGATTTAATGAAAGATGAAGGATTGCTTGCTCTTGTGACGCATTTTGTGAATGCGAAAAGTTTTTGCCGAATCAAGATGCACGGGGGTTGAGGCTTGTGCGGTCTAATACTTTTCCCCGTTGCCATCATCGCGAGCCTGCCGGTGGACAGGGAGCAAAGCGACGAAACGATCTGTTTGAGATTTTTGCGGATGCGATATACCTTTGCAAAGACAAAATGTATATCATTAGTGGCAGAAAAAGCAATTTTTCATAAATTGGTGGCCCAAATTGAGGTTGTAGTTCATTTTAGGCCTACATTTTATTACTTTGTTCATCAAGTTTTCACATTTTTTTTGCAGAAATCCTTGTCGGCAGGATTTTTGATAGGCCCAAAAACTCTTTTTTTGCCAATTTGGGCCCACACGTGCGCTCTCAAACGCCTAAAAAAGCAAAAGCTAGGTTAATTTATCTAAAAAATATAGGCCCAAAGCATCGATTTTCGCCCTTTCAAGCCACCATTTTGCCAAAAAACTCCCTTTATTTCCCCTCTCCACTATTCACTGTTCACTATCCACTGTTCACTATCCACTAATACCTCGCAACGCATTTTGGGCGGCTCGGTAATGTCAAAAGCATAAATGCTTTTGCCATTACGCTCGCCTTTTGCTAAATTTGCGGCGCAAATGGCGCAGGTCGCGCCGCGATTCCGCAATAGGCGGTTTCAAAATTCAACCGGAGGCATTATGGCACTTCAATTCTACAACACCGCATCACGCAAGAAAGAACTGTTTACTCTTCCCGAAGGCGTTCCCGCCGTGCGTATGTACTGTTGTGGCCCGACGGTGTACCACTTCGCCCATATCGGCAACCTCCGCACCTACATTTTCGAAGACTTCCTCGTCCGTACGCTCAACTACTACGGCTACAAGGTGAACCACATCGTGAACATCACCGACGTGGGCCATTTGACTAGCGACGCCGACAGTGGCGACGACAAGATGGAAAAGGGCGCCGCCCGCGAAGGCAAGTCCGTCTGGGACATTGCGAAGTTCTACACCGACGCCTTCATGGCCGACTGGCACCGCTTAAACATCCAGGAGCCTACCCGCTGGACTCCTGCCACGCAACACATCCAGGAACAGATTGACCTCGTGAAGACCCTCGAAGAAAAGGGCTTCACCTACCGCACATCAGACGGCATCTACTTCGATAGCCTCAAGTTCCCGCGCTATGCCGACTTTGCCCGCCTCGACGTGGAAAACCTCCGCAAAGGAAGCCGCATCGACATGGGCGAAAAGAAAAACGCCACGGACTTCGCTTTGTGGAAGTTCAGTCCGAAGGACAAAAAGCGCGCCATGGAATGGGACAGCCCGTGGGGAATCGGTTTCCCGGGTTGGCACATCGAATGCTCCGCCATGGCCATGAAGTATAACGGCCCGACGCTCGACATCCACTGCGGCGGCACGGACCACATCCGCGTGCACCACACGAACGAAATCGCCCAGAGCGAATGCGCAAACGGCGTACAGTTCAGCCGTTTCTGGATGCACGGCGAATTCCTGCGCACCGCAAGCGAAGAAAAATTGGAAGACGGCACCACCGAAACAAAGTTCGGCAAAATGAGTAAGTCCAGCGGCGAGTTCCTCACCGTCACGCTCCTCATGGACCGCGGATTCAACCCGCTCGACTACCGCTACTTCGCGCTCGGCAGCCACTACCGCAACTACCTGAACTTCACTTGGGAAGCCATGGAAGGCGCCAAGGAAGCTTTGAAGAGCCTCCACAAGAAGACGGACGCCCTCATCGGAAAGGCCACCGCCATCACAAGCGAAAAGGCCAAGGCCTTCCAGGAAGACTTCAAGAACGCCATCGGCGACGACCTCAACATGCCCCGCGCCCTCGGCATCTTGAACACCATGCTCAAATCCGACATCGACGACGGCGAAAAGGCCGCCCTCGTGATGGACATGGACAAGGTGTTCGGACTCAAGCTCGACGAACCGCGCGAAGACTACAAGAAAAAGCAGGAAGAAGGCGCCGCAGGCGTCGATGTCGCAAAGATTGAAGAACTTCTCGCAGCCCGCAAGGAAGCCCGTGCCAACAAGAACTGGGCCGAAAGCGACCGCATCCGCGACGAACTCGCCGCCATGAACGTGGTCATCAAGGACTCTAAGGAAGGCACGACCTGGAGCATCAAGGAATAAATAGCAATTAGCAATTAACAATTAACAATGAACAATGAACAATGAACAATTAATAATGAATAATTGTTTGTTGTGGATTTGGTGGTTATAGCGATACGGGATTGTCAAAATCTTAGTTTGCTTCAATTTTTAACACTTTATACGAATCCTTTAACAGCGAAGAATTTTTCTTCGCTGTTTTTAGTATCCATTCTATTTACCACACATCCCCACAGCTTACTTTTATCTCAAGACAACATCCTCGCACTTTAAATATTTTCTTTACAATCAAAAAATTTTTTCTTCACAACAATACAATTGAGAATACGATTCAAAGAAAACCTCGCAACTTAACTATATTTAGCCAGCCATAACCAAAACAAAAGGGATCCTCCATGAAAAATTTTTTCAAGACAATGATGATGTCAGCTATCATCGGCGCCACGTTCTGCTGTTGCAGCAACGACGAATCCATGAGTGCCAAGGACATCGACGAAAACATCGCCAAAATTGACACCTTGTTCGTGTACGATACGCTAACCGTAATTGACACACTCACTACGATAGACACGCTTATCAAGTTGGATACGATTGTTTCCATAGACACTCTTGTCAAAATTGACACTCTTACCCAAATTGATACGCTCACAACGATAGATACACTTATCAAGATTGACACACTCACCAAGATTGATACGCTCACTAAAATCGATACTCTTACCAAGATCGATACGCTCACAAAAATCGACACTCTTACCAAGATCGATACACTCACAAAAATCGACACTCTGAAGTTAACAGACACGCTCACCCAAGTTGAAAACCTTCACTACTTAGAAGCAATCAAGGCTCTCACTTGGACAGGTAATACAGTCTACGCCATCGGTCATCAGTCTCCCGATGCAGACGCCGTATTCTCGGCAATCGCCTATGCGGCCCTCATGGACAGTCTCGACTACAAGGTCGAGCCTCGTATGACAGCAAAGGCAAACAACCTCACAGCATATATTGCCAACCTCTGGGACATCAAAATCCCAGAAATTCTGGATAACGCAGCAGGCAAGGAATTAATCCTTGTTGACCACAACGATTACGCACAAGCTGTTGCAGGCGCCAAAGAAGCTCGAATCATGCAAGTCATCGACCACCACGGCATCGGGTCCGTAACAGAAGCCAACATGGTGTTCAGCAAGATTTTGCCAGTCGGCAGTACTTGCACAATCGTTTATACAACCTTCAAGGAAGTCGGCGTCAAAATCGATAAGAAGATGGCCAAAATTTTATTGGCAGGCCTCATTAGCGATACAAAGAACTTATCCAAATCCACCACCACAGACATGGACAAAGTCGCTTTTGACACCTTACTCGCAATCGCAGATCTCAAAACCGACATTCAGGACATCTATACAGGCATGCAGGATGCCGACAGGAACCACGACGGCATGACCAGCTACGAAATCTTCACCGACGATGTCAAAAGATATTCAACCAAATTCGGCTGCGATGACAAGAGCATGGAAGATATCGAATACGCAATAGGAACTCAGGACTGGTACGAAGATCCGGAACTTACAAAGGAACAGAATACCGAAGCCTTCAAAAAATTCGCAAACGAAATGCTTACCGCCATGAAGGAGTACTACAACGAACTGAACAATAGCGGCATCAAGGCTAAGTTCATTTTCTCCAAGCTCGACAAGCACATCATAGATGCCGCTGGCGAAAACGGAATTTCCAAGGAAGGCACCTATATTCTATTCTACGGTCCAGGCAGCAAGAATCTAGCCGTAGCAGCATTTGAAGATTCCGACGACATGAAAGCGCTTCTCAATACACTTGACGAAACCAACGACGGTGTCGATGACGGAAACTTCTACAAATACGAAATGTTCAGCGATCTCAAGGAAGCCGGTGAAGAAGGTGGCGTCATAAAGACCAATACCAGTTTGAACCGCAAAAAAGTTGTCCAGCCAAGAATCGAAGCAAACATCAACAACTCCTGCAAATTAAAATAAGCTTGAACTCTTAAAACCATAAAAAATCCGTCACGTCTGTGGCGGATTTTTTTGTTTACGGAATTTAGTCTTATCTAATCTTCCAAATAATACTGCAAATTCGTAACAACACGGACTTTCTTAATAAATGGCGTATTTTCATCACGGTCATCAATCGAGAATTGTCCCTGAGAAGCCGTCTTGATTTTGCCAAGTTTGCTCTGCGAATCCTTCGCAAACTTTTCGGCGGCGGTGCGAGCGTTTTTCGTAGCTTCCTCAATCATCGCGGGCTTGACATCGTTCAAACCGTTGAAGCTGAAAATTTTTCTGTAGCGATAATCATTTGCAGTGAAGGCAAAACCCTGCTTCAGCAGTTCGCTCTGTTTGTCCATAATTCCACGAATCAAGGAAACGTTTTTCGAAGCGACAGTCAAGGCGACTGTTGCACTATACCTAAACGGACGCTTATGATTATCAAACATTTCACCTTCCGTATCCATGATATCCGGAGAAGAATAACTGATTTCCTCTTTTTTCACACCATTTTCCAAAAGGAATTTTTCAAGTACCTCCGACTTCTTTTGAACAACTGAATACAATTCAGCCAAGTCGTTGCTCATTTCCTTGAAGACAATCGGCCAAATTACATAGTCTGCCGGCACCTCACGCTCGGCAAGCCCGCGCACGTGCACCACGCGGTCCCTGTCTTTCACATTAATCATCGCAAAATAAATGAACGCGCCAAGTCCAAGAATGGCGAGCGCCAAGACAAGAGCTTCCTTAAATCTCGATTGCATTTTCTCTCCTTTATTTTTTCCTCAAAATACAAAAAAAATAATCCTCATGGACAATCTGTTTTCCTCAGACAGTTCAAAAAAGACTATATTCGAATGGAATATCTTCTAGGACAGAAAAATGCACAACATACCCCTTTGGGCGACTGCTGCCCTAACCATATTTCTCAGCGCATGCGTAAGTAATGCACCAAAATTATCGACAGAAAATGGCAACATAGAAGCTTCATACATCGGCGTCAAGGAATACGGAACCATCAAGCGCAAAGAAGTCCTTGCCGATTCCAGCCAAGTCTATCTTTTCGAAGTCGATGGGGACACAATCGCCTATAGCATAGACAATCCCAACGATAAATTTCCCCTCCACAACGAGCTCATAAAAGGAATCTCTTACGAACTCACACTAGAAAACAACCATATCACCAACTTGAAACGACTGGAAAAAGCAAACGTAAAATTCACCCCAGTCATCAAGCCTACCCCCGGAAAAAGAACTCTCAAGAATCTTATCGCCACAGCGCTTTCGCCAATAGGAACCGTCTTGTACGTTTTTGGTGGCGGCTGGAACTTTCAAACAGACGGAAGCTCCAAGCAGGCACGTTCTATAGGCATCAGCGACTGGTGGGTAAAATTCTACAATGAAAACGCAGAGGATTACGAATTCAGGGATTCCCTAGACCGCGCCAACACAACGTTTCCCTTTGGTGGATGGAGCGATTACTATTATGCAGGTCTAGACTGCTCCGGTTACATGGGCTGGGTCCTGTACAATACTTTATACAAAACAAGCCTAGACAAGCCAGGCTTCGTGATGAACTCAACAAAAATGGCAAAATCGCTCGCCGCGGATTATGAATTTGGAAAATGGACTCACAAGAACGCAAGCAAGCTGGAATTCCGCACAGGCGACATCGTAAGCATCGCGGGCCACATCTACCTGGTGCTAGGCATTTGCAAGGATGGAAGCGTCATCATCGTCCACAGCAGTCCGCAGGAAAATGAAAAAGGCTATGAAGGCGGAGGAGTCATGATGAGTCCGTTAAATCCACAGGATTTAGATAACGAGGACTGCGACGCATTCCGACTTGTAGACAAGTACATGAAAAAGTTCTACCCCCATTGGGATTACGAAACCGTAATGCGTTCCAAGGAAGACTACATTACATTTCCCAAAAACAAACCCACGACAGGAATTTTCCATTGGAACCTAGGCGAAAAAGCTGTTTTAAAAGACCCCGAAAAATACGCAAGTAAAAGCGCTGAAGAAATCCTAAAAGATTTGTACGGGATATAAAACGCAATACAAAGCAGACGACTTCTTACAGAACAAACACTACAGTTTTTATATTAGCGCTATGCAAATCAAGCAATTCGTATTCAACCCCTTCGGTGTCAACTGCTACGTGCTAAGCAACAGCGCAGGCGACGCCATCCTCATCGATCCGAGCGTATCAAACAGCTACGAACAAGAAGCGCTGTCGCAGTACATCGCAAAAGAGAAACTGACCGTACGCCGCGTTCTGAACACGCATCTTCATCTGGACCACGTTCTCGGAAACGCTTTCGTGGAACGCAAATTCGGCATCAAGGCGGAAGCTCATGAAGAAGACAACTTTTTGCTTGACTTACAAGAGGAACAGAGCCAGATGTTCGGGCTCCCTTGCGACGAGCCGGCAGGCCCCTTGGGCAACTTCTTGGCAGAAGGCGATACCGTTGAAATTCCGGGAATCAAGCTGCACGTACTTCACATCGCAGGGCATTCCCCGGGAGGCCTCGCCTACTACTGCGAAAACGCAAACGCCGACACAGCCGATGCAACTGTTGCTGCCGCAAAAGCCGTACCCGTCCTTTTCCCAGGCGACATTCTCTTTGCAGGGAGCATGGGCCGTTCAGACCTTCTCGGCGGCGACGAGGAATCGCTTATTTCAGGCATCAAAAGCAAGCTCCTGACGCTCCCAGGCGATACCATCGTCTTTCCAGGTCACGGTCCAAGCACCACCATCGAAGATGAACGCCGATGGTTCTAAGCCATCTGCTGCATCAGAAAAATGCCTACCGCACAAACCAGAATCGAATGGATTGACGAATACAAGGGATTCGTCCTCTTGCTCGTCTGCCTTTACCATTGCGAACAGTACTTTGCAAACATCTACATGGGCATGGAGCATCTGAGCGCACTTCGCATGTCCGCATTTTTCTTCATCTCGGGAGTTCTCTTCAGTGCACGGCGATTTCCAAAGTTCAAGGATTACTGCATCCACAAAAGCCGAGTGCTCCTGGTGCCGTACATTTTACTATCGCTTCTGTTTCTGGCAATCGACCCTGTCGTCTGGAATTTTGACTGGTTTCCGAATACGCTCAAGATGACGATTCTGAAAATTCATCCGGACATTCAGAATTTAAAAGATTATCTCCTGTGGAACCTGGCGAAAATTTTCTTCGTCGGAAAATCCTCGATTGCATCAGGGCCGCTGTGGTTTGTATTTACTTTATTCTCAGTCAGCTTGCTATTCCATATCGTCTACAGTTTTGCAGATAAAGTCGCAGTAAAATTCAAGAGGATTCCCTCAAGCAAAATCATCATCGCGATTTTCGCAATCGCAAGCCTCGCCATCGGCTGGACTATGAGCAGGCACCATGTGCGACTCCCCTTCGGCATCGAGCGCGACGTGACGACGCTTTTCTTTTTTGCATGCGGCTACCTGAGCAAGGACTTCATTAAAAGAACGGCGCAGTTTATTTCCAGCGATTCGCTGCATAAAACAAGCAGAAAATTTCGCATCGGAATCGTTGCCGCAGCGACAATCGCTTCATTAACATTCTACGGTTTCGTGGAAAAGCCAAGCATCTATTTCAGCATCATGGACAACGAACTCGGCTGGAAATTCTGGCAGTTTCTCGGCAGTTCCTTCTTCGGAATTTTCGGACTCGTAGGCGCATTCCAAGTTTTTTCCACACTCCCCCATTGCAAATTCATCGACATCATCAAAGGAATTTTCAGGAACATTTCGCGGAATGCGCTCGTCATCTTGGCAGCACATTGGTGGATTCTCCTCTTAATTCGCATCGTTTTCAAGCAGGAGCTCGATAAGCCGCTGATTGCCTACAGCATCATAGCCATCATCACCGCAGGAACCATCGCCACGATTCCGCTATTCCGCTGCAAACTTTACAAGTTCCTCGGCAAGGAACGCATCTCCGTAAAAGAAAGTTTAAGCATAAAATAAAGAACAGCAAAAAATTTTTCCATAACAGCCGTCCTCTTGGCGAGCCCACTTTTCGCAGGTACATCCTTTTCAAAACAATTCATCAACTTTCGTCTGTGCCAGGATGCGATTGTAGATGATGCGCTTTCCGTTGACGCCATCAGTTGCACAAATGTGGTCCTTGGGCGGCTTGAGCAAACTCGTCACCAAATGAGCCGCAACCGTTTCCGCATGCACAGGGCGAAGGCGCTCAGGAATCCACTCCGAGTGCTTCCCGAAAATTTTCTGCATCAGATTTTCGCCAAAGCGTTTATCCTTGTGAACTCCAATCAACAATGACGGGCGCACCAGAGTCAAACATTCAAAATTCATCATCGTAAGTCCATCTTCAAGCGAACCTTTGAGACGATTGTAAAAGAACGGCGACTTCGCGTTTGCACCCATGGCACTCACGCAGAGAAAATGGCCGACGCCCTGTTTTTTTGCAAAGGCGGCAAATGTCAGGGGCAAGCGCAAATCAATCCGTTCCTGTCCGGCCTTGCTTTTCGCTTGTTTAAGTGTCGTCCCGAGGCAGCAAACCATCGCATCATAGCCGCGAACTTTGGCACTTACCCTTTGCTGTTCATCAAGACTTTCCATCAAACGTCCAAAATCTATTTCTTCGAAACGGAACTTCGACGACCCCTGCAAAATACCAAGCGCACCCATATCAGGCTCCGTGCGTACAGGGCAATACACATGCGTCACCTCATCCAACCGGGCAAGCAGTTTCATCACATTTTTTCCAACAAGCCCCGTAGAACCTAGAAGTACGATTTTCATAAGACCTCACTTTTGCTGAAATAATAAAAAAGCGTTCCACAAGACTCAGTCTGGGAACGCAAAACCTTTTAAAAAATCTAAGCCTTACTTTGCCGCAGCATCTTCGGGACAAGTTGCAGTGGACTTCGTAGGACCAATCCAACCCACTTCGTAACCACGGACCGGGAACAACGATGTAACACCAGCCTCATCAACTACAACAGCCACGCCGGCCATATAGTTAACCCAACGCTGACTTTCGTAGAATTTCAAGTCAATCTGTCGGTCAGTAGCATACACAGTCAAAGGCTCAACCAGCACATCATGCGTCACCAGGAAATTCACACGTTTCCATTTGGCCAAATTGTCAAGTACAATTTCCTTGATGAATTGATCACCACGAGGCATGAGGTCATAGACAAAATCAGCAATGCGAGGAGCAACGAACCTATTTGTAATGGTCGCGCCATAAATGAACTGCGACAGATTTTTCCAAGATCCGCCACGTTTACCAACAAGCGTGTCAAATTCGGAATTAGGCACTTTCAAAAAATAGCCGCCGTTAATGGCATCCCAGGTATCCACTTCAGCCGTTTCACCGCGGCCCTTCGCAATATTGCTCGCCGTTTCGCGAGTGCGGATAAAATCTGTAGACGCATAGTAGAACGGCTCGTCGCCGCCAATGTCTGCTCCAAGAGCCACGGCATGCGCAATGCCCTCTTCAGTCAACTTCGATTCCTGGCTTTCACAGGACTGGCGTTCGGAATGGCGAATGACAAAGGTAATCTTGCTGGTAGTTGGCACGGCCTTGTAGACGTCAGCAATATAGTAGAAGCCATCCTCGTCTGGCGAAATTCCCAATGTAGCGGGATTCTTCAGGTAGCCGCCCTCAGACGGAGTCACCACAGGAGGATTTTCCACCGCAGCACTTGACTGGGGAACCACTTCGCCAGCGCTGGAAAGCGGATCTAACGGTTCAACAGTAGCGCTCGATTCCGGAGTCGGTGGCAATTCCACGCTCGAAGACGAAATCTGTTCCTGCGGAGTGGCGGGTGTCAGGCTTGCAGACGACGCATTCGGATCAATATGGTAAACACTCGGGTTCCCATTATCATCACCGCAACCAGCAAAAATTCCAAGTCCAGCACTCAAAAGCCCACCCATTACAAGCCTTGCCGCAAATTTCTTCGTCTTTTTCATAAAAATCCTTTATTTTCTATTTTCCTTAAAATAACTATTTCAGCCTCCAATATATGAGAGTAATGAAAAAAATACCAAGATATTCCACTTTGGAATAACCTATATCACACTGAAGGCGCCCAAAACAACATAACACTCCACAAATTCCGTAAAATATTCTAAACTTTGCAGAGTAATATTTAAAACACTAACCATGGGTTCAATTTATGGCAAAAAACACGAAAAAGACTGTTGAAGCACCGGTTCTCGGAACTGACGCCGAAGCATTCCGTCAGGCTTTTACCGACCACATCCACCATACGCTCGCCCGTAGCAACTACACGGTGACCGACCACGAGAAGTTCCTCGCCGTGGCTTATGCCGTGCGCGACCGCCTTGTGGACCGCTGGATCAAGACGCAGAACACCTACTACGAAAAGGACGTCAAGCGCGTCTATTACCTCTCCCTCGAATTTTTGATCGGACGCACCCTCGGGAACTCCGTCCTGAACCTCGACGTCGAAAGCGCCGTCACGGAAGCTCTCGACGAAATCGGCATGACCCTCGAAGAACTCCGCGAACAGGAAGTCGACGCGGGCCTCGGCAACGGTGGCCTCGGCCGCCTTGCAGCTTGTTTCCTCGATTCCATGGCAACACTCGAACTTCCGGCAACGGGTATGGGTATCCGCTACGAATACGGCATGTTCAGCCAGAAGATCGTGAACGGCGAACAAGAAGAACAGCCGGATAACTGGCTGCGCCTCCCGAACCCGTGGGAAATCGCCCGCCCGGCCAACGCCATGAAGATTCCGTTCTACGGCTACGTCGTAAGCTGGATGGACGAAAACGGCAAGCTCCGCAACCGCTGGGAAACGAAGGACTACGTGATGGCCCTCCCGTACGACACCCCGATTCCGGGCTACAAGAACAACACGGTGAACAACCTCCGTCTCTGGAGCGCAAAGAGCGCCGATGACTTCGGCCTTTCCTACTTCAACAACGGTGACTACATCGCCGCCGTGCAGGACATGGAACTTTCCGAAACGATTTCCAAGGTCCTCTATCCGAACGACTCCTCCATGAACGGCAAGGAACTGCGCCTCAAGCAGCAGTACTTCCTCTGCTCCGCTTCCCTGCAGGATATCATCAAGCGCTTCAAGAAGCTCCACAAGAACGATTGGAAACTCTTCCCCGAAAAGGTCGCCATCCAGTTGAACGATACGCACCCGGCTATTTCCATCGCCGAAATGATGCGCATCCTTCTCGACATCGAAAACCTGGAATGGGACGAAGCCTGGGCAATTGTCACGAAGACGTTCGCTTACACGAACCACACCTTGATGCCGGAAGCCCTCGAAAAGTGGCCGGTCAGCCTCTTTGAAAAGCTCCTCCCGCGTCATTTGCAGATTATCTACGAAATCAATGCACGTTTCCTCCGCATGGTCTCGATGAAGTGGCCTGGCGACAACGCCCGCATCGCCCGCATGAGCTTAATCGAAGAAGGCAACTGCAAGATGGTCCGCATGGCCTACCTCTCCATCGTGGGTTCGTTCGCCGTGAACGGTGTTGCCGCATTGCACAGCGACCTCCTGAAGACGACTCTCTTCAAGGACTTCTACGAACTGTGGCCTGAAAAGTTCAACAACAAGACGAACGGCGTCACGCCGCGTCGCTGGGTCCGCAAGGCGAACCCCGCCATGTCCGATCTCATCACATCGAAGATTGGCGAATCCTGGGTCAAGGATTTGGACGACTTGAAGAAGCTCGAAAAGTTTGCTAAGGACGCCGCTTTCCAGAAGCAGTTCATGGCAGTGAAGAAGCAGAACAAGGAACGCCTCGCCAAGTACCTGAAGGAAACGCAGGGTGTCGACCTCGACACCGACATGTTCTTCGACGTGCAGGTGAAGCGCATCCACGAATACAAGCGCCAGCTTTTGAACATCCTCCACGCCATTCACCTGTACATCCAGCTGAAGGACGGCAAGGAAATCATGCCGCGTACCATCATGATCGGTGGTAAG
>JAZLIJ010000044.1:0-22434 GCA_045617325.1 Fibrobacter sp.
AGGTGAACCGCGCTGGCGGTATCATGGGCATCCTTGGCGAACTGGACCGCATGGGCCTCATCCACAAGAACGCAAAGACCGTTCACGCCGCCACCATGGGCGAAGCCCTGGAAGCTAACGACATCATGCGCGGTAACGTTACCGAAGATATCAAGAACCGTTACCTGGCAGGTCCCGGCCGCAAGTACAACCTGGTTGCATTCAGCCAGAGCACCTACTACGAATCTCTGGACATGGACCGCGCTACCGGCGCAATCCGCGATGGCGCACACGCCTACACGAAGGACGGCGGCCTCGCTGTTCTGTACGGCAACCTGGCTCAGGACGGCTGCATCGTGAAGACCGCAGGCGTTGACGAATCCATCTGGAAGTTCACTGGTCCGGCAGTTGTATTCGAATCTCAGGAAGACGCTGTTAACGGCATCCTTGGCGACAAGGTGAAGGCTGGCGACGTGGTCGTCATCCGCTACGAAGGCCCGAAGGGTGGCCCGGGTATGCAGGAAATGCTCTACCCGACCAGCTACCTCAAGAGCCGTCACCTCGGCAAGAGTTGCGCACTCCTCACCGACGGTCGTTTCTCCGGCGGTACGAGCGGTCTTTCCATCGGTCACGCTTCTCCGGAAGCAGCCAACAAGGGTAACATCGGCCTCGTGGAAACGGGCGACGTCATCGAAATCGATATCCCGAACCGCACCATTAACGTGCAGCTCACCGACGACGAACTCGCTGCCCGCCGCAAGGCTATGGAAGCCCGTGGCGAAAAAGCATGGCTTCCGCAGAACAGAGACAGAGTTGTCTCTAAGGCACTCCAGGCCTACGCAGCCATGGCTACATCTGCAGATAAGGGAGCAGTAAGAGATCTGTCTCTGATTGGCCTTAAGTAATCGTAAGGCGAACGAAGCGCGAGTGCTTGCACTCGCATTTCTGAGCCGAAGCTTACTGCGCTCACAGAGCGCCAGTAAGCCATGCGCTAACGTTCACAATGTGAGCTAAAAAACGACCGGTATTAACCGGTCGTTTTTGCGAGAGCGAGGACCAATCGTAGGTTCTCTTTTGCTATAGGGCCGAGCGGTCTGTACGGGCAGCCGGTTTCTCGTGACCGCGTTGTTTCCAAGGCCCTGCAGGCTTACGCCGCCATGGCAACCTCTGCCGACAAGGGAGCAGTCCGCGACCTGTCTCTCATCGGCGTGAAGTAGAACGGCGACTTCAAAACAAAACCAATAAAATTCAAAATCCTCGGCATCCCCGCCGGGGATTTTTTCGTATGAAAATTTCTATTTTTTCGTAAAATGAATCAGAAAATGCGTCTTATCATTTCCATAATCCTGACAGTCATTCTGTTTTGTAGCATCACATCCGCAACTCCCCCCAACGAAAATACAGCCAAGATCAACACCGAGTGGGCGGACAAGTTCGAGAGCACTATCGCCCAAGAAACAATGTACACTCAAGAAATCGCGCAAAATTCATCTACCGCAATCGACAACGCCGCCACAGTCGACATAACAATAGATAGCGCCGCAATCTACAACGAACTGGAGATGCATTACGTCATGGACGCCGATGTGGGAGACGAAGCACTCGGCTACGTTCTCATTTGCACACTCTACGGAGGACTTGCGACAGCGGCAGGCATCGGACTATTAAGCATAGACTACGGCAAGTCCCTGCTCAAATACCCCGGATACGGCGCCGGAGGCTTCCTTGTCGGCACAGGAGCCATTGCGCTCCTCATGGACGTTATCTCTCTCATAATTTCAATATCGACCCTTGCTAGCAACCCCGAAAAAAAAGCAGAAGAATACCGCAAAAAAGCAGAGGAATGGAAGCTCAAGGTCAAACCCGCCATCAACTTCGAAGAACCCGGCGCAGGCTTCCTTTTACAGCTGGATTTCTGACAGCCATTTCACAGTCGAGCCGCATACAGCAACATCAAGCGACAGATTCATCACGCGGGAACTTAAATACAAGACGGTTGAAACTCATCGTAAGCAGATAGCTCTTTATCTGCTGCGACGCCATAAGACTTGTTAAAACATAAGACCTCAAGTTAGTGACTTCCTGTTCCAAGTCGGTCATGTCCAAAATTTTTCCATCATCCTTGTAAATAACAACAACCCCTTCGTCATCGAAGAATAAAGTAACTTCACATAGCGGAACATAAGGAGCATTTTCAGTTACGGCATGCATTCCCATCTCTTCAATCAAAAGCATCAGACGCATCTGCGACTGACGACAAATTCCATGCATTTTCACAAAATAGCCCACTTTATTCCGTAATTCCATGACCCCAGCCTGCGTGAGCTGAGCATCGAACATCAAAATTTTCTTGTTCACTTTTTCAAGAAGCAACGGAAAATCAGCCTTGCCGTAACGACGCAAAATCAAGAGGCAAACAACAACCAGCGCAACAAATGGCGAGAGTGCCAAGCCAAACCAAACAAAATCCAGCCCACCCAAAGCATCAAACAGGAGAACCATCAAAAGCGGACTCACAAAAACATGCATAGACACAATAAACAGCGCCAACCAAGGTTTTTCATGCAAATAGTAACTTGCATAAACTTTCAAGAAACATGAAGCCAAAGCAGCAACGCAAATCACGCGAATCGCAAAAACAACTTGCGTCAGTAATTCCTCGGTCTGCACATTGAACACCTTAGCTACAAGAGGTGCAAAAATAAAAAGCAGAATAGCGCAAAGGGAGCCTTCCTTTAATAGAGCGATATTCACCACTTTCATCAACTTGGCAACACCAAGCGTATTCTCCTCTCCACGAAAAATATTGATAATGGGTTCCGCCGCCTGCCACACACCGCCAAAGATTACAGAAAGTTCTATCACATCGAACAGGATAGATAATACCACAAGCATTTCGCTTCCGTAGCTATGGGTAAAAAAGAAGCATAGTACAGCAAGCAGCAAAGCGAGCAGCAGATATTCGTACGATTCCACAGCACTATAGCGGAAAATTGCAACAGCATCTCTCCATCTCAAAAGAAAATGAAAAGACAGCGTATTATTCTTGCGAAAAAAATGCAGAAACAATGTGAGTATCGCAAGCACCGTCGCCATCGCAGAACCAAACGAAACACCAGCAAAGCCAATATACGAACACGCTACGATTGAAATGAGGACATTGCCACAAAGGAGCACACCCAAGGAGATTTTTGTTATCAGCGTATCACCGTCAGCATAAATCAAGTCCCTCAAAGTCATATACAACGGAGTAAACATCGCATAGACAAAGAACCATCCCGAGAAATCATTCAAGTAG
Organism: Fibrobacter sp.; assembly: GCA_045617325.1. Taxonomy (GTDB): domain Bacteria; phylum Fibrobacterota; class Fibrobacteria; order Fibrobacterales; family Fibrobacteraceae; genus Fibrobacter. The sequence continues at coordinate 3,278 of JAZLIJ010000044.1, forward strand.
CCAAATACACTGGGAGACATACTATCCGGATTCCATGTCTGACGAAATCCAAAAAGCAATAAGCAAATTATAACACCAGCAATAACGGATAGAATTATTCCCTGACTAAAGAAATCGGAAGCCCTCTCCTTTTTCATCATTCCCATGTTAAAAGTATAGCAGACCAGACTGCCAACAGCAATACAAGAACCTACACAGAAACAAATAGAAAGAATTGACGAAAATAAAGTTATTGAAGCTAGAGCGTCCTCGCCAAAGAAGCGACCTGCCAAAATCTTATCGATTAAAAGCGTCGAAAAACAGGAAAAAACGGAAACCGATGCCGTCGCCAGCATCGATCTGAATTTAAAAAAAGCTAAATTCTTTTGAAAGCCATTAACCATCAGATAACAGTCAAAATGTCCGAGAATCCAGTCACTTCAAAAACTTCCTTGATTTCCGCGCAGACGTTCTTGATAACCATTTTACCCTGTTTATTCATCACCTTCTGCGCAGACAGCAGCACACGAAGCCCCGCAGAAGAAATATAGGACAACTCGGCAAAATCAAAAATCAATTCGGTCACACCGTCCAATTTGCCCTGTACTTCAGATTCCAATAGCGGTGCGGTCATTGTATCCAATCGCCCAGTCAGGGCAATCGTCGTTACAGAATTTTCACTAGTCTTTTGTACTTGCATAAGAACCTCTTTTAGTAAAATATAATAAATGAAGCGATTTTTTTTGCAATTTCATTAAAATGTTTATCCCAATTTTTTTTCAATCTTGAGGATATTCTTGCATCCATCTCGTTTATACTCGATTTCATCCATAGTCTTCTTGACAAGGAATATACCTAGACCACCAATTTCGCGTTCTTCCGCAGACAAAGTGACATCGGGATCTGTTTTAGTCAAGGGATCGTACTCGACACCATCATCAATAAACGTGAGCGAAGCTGTCAGGACATCTTCCTTGACTTCTAGAATCAAGGTCATCTGCGCCGCACCGGAATAATGGACAACATTGCTGAACAGTTCATCCACAGCGACATCGATTTGCATCATCGCCTTCATGGGCGGATTAAACGGAGCAAGCGCCTCTTCCACAAAAGCGGTCAGAGTCTCCACATTTTCGATTTTGGAATCAACGGTTATTTCTTTTCTTAAGTTTTGCATATCACGCTTTCCCAGCCGAATTAGGGCCATTGTATTTTAAGACCAGCATCGTAATGTCGTCAAACTGCGGCGCATCACACACAAATTCATCCAATTCCGATTTTACAAAAGCGCACAAACCGGACACAGGAATTCCATCCGCCTTTTTCAAGGAAGAAAGTAAACGATTATCACCAAAAAGTGTTTCCGATGCATCTATAGCTTCAGTACAGCCATCAGTATAAAGGAACAGTATGTCACCAGGCAGCAAATCCAATGACTGGACACGATATTTCGTGGTCTCCATTCCAGCCATAACGAGACCGGCCCTGCATTTGACAAACTCCACATCACCATTTCTATGGCGAACCACAGGCGGATTATGTCCGGCACAGCAGAAATCCACATGCCCCGTACGTAAGTCAACAATTCCCATCCATACAGTAACAAACATTTCGGAATCGTTCTTATGCGCAAGTCGTGCATTCGCCTTATTGAACACGTCACCAACAGAATTGCCCGCAAGCGCCAACGATTTCAGCTGTGTACGCGCAGACATCATAAACAAAGCCGCCGGCACCCCTTTACCCGAAACATCGGCAATAGAGATGACAATATGATTTTCATCTAGGGAGTAAAAATCATAAAAATCACCGCCCACTTCACGAGCAGGCAACAAGTATGCAGCAATTTCATGACGTCCATCCCGCATCGATTCTTCATCTTCATCTTTGGGCAAGACTCCCAACTGGATGTTTCGAGCAACACTCAATTCACTTTCCATGCGGAAATTTTTCTCGGTCACTTCCTTGAGATCTCTGACATACTCATCCAAGGATTCGCGCATTTTGTTGAACGCCTGCGCAAACTGAGCTATTTCATCACGTCCAGGAATTGTAGGAATCGCAATATCAAAACGTCCCTTGCCCAAGTCATGCGCAATTTTAGACATCCTATTCAAGGGACGCGCCACTCGGAACGAAATGCAAAGCACAATCAAGAGCATAATGAGATAACCGCCAATACTAAATTTGATAAAGTACATCCGCATTTTGCGCAAGTCTTCAAAGAACTTTTGTGCAGGCCAAACAATACCAAACGTCCAGCCTTCAACTTTCATCTGATTAAAGTAGACACAAATTTCTTCGCCATTAACGCCATCTCCCATGAACAAGCCGCTGCCTTCATTCCTGACAGCATCATTCAAGCCATTTAAAGTCACATGTTTTTGGGCTAAAGACTCCAAATTTTCCTTGTAAATCCAATCTTTGCGCGGATGAGCTACCACCATTCCCTTTGGCGACAAAACAAAGGAATAGCCGCCATTGTCAACATGGATAGACTGAATTTTTTCGTCCAGGAAAGCAAGCGAAATATCAATACAGATGACACCGCCAAAGACAAGCTTGCCATCCTTGTCTGGGATATAATAGGGAATTGTATAAACCGCAATCGGCTCGTTGATGAAGTTTCCAACAAATGGTTCCTGCCAAATTGGACGTCCGACCTTTTTTGCGGATTCAAACCAAGGCTTATCCGTATAATTTTCACCGTTAATAACTTGAACCTTGCCGTTTTCAAAAGTGGCAAGACGCATATACTCGTTTCCAAAGAATTCCGGATTTACGGCAACAACAACAGCCACTACCTGCGGAACCTTTTCACGAGCGGAAATCAACAGTTCACTAAGAACCTTAGGAAGATGCTCGGCATCCGGCTTTTGCCTGCCTAGAATATTACGTACATTTTCACCAATGATTTCGGAATCCGTGAAAATATTGTCAATAAGGTTCAAATTCTTTTCGCTAATTTCCGTTCCTCGCTTCATAAGGAGGGACGCCACCTGATTTCCAATTGCACTACGTACGGAAAAATACAGTATTCCAAAGACAATCGTGATTCCCAAAAGAATCATCACCGATTGTTTGAATGCCAAACTATGAATACCATATTTCATATTACTAATTATAAATAATTCTCTCAGGAAATACAGCATTCCGTTCAAAAAAACTACAATTACCTCATTTTATTGATACACTCAATGTTTGAGAACCTTAAACAGGCCATGTTTCACTGAATTACCATGAATTTGAGCCTTATGTTCATAGAGATTGTCATCGGCACGCCTGAACAGGTCGGGAATAGAGTCATTTTTACCCTTCAAGAAGCTATAACCGACACTTATCTTCAATTTATAAGGCCGTGAAGCAGAAACTTCAACTAAAGCGTCATTTAACTTTTTACTGAACAGGGAAGCGTCAACATCATCGATAATATCCGCGACAACGTTGAACTCGTCACCACCAAAGCGCGCAAAAAAATAACCTTCCGGCACACACACTTTTTTGAGTACAGAAGCAACAGTCAAAAGGGCGTTATCGCCTTCACCATGTCCAAAGGAATCATTGATATGCTTAAAATCATCAACATCCAAAACAAACAGGCAAAGTTTCCCTTTCGTAAATTCCCTCTTCATTTGGCTTTCTAAAAAATGGCGCAAGTGGTTTCTGTTATTCAAACCCGTCAACGGATCCCTTGAAATTTTCCGAGACTGGACGATTGAAAAAGTAAGCAAAAGACCAAGCACAATCCCCTGCGACGATGTTGTCAACCTATAGAACAATTCGAGCAAGACGCCAATAGCAGGGAAAAGCATAAATCCGCATAAAGCAAGGCAGAAATCCCTATCAGCAAAATGTTCCTTTGCAATTGCATGTCTAAAGGTTATCACAAATGAAGCTACGATATACACGCCACAACACAGGATGTAGTATGAATAAAACGGACCTTCGACATATAAATATCTATCGTCAAAATAAAACACCCAGCCAGTCCATACCGAGAAGAAGCTGCTTAAAAGTCCTACAGCCAAAGGCACAAGGCACACGCCCCTCATTATTTTATTAGCAACTCTCTTTTTATCGAGCAAGGCACAAATAAAGCGCATCCAATAAAAAGCCTGCAATATGCTAAGCATAAAGTACAACGTAAGTACAAGGATATTCGCTGTACGCGCCCATATTTCAGGTCTACCATCAAAAAAGCACGAAGAAAGTTCAAGTCCAAGCGACGACAAGAATAAGACTAGAATTGTCATGAACAAACTGCGCTCATGAAATTTTCCAACAACATTTTTTACCTTGAGAATTATCAAAAGAACAATAAATATCGCAAAAAGCAGAGATTCTACACTCAACAGGGTTTCTTCAGACATACTACTTCGCCCCCATTTGTTCGTGATGGAGATCCTTTTCACGATAGAAGTCCTGGTCTGCCCGTTCAAAGAACTCCTGCACGGTTTCAATCTCGCCCTTATTTTCTGCAAAACCGATACTTACCGAAAGTACGTAGTCAAGTTTCGCACTTTCGTTAGCAAAAAAATCATAAAGTTGATGCTTCAATTTTGTAGCAACAGCCACAGATGGCAGTTCCATCACAGCAACAAACTCGTCCCCACCATAACGCCCCAAAAAACCACCATAAGAACCAAAGACACAACGCAAAGCGTCAGCGACAATAATCAGCGCTCGATCACCTTCCAAATGCCCATACGAATCATTGATGAGCTTGAAATAATCCAAATCCAGAACAAACAGAAACAGGTGGGATTTCGGGTTTCCCTGAGACAACTTTCCTTCCACGTACCCATAGAACTGCTTGCGGTTGTTGAGTTTCGTCAAAGGATCCAAAGAAATCAATTGCTCCTGGTATTCCATAAAGACAAGGAAAAAGGGAAACGTCACCCCGACACACAGAAACGGCAAACTAGGCCAAAGAAACTGCACTAACTGAGAGAAGCAGAGGCAGAACGCCAAAAAGAAATTCACAACAACTTTGCGGCATTCAAAATAATCCGATTTTGACCGAAACACCCAGAAGAAACGAAGAATCACAGCAAACAGATAGGCGACAACCGTCAAAACATACACAAGGACAAAAGGTCCGTTGACAACAACATTCTGATTATCGATATAAAAGAGCCATCCCATCAGAGGGGACGCTATGGCAAGGAACAGGACAACCGCCAGTGGCACCAAAGCCATGCCACGAATGCGTCGAGTCATCCCCAAATGATTGGTGTCCAATTTCAAGGTAAAGCGGAAACTCAAATAAGCCAAAATAATCAGCGCCACGTAACGCATCGAATTAAACGACAAATTCAAAAGACGAGCGCTTTCCTCAGGAACCCCATCGACCGCACGGCATAGCATGGACAAGACAAAAAGTCCAATGACAAGGAGACCCATTCTTTGGAAATACAGTTGATCCCGCTCCAATAAAACGCCCCTGCACATGATGTAAATAAGCATAAACATCACGAGAATGCAAAAAACGTTAATATCAATAAAAAAATAATATGCGGAATCCACAATCATAAAGTAAGAAAAAAGAAAGCACATTTAAAACAATAAATTCAAAATCACCCCTATTCTTGACACTTTTCTATATTTGCATACCAAGCTGGATACAAAATGATAAATACGACACTCTGCTACATTGAACAAAACAACAAATACCTACTACTTCACAGGGTAAAGAAGAAAAACGACATCAACAAGGACAAGTGGATTGGCATCGGCGGCAAATTCGAAGAATGGGAATCCCCCGAAGACTGCATTCGCCGCGAGACCCTTGAAGAAACAGGCCTCACCCTGATTCATCCCAAATATCGCGGCATCGTAACTTTTATAAGCGACGGCATGGACCAAACCGAGTTCATGCATCTGTTCACTGCAACTGAATTCAGCGGTACACTCAAGGAGTGCGACGAAGGAAACCTCGAATGGGTGGAAAAGGAAAAAATGCGCGAACTTCCTCACTGGGACGGGGACTTGATATTCCTCTCGCTACTGGAACACGACACCCCATTCTTTTCATTAAAGCTGACTTACAAAGGCAACACCCTGACAGATGCAATTTTAAACGAGCAAAAAGTGACTTTAGAGCAATTTTTGGGGTAATTTTCCCCAGCAATACATGATTTTCATCACATTTTTTACTTTTTTTGTAAAAATTTCGCTTTTTTTTTGTTCCAACGGAACCAAATTAACTAATTTGATAGTACTCCAAACCAACCCCTGCCCAGACAGCGTATGTGTTTTTCCACTACATTGTCTGGGCGTTTTTGTATGTTTCCATTACACATACAAAACTCTAAAGTTGAATTGAGTGATATCTCGGTACGCATCCCCGGAAAGAATCACCACTTCGCAAGAGCGTTGGAAATAATCAAATCCTGAAGTTTTTCGATAGCGCGGGTTTGACCATGACGGTCCTCGGTTTCATTCGCCTGCACATCGTAAGCACCATCCGCAGACAAGGACTTGTTCTCGTAAATAATGCGTTCCTTTACATTGTCGTAGAACTTAACGCCTACACGGATTGTCACACGATAAGTCTCCACATCACTATTGCTGCTATAATTTTCGGGCTTGTTCGTATAACTCAGAAGCGTTATTTCGAAATCCGCATTGGCATTTTCATTCACCAGACGCACACCACCAGCATTGCGTTTGAACATATCCACAACAGCGGTATGGATGTCGTTTGCAAGCACGGCGTCCATGGTCTTGTCCTCGACTTCATGAATCTGTACCGTCTTGATGTGACTCGGAAGCGTACTCGCCGTAAAACTGTAACACCCCGTCAAAATCAACGAGATCATCAGACAAAGAATGCCTAAAACAACTTTTTCATTCATACGATATTTCATCGACAACAAATCTAGTTTTTTTTCAAAAAACAAAGCGACATACAAAAAAGTCCACGGCCAAAAATCGCCATGGACTTCTCATAGGAAGCTATTGTTCAACCAAATTATTTTACAGTAACAATTCGGTTAAAGCTGCCGTTCTTCACAACATACAGTCCCTTGTCAAGTTTCATCGAATTCAGCTTCACCTGGACATCAGCCAAGCCAGCCCCCTTCACCTTGCACACAAAGGAACCATTCGTATTGTACACGCTGAACGTCCTTTCGCTATTCAGCTGAATTTTTCCTTTAGCGAGAGCCTTGGTGTCATCATCGCCACTTCCCTTGGGATCCTCAATCTTATCAATTTTAGCAAGGACCACATTGTCGATGAACACGCTACCCGTAGCAAGCCCTGCATTGAAGGAAATTCTACCATTCTTGTCAGTAGCCTCATTCATGGTGAACTGGATTTCAAAGTTCTTTTTCGTCTTTTCAAGGTCAAAGGACTTCGCCTCGCCCAAGTAACTCGTCCACGGATCCGTATCCTTCTCGATATTCACCTCAAGAGTTCTAGCCGTAGAAGCATAGGCATCGAAAGTCAACTTGTAGCTTTGACCCTTTTCGTAATGAACTCCGTTCTGAATCATCTGGAAGTCATAGGCATTGGTCGCCGACTTGGTCACATTGATTTCAGCCATTCCGTCGGTAAACTTCAGGGAGCCATCGCCGCCGTTCTTGTTCAAAGTCCATCCGGCAAGCTTGAGTGAATCGGAGAAGGTGCCATTGAACACGGAATCCCTGTCGGTCAGAACTTCGATAGCAGAAGAACCGCCGGTAGAACCATCCAAGGAATACTGCTTTACAAAATTCCAGATATCGGAAACATCAGCAGCAGAAGGGCTGTGACCACGTCCCTGGAGTTTCAAGTGCTTGATGTAAACACCATCATCGCACGGGCCCCAAGAGTAAAGCGTAGCATTCGGATTTTCGCTATTGGGATAGTTGCTCGTAACTTCGGCCTGAGACGGGCAGTTGAACTGGTCGCGATAATTCTTTATAAAACCTTCGACCTGGCTGTACTGCAGCACATCGTCGTTAGTTCCATGCGGGTGGAATATGGGAACCGGGCGCATCGCCTTCGAAGCACCCATCACATTCGTACCAGAGCACGGGGCAAAGGCAGCAATCTTGTCCGCAATCTTGCTCATGGCGTGGTAAGTAAACATACCGCCCATGGAGAAGCCGGAAAGATACACACGCTTGGTATCAATATCGTATTCCTTGACCATCTGGTCGATGATTTGCGTAACCCATTTGGTATCCTTGTCACCACTGATATCCCAGGTGCTCATGCCGGTACCGCCTCTCGGATAGACAACGACAAAGCCAGCCGTATCAGCGACATTTTCCCAGTGGGTATTTTGTTGCTGGTAATTAGGATCCTGATCCATGCCGTGCAGAGAAAGAAGCAACGGACTCTTTGGAGCAAGATTGGCAGGAACCCATACGTGGATGTCACGGCCAGAAACCGACTCTTTTTTATAATCGTTGATGGATTTTCCGCCACCGCCACCAAAGCCCCATTGGGCAAAAGACATGGTTGCAGTCAGTAGAAGCAGTAAAGGTGTTTTCATTTTGTCCTCCCAGGGAATTCAGCGTTATATACATAACGCCCCCAATCTCATTAAGTGTTGTAATTTCAATTTATATTCTCAACGCAAAATCACAACGCCTTCAATTAAATAGCGGTGTAAGAGCCTACAACATGTAAAATTCTGTGAAAATTAGACGATAGGTAATTAACAATGAACAATTAACACAAATGCGTAAGGCGAGAGTCGCGGACGTGCTTGCACTCGCATTGCCGAGCCGAGCATTGAACGCCGTAGGCGTTCGCAGCTGCGGTCATGAAATATCAAAATGCAAGCATTTTGCTGCTTCATGACCTTGCGTGCTGTTGGCACGGGAGCGGAGCAACTGTGCAATTAACACAAATGCAAAAGGCGAGAGTCGCGGCCGCGCTTGCACTCGCATTGCCGAGCCAAGCATTGAATGCCTACGGCTTTTGCAACTGCAGTTATGAAAAGTCAAAATGCGAGCATTTTGCCGCTTCATAACCTTGCATGCTTTTAGCCCCGAAGGGGCTATGAATAATAATCGCGGCTGCGCCGCCAGACATCTTCTCATAATCCATAACTCATAATTCACAACTAATTCCTAACCACTTTTTAAGTGATTAGTAAGCAGTGGTTGACACCTTTGGCGTCCGCCGCTTCGACTCGGATATAGAAATGAGCGAGCTCATTTCTGCATCACTCGTCTTGCACGCTCTTGGTAAGCAGGATTTTTCACTAATTATGAATTACGAAGTACGAATTACAATATTTATAATCGCGACAGCGCCGCCTGACACTTTCTCATAATTCATAACTCATAATTTACAACTAAATCCTAACCACTAACCACCAACCACTTTTTAAGTGATTAGTAAGCAGTGGCTAGTAAACAGAATCGTTTAAATAAACTGCTGAATTATCAAAGAAAGCCAAAAACGACAAGTCAACGCATTTCCCGCTGCAATTCCTAACCACTAACCACTTTTTAAGTGATTAGTAAGCAGTGGCTGGTAAACAGAATCGTTTAAACAAACTGCTGAATTATCAAAGAAAGCCAAAAACGACAAGTCAACGCATTTCCCGCTGCAATTCCTAACCACTAACCACTAACCACCAACCACTTTTTTAAGTGATTAGTAAGCAGTGGCTGGTAAACAGGATTGCCGATATGGAATGCAGAACAATTGGAGAGAGCTTAAATTGGTAAGTCAACGCATTTCCCGCAGCAATTCCTAACCACTAACCACCAACCACCAACCACTATTTACTATCTTTACCGCGTAAATTTTTCCATCGAGGCATACAATGCTTGACATAAAGAAAATCCGCGAAAATCCGGAATATTATATTGCAGAAACCGAAAAGAAATACACGACCGTGAGCCTCCGTGACGTGCTCGCCGTCGATAACGAACGCCGCCCGCTTTTGACCGAAGTGGAACGCTTGAAGAGCGAACGCAACGCCCAGTCCAAGAAGATTGGCGAACTCAAGAAGAAGGGAGAAAACGCAGACGAAGCCCAGGCTGCAACACGCGAACTCGGCAACAAGATTGACGAACTCGACAAGAAGCTGAAGGAACTTGACTTCAAGCAGACCGAAATGCTCATGCACGTTCCGAACATCGCTCCGCGTTCTCCGGAAGGCAAGGACTCTAGCGACAACGTTGTTGAAAAAGACGGTCCGATTCCGTTTGACTACTACACCAAGAACGACGACTTCGCCCGCGTGGACCACAAGACCTTGGGCGAACGCCTTGGCATTTTTGACTTTGAACGTGGCGCCAAGATTTCCGGTTCCGGCTTCCCGGTCTACCGCGGCCTCGGTTCCCGCCTTGAACGCGCCCTCATCCAGTTCTTCCTGGACGAACACCAGAAGGCAGGCTTCGAAGAATTCACCCCGCCGTACCTCGTCACCCGTAACACCATGCGCGGTACCGGTCAATTGCCGAAATTCGAAGAAGACATGTACCGCTGCGACAAGGACGACGACCTGTTCCTCATCCCGACTGCAGAAGTTCCACTCACGAACCTCTACTCCGGCGAAGTCATTCCGGAAGCAGACCTTCCAAAGCGCATCTGCGCCTACTCCGCTTGCTTCCGTCGTGAAGCAGGTTCTTACGGCAAGGATACCCGCGGCCTCCTCCGCCTCCACCAGTTCAACAAGGTGGAAATGGTGTACTTCGCCCATCCGGAACGCTCCTACGAAGACCACGAGGAACTGACCCGCTTTGGCGAAATGCTCTTGGAAAAGCTCGGCCTCCCCTACCACCGCTTGGCACTCTGCAAGGGCGACCTCGGTTTCGGTGCCGCCAAGTGCTACGACCTCGAAGTCTACGCACCGGTCGAAAAGAAGTGGCTCGAAGTTTCTTCCTGCTCCAACTTCGAAGACTACCAGGCTCGTCGCGCAAACATCAAGACGAAGGTCAACGGCAAGAACACCTTCCTGCACACCTTGAACGGTTCCGGCCTCGCCACACCGCGTGTGATGGTCGGCATCTGCGACAACTACCAGCAGAAAGACGGCTCCCTCAAGATTCCTGAAGTGCTGCGTCCGTACATGGGAGGACTTGAGGCGATTACGCCGAAAGTCTAACCATGTAGTGAGGATTTTTTCGCAAGAAAAAATCCGAGTGCACGGTTTTGCAAAAACCGTGCCCGCTCGTTAGGGTGGCATGGAATTCATCAAGCCGAAAGCCTAATCAAGGCAAAAAAATCAAAAGAGGTCGGCCAATCACCGACTTTCCCCAAAAAGACCGTTCCTCAAGGACGGTCTTTTTGCATTTGTCGCAGAAGTCTATTTTTTCAATTTTTCCAAGGCGTCGTAAGCCTCGTACAGCCGTTGCACGCCATTTTCCAGACCATAATAATGTTTGATATACGGAATCAGCAGTGCAAAGAACAGCACATCCAAGGCAAATACGCCTATATCAGGCTTCGCCACAAAAAAAAGAATGCCAGCAACACTCAGAAGCGCAAACAGAATCATCACCAGTTCATGCACAATCCGCTCATGCTGAAAAAATCCAATATGCGTCCGCACCGACAATAGCAATTCATCAGTAACAGGCCCCCCGGCAGCAGCAATTTTCAGCAATTCATTTTCATAATCGCTCATTTTTTTCAACATGATTTTCTCCCGGTTTTAATTCAAAAAACACCCAAATTATAACAAGAAAATACAATAATAGACTAACATTTAACCAAATAGAATGTTATTTTAAAAACATGGAACCGTTACAATTCACCTCACTTCCTTCCATGTTTTTCGCCAACTGTGATCGCAGCGATTTTGACGGCTGGTTTCTGCGTGAAAAAAACGAATGGAAGCACTTTTCAAGAGGCATTTTAAAAACAGACACGCAAGCCCTTGCGCTCGCCCTACACGAATTAGAGGTGCAACCAGAAAACGGAGTGGGAATCATCGCTCCAAGCTCGCCCAACTGGATCATAGCCGACATTGCAACACAGCTCAATCATGCCTATGTCGTGCCGCTATTTCCAAACATTTCATCCCAAAATTTTGAATTTCAATGCAACGATGCCAAAGTTGAATACCTCGTCATAGACAAGATTGAAGACTTAGACTCATCACTCAGGCAGTTTCTGCCCAATTTCAAAAAAATCATTTGCATAAGTCCGGACTCAAGCCTTCCCGAAAACGGAATTTATTGGAACGAGCTTCTCAAACGCGGGTACGATCTGTTGGAAGATCCCGAAAATTCGGAATGGGTAGATATCCAGCTTTTCACAATCAACTCAGACGATGTATTCAGCATCATCTACACCAGCGGTTCAACAGGCAAGCCTAAGGGCGTCGAACTTACGCACCGCAACATGCTGGTGCAAATTCAAAATCTGCTTCCCATATTCCATCTCAATCGCAAGCAGGACGCAAGCCTATCATTCCTCCCCGTCGCCCATGTTTTTGAAAGAATGGCCGTCTATTATTACATGTTGAACGGAATCAAGATATTCTTCGCAGACAACCCAAAGAATATTTCGACATTGATGACCGAAATTCGGCCAAGTATCATGATTGTCGTACCAAGGATTCTTGAACGTCTTTATGAAAAAATGACAGATTCCGTCAACGGGAAAAGAGGCCTAAAAAATTGGATTATCCGAGACGCCATCAAGTTCGCAAAAATCAAGGATCCGTCCAAGCCCAAGACCTTCATCTTTAGATTATTCGACAGATTTATTTATAAGAAAATGCGTGAAGCTGTCGGCGGCAATTTTCGAACCATCGTTTCAGGCAGTTCATCGCTAAACAAATCTATCCTCAGGTTTCTTCTCAACATCGGGCTCCCCATCTACGAAGGCTACGGCATGACGGAATGTACCCCTGTCGTTTCCACGAATTGCAAACATTCGCTCAAGCCCGGCTCCATTGGCAAAACTCTCACCCATTTGGATGTCAAAATCGGCGAGAACAATGAAATATTGGTCAAAGGGGACAGCGTTTTCACGCGTTATCACAACATGCCAGAGGCAACCGCCCAAGCATTCACCGAAGACGGATTCTACCATACAGGCGATCAGGGCTATTTTGACGAAGACAAGTATCTCTATTTCACAGGACGCATCAAGGAACTTTTAAAAACAAGCACCGGAAAATACGTCAGTCCAAACCCGATTGAACTGGAAATCAGCCGCCACCCGCTAGTGGAGCAAGCACTTGTCATCGCAAACGACCGCAAATTTGCATCGGCAGTAATATGGCTCAATCCCGAAGAAGCGCGTCGCATGCTCAAAATTTCAAAGGAGGAATCTTTTGCACCAGCTCTTCAATCGCCGCGTATCAAAGAAGCCATCAACATGCACATCGGTCGCATCAACAAGAAGCTGAATCACTGGGAACAAATTAGACGCTGGACACTCATCGGCGACGAATTGAGCGTAGAATCAGGTCTCTTGACCCCAACCTTCAAAATCCGCCGTAAAAAGGCCGAAGAACGCTACGCGGAACAAATTGAAAAAATGTACGAATAGCCTTAGGCGATTCATTTTTCTATCATTGGGTCATGTTCCACCCAATTCGTCATTTCATCACTATCACAAAACACCGCCACGAAGTCGTCCGACTTTGCATCAAGGCGGGCATTGGCTTCCAGGGATTCTTCCACGACCTTTCCAAATACACGCCGACAGAATTCATCCCAGGCGCCAAGTACTACACAGGCAAGGAGTCGCCAAACAACGGGGAACGCCGCGATACAGGCATGAGCCTCGCCTGGATGCATCACAAGGGCAGAAACAAGCACCATTTCGAATTCTGGTACGACTACGAAATGGCGACAAAAAAAATCATTCCGATGGACATGCCGGACCGCTACATCAAGGAAATGTTCTGCGACCGCGTCGCTGCCTCCAAGACCTACAACAAGGAAAACTACACGCAGGAATCGCCGCTTCTCTACCTGACCAAGAGTACTGCCCGCGAGAAGATGACGGAAACGACTTACAAAAAACTCCTTTACCTATTGAAGATGCTTGCTGAAAAAGGTGAAAAGGAAACGCTCCGATTCATCAGTCACTGCACGGAACTGCCTACAGAATAAACGACAAGACATCAACCTCAACAGCAGAATTTTCATGGAACAAGAAATCAATATTTCTGGGCGCATCATCACCAAAAAGAAGATTGCGCACATCGACAAAGGGGAACATTTTGAATATCCGTTCGGCAATTTCGCATTCCGCATAAACGCCATCGCAAACGGGAAAATCATCGTCACCACCCAGGAAGACATTCCCGAGCCCGTTCTCGCCGAATTCTGCAAAGCCGCATCCAAGGAATTCGAGGGCACAGTCTACATCTGGAAAAATTGCGAGGATTACGGAAATGCGAACGTATTCAACGGGGGCTCCGACTACGAAGTCGTAAACGAAACATGCTTTCTCTGCATCTGCGAAAAAGGTCGAAGCCTCTGCCAAGAGCGCACGAATCACTGGAACGAAAAAATCGACGAAGTTTTATAGCTATATTTGGATTTAACTATGGAAATTGGAAAAATCAATCGCGCATGTGTCGAGGAAATCACCCCGCAAGGCTACTACCTGGAACTTGAGACAGGCGGACGCGTCTTGCTCCCCGGCAACAAGAACAAGTTTGAACTCGAGGAAGGAGAAATCCTCGACGTCTTCGTCTACATGGATTCCGAAGACCGCCCCATTGCAACGCTCGACAAGCCGTATGCACAGGCAGGCGAATTCGCAGTCCTCACCGTAAAGGAAGTCAACCGCGTCGGTGCGTTCCTTGACTGGGGCCTGAACAAGGACCTGTTCCTCCCCTACAAGCAGCAGCTCGGTGAACTTTTGCGCGGCGACAAATGCGTCGTTTACATTCTTGTCGACGACAAGAGCAACCGTCTTGTCGCAACCGAAAAAATCAAGAGTTTCATCGATACAGACACAAGCGAACTTCATCTTGGGCAGCGCGTGCAGCTTGCCGCCTACGAAGTCACCCGCGACTACGTGGACTGCCTCGTCGATTACCGCTACACAGGCCGCCTCATGCTCACTCCGGGCATGGAGCGCATCTACATCGGCGACACGATGACGGGCTTCATCCAGCGTTTCACAAGCGACGGGAAAATTACGCTTAACCTCACACCGATTGGCTACAAGGGACTCATGCACAGCGAAAGCCCTGCCGCCATCATGCAGAAACTCGAAGCGGCCGGCGGATTCCTCCCCTACGGCGACCATACCGCCCCGGAAACCATCCGCAAGGAATTCGGACTTTCCAAGAAGACGTTCAAGAAAATCCTCGGGACACTTCTCCGACAGGGCCAAATATCCCTCGACGAGGACGGATTCCGAAAAGCAAACTAATATTTTCAAGATTTATGCAAGAAACGAAAAGGACCGTCCATGAGAACGGTCCTTTTTTTAGTCTTCATCAACAATTACTGTTCGGATGTTTCAACATCATCCTTGTTCAGCACGCGAAGCTCGATGCGACGGTTCATGCGACGGCCAGCCTCGGTGTAATTATCACCTTTGGGCTGACTTGAGCCATAGCCAACGGCAGTCAAGCGTTCCGCAGCAATTCCTTTCTGAATCATGTAATCACGAACGCTATTTGCGCGATCTTCGGAAAGTTGCTGATTGTACTCGTCACCACCTTCACTGCTGGTATGGCCTTCAACTTCAATCTTCGCCTTGGGATTCAGCTTCAAGCCGGCAATAGCGGCATTCAAAGTTTTGAGGGAACTTGGTACAAGTTCAGCACTTCCAGCCTTGAAAGTCACACCGGTAAGTTCTGCGCGCGTATCGTCAAAAACAACTGTCACACCGCCCGTACTAGCCGTGCGCGATACATACGGAGTCTCGCCACATTCAAAGGGGCCAGTTAAACTTTCACAGAGAATCGTATAGGAATCCTCGCGAGGAATCATAAAGCTGACTTCACCAAATTTGTCCGTAGTGACAGTAATTTTGTTTTTGCGTTTTTTTTGCCCCACAAAGACCAGCTTTTTATTGGCATGCGGAAGATCGTCATTATTGATATACGTAATATTGAGCACAGCATGGGTCTTGGTCGGCAACAAATCCTGAGCCATCGAAAAAGAAGTCACCAAGGAAACAGCCAAAGCCGTAGACATAAAAGTTTTCATATTATCCTCGCAAAAAACAACAAATCGTCTTGCGAAAACAAAGATAGATTATTCATGGTATATTTTCCATATTGGCATTTGCAAAAAGCATCTTTATTTCTAAATTTTTCTCGCATAAAATCAGGAGATAACCAATGAACTTCAAAAATTTTGCAAGCGCAATCCTCATAGCGGGCTTCGCATCCAGCCTCTTTGCCGCAGATGGCGAGTTCTCGCTCAAAGGCAACGTCCAAACCGAAGTCACCAAGTCCATCGGCAACGACAGCACGAACCTTGACAAGGGATGGATTCGCGCAAACATCGGAGGCCAGTACAAGAGCGAAAACCTCGACGCTACCATCATGCTTCGCATTTTCGCCCCGGAATTCGGCAACAAGATTGACGGACAAAATTACGACAAAATCCTTGCCGACCTTTACTGGGTAAACTACAAATGGCATCCTAGCTACAAGGATCAAATCAACTTGAAAATCGGTCACTGGAAAACCGACTGGTCCCAATCCACCCACTTCGGAACCTACCTTGACAAGGACCTGACGAAGCGTGGTCTCTGGCAGCGTGATTACAGCCACAACGCCTTGGAATTCGGTTGGAAACACGGTCTCAACCAGTTCAACGCCATGGTCGCCACCCAAAATGGATTAGCAGACCAGGGTTACATCCGCATCGAAGACGACATGAAGTTCAATTTCCCATTGGAAGTCAAGGTCGGCTACCGCGCAAACCTCATCGATGTCATTCAGAATACAGCGCTTGTGACGCATCGTGTTGCCGCCTACATGAGCTACACATTCGCTCCGAGCTTCCGTCTTTACGGTGAATACGCCTGCGTTTACTCCGAAAACGAAAATATCGACAAGCAGGCGTCCAACTATCTCGCTCCGGAATTGAAATATTACGAAAAAGGCATTTACTTCCAGCCTTTCTACTTCGGTTTCGAAATCGGACCGAAAAAACATTTCCTGGGCAACCTCATGCTTGAATGGGAATACATCAACAAGCGCGAAAACCTCTACAAGAACCCAAAGAACTCCTATGATGACTGGGCATGGACTCTCGCTTGGAACAAGAACGTCGGTCAATCTAGACTTCAGCTGAGCATGTACAGCGTAAATGAAATGACCGATCTCGCCTTCGCCTTCCGCTTGACAACAACCATCAAGTAGTCCATTTTCATCTAATTTAAAGCACGGCCCACAAGGTCGTGTTTTTTCGTTTCACAATTAAACGTAGCAACAGTTTCATTTTTCAACATTCCAGTTTAAAGTTTCACCTCAATCATCTAAAATTCTCATTTTAAAGCAAAAAAAGGCAAAAACGAACCTCTTTTTCGAGACTTCCCAGCCTTTCTCTTGGCATGTTTTTTGCTAATTTGCGCACGAAAACAATATAGTCCAACTTGGACGAAGAATTAAACAAAAAAAAGGACTCAGACGAGTTCACAAATAAAAAGAGGTAAAATAAAATGATCAAGCCTTTAGCAGATCGAATCGTTGTCAAGCCGGCCGAAGCCGAACAGAAGACTTCTTCCGGTCTCTTCATTCCGGATAACGCCAAGGAAAAGCCCATGCAGGGTAAGGTCGTGGCAGTAGGCCCGGGCCGCAAGAACGACAAGGGCGAAACTGTTGCCATGGAAGTGAAGGTCGGCGACGTGGTGCTCTACGGCAAGTACAGCGGCACGGAAGTCGCGGTCGATGGCGAAAACTACCTCATCGTGAAGGAATCCGACATCTTCGCAACATTGTAATTAGACGAAAGAACGCTCCGCTACAGACGAAAGGCAAAAGATTTATAATGGCGCCAAAGGCGCAAAAGTTTAATAAAAGGAAATAACAATATGGCAAAGCAATTGAAGTTTGATGTGGCTGCTCGCGAATCCCTCATGAAGGGTGTCGACAAGCTCGCCAACGCAGTCAAGGTTACTCTCGGTCCCAAAGGCCGCAACGTGATGATAGCACGCTCCTTCGGAGCTCCGAACGTCACTAAGGACGGCGTGTCCGTCGCTAAGGAAGTGGAACTCGAGGACTCTTACGAAAACCTCGGCGCACAGATGGCGAAGGAAGTCGCAAACAAGACGAGCGACGCAGCCGGTGACGGCACCACGACCGCAACGGTCCTCGCCCAGGCTATCACCCGCGAAGGCCCCAAGAACGTGGCCGCCGGTGCAAACCCGATGGACATCAAGCGCGGCATGGACGCAGCCGTGAACGCAGTTATCGAAGAAGTCGGCAAGATGGCAGTGAAGATCAACGGCAAGGAACACATCGCCCAGGTCGCAACAATCTCTGCCAACAATGATCCTGAAATCGGCGAACTTCTCGCCAACGCCATGGAAAAAGTCGGCAACGACGGCGTTATCACCATCGAAGAATCCAAGACCGCAGAAACAGTCCTCGACGTTGTCGAAGGCATGCAGTTCGACCGCGGTTACCTCTCTCCGTACTTTGTCACGAACACGGACAGCATGGAAGTCTCCCTCGAAAATCCGATGATCCTCCTCTACGACAAGAAGATCAGCACCATGAAGGATTTGCTCCCGATGCTCGAACATGTTGCAAAGCAGGGCAAGTCTCTCCTCATCATCGCTGAAGACGTCGATGGCGAAGCACTCGCAACGCTCGTCGTGAACAAGATGCGCGGCACTTTGAAGGTCGCTGCAGTCAAGGCTCCTGGCTTCGGTGACCGTCGCAAAGCCATGCTCGAAGACATCGCCATCCTCACTGGCGGCATGCTCGTTTCCGAAGAAACTGGCGCAAAGCTCGAAGACGCTCCGGTTACGGTTCTCGGCAAGGCCAAGTCCATCACCATCACGAAGGACAACACCACGATTGTTGAAGGTGCTGGCGACGCAGCAAGCATCAAGGCTCGTATCGGCCAAATCAAGAAGCAGATTGAAAATACCACGAGCGACTACGACCGCGAAAAGCTCCAGGAACGTTTGGCGAAACTCGCCGGTGGCGTTGCAGTGATCAAGGTCGGTGCAGCAACTGAAGTTGAAATGAAGGAAAAGAAGGACCGCGTCGACGACGCTATGCACGCAACTCGCGCTGCCGTCGAAGAAGGTATCGTTCCGGGTGGTGGCGTAGCCCT